>NZ_MKVU01000020.1:245567-427219 GCF_001899225.1 Pandoraea sp. 64-18 | reverse complement strand
GTATTCGAGCGTGTTGCATTACCTGCGCGCGGTGGCGGCGTCTCAGAGCGTGGATGCCAAGGTGGTCGCGCAGAAGATGCGGGAAATGCCGATTCGCGATCCGATCATGCACAACGCCTCGATCCGTCCGGACGGGCGCGTGATCCACGACATGTACCTATTCCGCGTAAAGTCGCCGGCCGAGTCGAAAGGCCCGTGGGACTACTACACCAAGGTCGCCACGGTGCCCGCGACGGAAGCCTTCCAGCCGTTGTCGAAATCGACATGCTCGCTCGTGAAGACGAGCACGGCGGCAAAGTGAGCGACGCTTGATCGTCATGGGATCGTCGCGGCGCAGGCCTCGCTGCGATTGCCTATCTTGTAATTGCCGGCGGCGCTGCGTGGTCATTCACCGTAGCCCGCCTTCCACCGAACCCTGAAGTCATTCGCAGTCTTTTCGCCCCCGAATCCTCGCATTCGTTTCCATCAGGAGAGCATGTCATGTCCCTACCCACCATTCCGCTGCTGATCGACGGCAAGCGCGTCGAGTCGAAGTCCTCGCAGTGGCGCGACGTTGTGAACCCGGCCACGCAGGAAGTCGTCGCACGCGTGCCGTTTGCCACGACGGAGGAACTCGATGCCGCTGTGGCGTCGGCCAAGGCGGCCTACAAGGGCTGGCGCAATACGTCGCAAGCCAACCGCATGCGCGTGATGTTGCGCTTCCAGCAGTTGCTGCGCGAGCACACCGGCGAACTCGCCGAATTGATCACGCGTGAGCACGGCAAGACGCTGCCCGACGCCGAAGGCGAAGTCGGGCGCGGCCTCGAAGTCGTCGAACACGCATGCTCGATTGCCTCGCTGCAGTTGGGCGAGTACGCGCAGAACGCCGCGGGCGGCGTTGACGTCTACACGCTGATCGAGCCGCTGGGGGTGTGCGCCGGGATCACCGCGTTCAACTTCCCGGTGATGCTGCCGTGCTTCATGTTCCCGCTGGCGGTGGCCACCGGCAACACGTTCGTGCTCAAGCCGTCGGAGCAGGATCCGAGCGCGTCGCTGCGCCTGGCCGAACTCGCGCTCGAAGCCGGCCTGCCGCCGGGCGTGCTCAATGTCGTGCATGGCGGGCCGGACATCGCCAACGGCATTTGCGATCACCCGGACATCAAGGCCGTGTCGTTCATCGGTTCGACGCATGTCGGCACGCATATCTATCGTCGCGCCTCGGAGGCGGGCAAGCGTTGCCAGGCGATGATGGGCGCGAAGAACCACTGCGTGATCCTGCCCGACGCGGATCGCGAGCAGGCCATCAACCACCTGCTGGGCGCGGCGTTCGGTGCGGCGGGGCAGCGTTGCATGGCCACGTCCGTGGCGGTGCTCGTGGGCGAAGCGCGCGCGTGGGTGCCTGAGCTGGTGGCGCGTGCGCGCGCACTCAAGGTGGGTCCGGGCTCGGACCGCACGGCGGATCTCGGCCCCGTGGTGTCGAAGCAGGCGCGTGCGCGCGTCGAGAAGCTCATCGGCGCCGGCGTGGAGGAGGGCGCGAAACTGCTGCTCGACGGCCGCGGCCACACCGTCAAGGAAGCGCCCGATGGCAACTTCGTCGGTCCGACGATTTTCGACGATGTCACGGCCGACATGTCGATCTACCGCGACGAGATTTTCGGACCGGTGCTGTGCATGACGGGTGTCGATACGCTCGATGAAGCGATCGCCTTCGTCAACGCCAATCCCAACGGCAACGGCGTGGCGCTGTTCACTCAGGATGGCGGAGCGGCACGCCAGTTCCAGAACGAGATCGACGTTGGGCAGGTCGGGATCAACCTGCCGATTCCGGTGCCGGTCGCCTGGTTCAGCTTCACCGGCTCGCGTGCGTCGAAGCTGGGCGATCTGGGGCCGAACGGCAAACAGGCGATTCTGTTCTGGACGCAGACCAAGACCGTGACGGCACGCTGGCAAGCGCGCGGCACGGGCCCGGCGGGCGTGAACACGACGATCACGTTGAAGTAACGCGCACGACTCTTTCGGAGATTCGGAGACAGACGATGGCTACGGAAACGCAACAAAATGCCTGGCGTGTCGCCTTCATCGGGCTCGGCAACATGGGCGGGCCGATGGCGGCGAATCTGGTGAAGGCGGGGCACGCGGTGCGCGGCTTCGACTTGTCGGACGCGGCGCTCGCGCGACTCACGGCGGCCGGTGGCACGGCGGCCACTTCGATTGCCGACGCCGTGCGCAACGCTCAGGTGGTCATCACGATGCTGCCCGCCGGCGAACATGTGCTCGCGGCGTACGATGGCCCGGACGGTGTGCTCGCGCATGCCGCGCCGGACGCCGTGCTGATCGACAGCAGCACGGTGCCACCGGAAATTCCACGCCAGTTGGCGACGCTCGCGCGTCCGGGCACACCGTTGCTCGACGCGCCGGTGTCCGGCGGCACGGCGGGCGCGGCCGCGGGCACGCTCACGTTCATGGTGGGCGGCGATGCGGCGCTCGTCGAGCGCATGCGGCCGCTGCTCGGCAACATGGGACGGGCGATTCATCACGGCGGGCCGCTGGGCGCGGGGCAGACGCTCAAGCTGTGCAACAACATGCTGCTGGGTATTCTGATGGCGGGCACGAGTGAGGCGCTGCGTCTGGGGATCGCCAACGGACTTGACCCGAAGGTGCTTTCGGCCGTCATGCAGCAAAGCTCCGGGCGCAACTGGACGTTGGAGGTCTACAACCCGTGTCCGGGTGTGATGGAGAATGCGGCGTCGTCGCGCGGTTACACCGGCGGTTTCGCCACCGATCTGATGGCGAAAGACTTGCGTCTCGCCCACGGGGCGGCGGTGGCGGGCGACGTGGCGACCCCGCTCGGCGATCTGGCGCGGCGCATCTTCGAGGTGCATCGGGCCAACGGGCACGGCGCGCTCGACTTTTCGAGCATTTTCCAGGACCCGGTCACGCTGGCGCAGGCATTGGCCGTGAAGTGACGGTTGTCCGGCAAGGCCATTGAAACGCCCGTCGGCTTAACGGCCGACGGGCGTTGTCTTTGCGGATCACGGCAGCCGTGCCGACGTCAGCCAGCGATCATGCGATGCAGCTGATCGAGTTCCTGATTGAGGGCGCGTTGCTCGTCGCCCGACAGGCCGCCGCCGTGTTGCGCGGCCATGTCGCGGGCTTCCTGCGCAATGGCGCCAAGGCGGCGGTGCAAGTCATAGCCGCGCGGCGGCGGGTAATAGCCTTGGTTGACGTGATTGTCGATGTCGCGCGATTCATTGCCGATACGGCGGTCGATCTGCTCGCGACGTTGCACGGCGACGGTATGCGGGTCCGGCGCCACGATGACGCGCGCCGCAGGCGCTTGACGCGGCGGTTCGACCACGCAGCCCGACAGACTGCCGAGCACGCCGGCGAGTCCGGTCAGCAGCGCGATGGCCGCCAGTCCGCGTAGCTTACCGGTCCCCCCGGCGGTGTGAGGCGTGAGGTATGGGACGTTCATGATCGTTATTGAGTCCTGGTGTACGCCAAGGCGGCGTAATGCGATTTTCGCCAGCGGTCCGGGCGGCGCACAGCGATGTTGCAATCGGTTGCAACCATTTCAAACCGGCCGATATGGGCGTATCATCCCGGCGCAACGGCTCCCCCCACAGCCAGTCCTTCCGCGCTTGCGAGCGCCTCCATTCCCCCATGATCGTCCGACCCAATCTGAACTGGCTGCGCATGCTCTTTGTCGTGCGCGGCTCGATCGTTCCCAAGATTGCCCCGCAGCTCATTTTCACCACCCTCATCTCGATCGCCGTCACGTTGGCCCACGGACGCGTCTTCGAATGGAAGATTCCGCTCACGTTCGTGCCGTTCTCGCTGATCGGCATCACGCTCGCGATTTTCCTCGGCTTTCGCAATACCACGAGCTACGCCCGCTACTGGGAAGCCCGGATGCTCTGGGGCAGCGTGCTCAATGAGACGCGCGCGCTGGCCCGTCAGTCGATGACGCTGGTGTCCGATACCTCGGAATCGTCGCGCTTCGTCGCCTATCTCATCGCCTTCGTACACGGCATGCGCCATCAGTTGCGCGGCACGGACCCGCAGGCCGACTTCGAACGGCTGCTCGACAAAACGGACGTGGCCTGCCTCGCCCGCAAGCAGTTCAAGCCCATCGCGATCCTGCTCATGGCGGGCGAATGGCTCCGGGAACGCCGCTCGCGCGGGCAGATCGAAGCGCCGCTCGCGCAGGTCATGGAGATGCATCTGGATCGGCTCGGCGAAGCCATCGGCGGCTGCGAGCGCATCGCCACCACGCCGATCCCGTTCACTTACGGCGTGATCCTGCACCGCGTGACCTATCTCTACAGTCTGCTGCTGCCCTTCGGTCTGGTCGATTCGATCGGCCCGATGACGCCGGTGGTCGTGGCCTTCCTCTCGTACACCTTCTTCGCGCTCGAAGCGGTCAGTGCCGAAATCGAAGAGCCGTTCGGACTGGAGCCGAACGATCTCGCGCTCAACGCCATGTCCGAGACCATCGAGCAATCGCTGCGGGAAATCCTCCATCGCCAGCACACGGCCCGCCTGCGCCCGCGCAACGAGCATCACATTATTACCTGACGATTCTGATACTAAAGTCCTTGCTTTACTTTTCTGAGCGCCTATACTCAAGTACATGCTTGACCATGACATCACCCTCGATCTGACCTTTCAGGCGCTGGCCGACGCGTCACGCCGCGCGATGCTTGCGCGGCTGGCGCAGGGGCCGGCGTCGGTGAGCGCGCTCGCGCAGCCGCTGGCGATGTCGTTGCAGGCGGTCATGCAGCACCTGGCCGTACTTGAGAGTGCGGGGCTGGTGCGAACGGAAAAGGCCGGACGCGTGCGAACGTGCCGGATCGAACCCCAGGCGCTGAGCCTTGCCGAGCGATGGATTCATCAGCGCCGTCACGAGTGGGAGGGCCATCTCGACCGATTGGGCGAGTATCTGGCCAGCCTGCCGCCCGAAGGAGGAGTTCATGAGGACAGCCAGTGAAGCCATACCCGAAACGCAGCCGAGTCCGCTGAGCGTTGGTCGGACTTACGCAACCACGCGCGAAACCGTATTTCTCGCCTGGACCCGCACCGATGCCGTGAAGCGATGGTTTTGCCCGACCGGCTACACCGTGCCCGAAGCGAAGATCGATGCCCGCGTGGGTGGCGTTTTCGACCTGCGCATGCAATCGCCAGAAGGGGAGTCGCATTGGATTCGCGGGCGTTTCATCGAGATCGACGCTCCGGCACGTCTGGTGATCGACATGGAAGTGACCGACGCGAAGGGACAGGCGCTGTTCGGCGCGCGCACGACGGCGCAATTCACGGAAGTGGGGCAAGGCACGCGGTTGGATGTCGAGCAGCGCTACACCGTTCACGATCCCGCGTTCGCCTGGATGCCCGCTGGTGCCGGTCAGGGTTGGGCACAGACGCTCGATAAGCTGGGCCGCGAGGTCATGCGCGACGCGGAGGCGCCAACGCAACGCAGTGTGGTGCATGCGACCTTTCGCATCGAGCGTCAGTACGCCGCGTCGCCTGCGCGCGTGTACCGTGCGCTGACCGAGCGCGACGCCAAGGATCGCTGGTTCGCCAGAAGCGATGGCCTGACGTTGCTCGAGCGCTCCATGGATGTGCGCCCCGGCGGCCGCGAGGTGGCGAAAGGGCAGTGGGCAAGCGGCATGGTGTCCACGTTCGACGCGCTGTACTTCGATGTCGTGCCCGATGCGCGGCTTGTCTACACCTACGAGATGCATCTGGATACGCGCAAGATCTCCGTGTCGCTCGCGACGATCGATCTTCGTGCGCATGATGGCGGCACGCAACTCGTCATGACCGAGCAGGGCGCGTTCCTGGACGGCTACGACGACGCGGGATCGCGCGAACGCGGTACCCAGCAGTTGCTCGATGCCCTCGGCGCCTCGCTCGTCGACTGAGCCCCCACCCGCACGTTTGCCCAACGCTTACGACGCCGCTGCGCCCCGTTTCCCGGGGGCAGCGGTGTTCGTCGCAGCGCGATTGCCCCATTGTGGTGCGTCGATTCTCATCGAAAGCCGCAATAGTTCCTCGACAAATATCGCGTTTTTCATCTCGGCGGCGAGTTCTAGACTTCCTTCCATCGACGGCGCAATTGAAAACAAAGTCGTCGCAAACTAGACAGGAGTTAAGAAAATGAACCGCAAGAACATCGCAATCGCCCTTATCGCCGCCGTGGCTTCGTTCGGTGCTGTGGCCAGCAACGCTGCCGAGAACGGCAACAACTACCCCGAGATCGCCTCGCAAGGTCAGCCGCTCACGCGTGCCGCCGTGCTCGCTGATCTGGCACAAGCCCGCGCTCAAGGGCTGATCCCGAACGGTGACGCCGACTATCCGGTCTATGTCGCTTCGGCCTCGACCAAGAGCCGCGCCGACGTGAAGGCCGAACTGGCCCAGGCACGCGCGCAAGGCCTTGTGCCGCAGAACGACGTCGACTACCCGATCGTCGCCTCGCAAGGCCCGAGCGCCACGCGCGCTGGCGTGAAGCAGGAACTGGCGCGTGCCCGCGCCGCAGGTGAGCTGAACGTCAGCCAAGGCAGCTGATCGCCGGCCGGCTGTCGCCGTAACGTCAAAAGCCGTCCCGAGGGAAAATCCTCGGGACGGCTTTTTGTTCGTCCGACGAATCGAGATCGGGCGATCAGGCGCGGCGGTCTTCGGCCGCGGGCGTGTCCGGGGTTCGTGACGCCAGTGCGTCGGTGGGCGTCGGGGCAGGGGCCGCGTCAGGCGCGCGCTCGCCGTCCCAACCGAACGTGACGTGCCGCCGCGCATGACGCTGCTCGCGCTCGCGTGCCATCTGCTCTTCGAACTGGCGGCGGCCTTCCTTGGCCGCGGCGACCATTGCCTTGCGATCCTGGTAAGCGGGATACATCTCGTCGGTCAGTTGCAAATTGGCGCGCCGGAAGGCCATCGCCGCCTCTCTCGCCTCGGCCGCCGGCCAGCCCAGGGTTTCAAGCACCGACCGCGCACTGCGCAACGACGACTCGAAGACTTCCCGTTCAATGTGTTCGACGCCACGATCGCGAAGCTGGAACAGATGGCCGACGTTGCGCGCCCGCGCCACGATGGGCACGTCGGGGAAGTGTTCGCGCAACAGGTCGACGATTTCCAGGGACTGATCGACGTCGTCTACGGCGACGACCACCGCGCGGGCATGTGCCACGCCCGCGATACGCAGCAGATCGAGCCGTGTCGCGTCGCCGTAGAACACCCGGAAGCCAAACTGGCGCAGGCTCTCGATGGTGTCGGGATCGTGATCGAGCACGGTCACCGAAACGCCCTGCGGCACCAGCGTGCGGCCAACGATTTGCCCGTAGCGTCCAAAGCCGCAGATCACGACGCTGGCAGACTGCGGCTCGTCGATCTCTGCCATGCGGGGCGATCCCGTCACGCTGTAGCGCGGCAGCAGCCACTTGTCGATGCCCACGAGCAGCAGCGGCGAGACCAGCATCGAGAGCGCGACGGCGCCGATGAGGAACGACGACACCGCCGGAGGCAGCACTTGCGGTCCGGCCGACTGGAACACCACGAAGGCGAATTCACCGCCCTGTGCCAGCAGCAGCGTGAAGATCGGCCGTTCTTGATAGGGCAGTTGCATCCAGCGCGACACCCCGTAGATGGCCAGTCCTTTGAGCGCCATGAAGCCGATGACGACGGCGATCATGCGCAGCGGTTGCGCGAGCAGCACACCGAAGTCGATGCTCATGCCGACGGCAATGAAGAACAGCCCGAGCAGAAGCCCCTTGAACGGTTCGATGTCGGTTTCCAGCTCCCGCCGGTATTCGCTCTCGGCAAGCAGCACGCCGGCGAGGAACGCGCCGAGCGCCATCGACAGGCCGACCCATTGCATCAGTGTCGCGATGGCGACGACGAGCAACAGCGACGCCGCCGTGAAAATCTCCGGCGTGCGGCTGTTGGCGATCCAGCGCAGCAGCGGGCGCAACGCCAGCCGCCCGCCAAGGATGATCGCCGCAATCACGCCGACGATTTTCAGGGCTTCGAGCGCGCGCGCCGTCCCGGTCATCACGTGGCTGTCGAACGAATTGGCCAGCAAGGGCAGCAGCGCGAGGATCGGGATCGCGGCAACGTCCTGGAACAGCAGGATCGAAAAGCCCGCCTGACCGCTCGGGGTGCCGAGCAGATTGCGCTCGGCCATCACCTGCAAGGCGATCGCGGTCGACGAGAGCGCGAGGCCCAGGGCCGCGACGAGGGCGATGCGCCACGGCGCGCCGAGTGCGACGCCCGCCGCGAAGAGCAGCACCGCGCACCCGACGACCTGCGCCGAGCCCCATCCGAAGATCGGCCGTCGCAGATTCCACAGGCGTCGTGGTTCCAGTTCGAGGCCGACAAGAAAAAGCATCAGCACCACGCCGAATTCGGCGAAATGCAGCACGTCTTCGACGCGCGCGACAAGACCGAGTCCCCAGGGACCGATGGCGATCCCGGCGGCGAGATAACCGATGATCGCGCCGAGTCCCAGCGCACGCGACAGCGGTACGACAATGACCGCCGCGGCGAGGTAGATCAGGCTGGCAAGCAACCAGGCCGGTACGTGTTCCATCAGGCGGCCCTCCCTGAGCTTGCATTCGTGGTGCCGGCCACGTCGGCGACGCCGGTTGCGCAGCGCGGACGATCCGCGACCGGAATGTCCTGACACTCGGGCGCGTCTGCCATGGAAATCAGCTCGGGCCATTGCGGGTACGTGGCGAGCTTGCCGGCAAACGCGCTCACGTGGGCATCGAGTGCGGCATCGTCGCTGCGTCGCGCGCCAAAGAACACGTGCGGGGGCAGGAAGCGCATGTTGCACAGGCGCGCCATCTGCTCGTAGGGCGGCAGGAACGCCGAGAACTCGTGCTCGTTGTAGCCCTCGGGGCGATAGCTCGCCTGTGGCCCGCCGGCACTCGCCACGAGCCAGAAGTCCTTGTTCGCGAGCGCATGTCCGTCATGGCCGTACGCCCAGCCCCACGACAGCACTTCGTCGAGCCAGAGCTTCTGCAGCGGCGGCATGCTGTACCAGTAGATCGGATGGACGAGCACGACCAGGTCGGCACGCGCCACGCGCCGTTGTTCGGCCGCAATGTCGATGCTGAAGTCGGGATACGTCGAGTACAGGTCGTTGACGTCGACACCTGCGATGCTGCGAGCGGCGTCGAGCAGGCGGTGATTGACGCGAGAGTCGCGCCAGCGCGGGTGCGCCACGATGACATAGACGGCTCGCGTCGGCGCATCGTGACGGGGCGCGCCGTCGATGTCCGGGACGGCGGTGGGGAGAGGGGAAGGCGCGGGGGCAGTCATGCGGGGGAGCATACCGCATTCGTCTGGCGCCCGACATCACGTCGGGCACCGCCGGGCGTTGCCTGCGGCAGTCCATTCGAGATCGCGTCCGATACTGCTGCGTGGCGAACACAGACGCGATGTCAGGCTAAAGACTGCGGTCGCGAAGGCCGTTAAGGCAGGATAAGCGCTGCGCAGATTCTGCAGGCGGCGGCAGGCCGAACGGCATACCGCACGTCACACGACGAATAACCAGAACCCTGGCGCCGGTGGAGCATCCGTGCTCACGCCGGCGCAATACCGACATGTCGCCGCAATCCTTTCGTACTACCGTCAATCTGATCTATCACGGCCGCAACGTCGCGCTGGCGCTTTTGCTCGTCGCGCTGATGTACAACCAGACGTTCTGGATCGTCGTGAGCGTTGCTGCGGCGGCGCTTTGTACCGGTGCGTTGCGCGAAGCGGCGCGGATGCCGGAGGAAGACGATCTGCCGCCGCGTCCGCTGGTCATCCAGGTACTGCGCATCTCGGTGCCGCTGCTGCTCACCATGTTCGCGCTAGGCTACGGCGCCGTGTGGATCAATCGCAATTTCGGCTGAGCCGGGCCTGCCCGCGCGCTCGCGCCTGGGCGCGAGGGGGGACAGCAAGCGGCGCGCTTACGACTGCGCCGGAAGCGCGTCGCGCGACTTGTGCAGCAGCGCGTTGCGGCGCGCATACGTGAAATAGATCCCCAAGCCGATGACGAGCCACACCACGAAGGCGACCCATGTGGTCGCTTGCAGGTGCGCCATCAGGAACAGGCACAGACCGGCGGAGATAAGCGGCACGACCGGGGCGCCGGGCACGCGGAACGCGCGCGGCAGGTCCGGGTGCGTGCGACGCAGTACCAGCACGGCGACCGACACCAGCGCGAACGCCGACAGCGTGCCGATGTTGATCAGCTCGGCGAGCACGCCCAGCGGCACAAAGCCCGCGATGACGGCGAACACCACACCAATGATCCACGTGCCGGCGAATGGCGTTTTGTGCGTCGGATGAATGCGCGAGAGCAGCGGCGGCAGCAGGCCGTCGCGCGACATGGCATACGTAATGCGGGTCTGGCCGTAGGTCATCACCAGGATCACAGTCGTCATGCCGAGAATCGCGCCCAGATCGACGAAGCCCGCGATCCAGTTCTGACCGGCATATTGCAGCGCCAGCGACACCGGGTGGTCCACGCCCGCGAACTTCGCGAACGGCACGATGCCGGTCATGATCGCGGCGACCGCCACATACAGCAGCGTGCAGACGATGAGCGAGCCAATTATGCCGATGGGCAGATCGCGGCCCGGATTGCGGACTTCTTCCGCTGCCGACGTCACGGCGTCGAAGCCGATGAACGCGAAGAACACGAGCGCGGCGGCGTTGAACATGCCGCCGGTGCCGAACGGCATGAACGGTGTCCAGTTGGCCGGTTTGACATGCCATACGCCCACCGCGATGAACAGCAGCACGACGCCGATCTTGATCGCCACCATCAGATTGTTGATGCGGGCGGACTCACGCACGCCGTACGACAGGACCCACGTGATGAGCAGCATGATGACCACGGCGGGCAGGTTGATGAAGGTCGTGACGCCGGGCACGCTGCCGGGTGCTGCCGTGATGGCGGCGGGCAAATGCAGACCGAAGCCTGCCGCGAGCGACTGGAAGTAGCCCGACCACCCGACCGAGACGGCCGACGAGGCCAGCCCATACTCGAGCATCAGATCCCAGCCGATGATCCACGCGACGATCTCGCCGAGCGTGGCGTAGCTGTAGGTGTAGATCGATCCCGAGACGGGAATCGTCGACGCGAATTCCGCGTAGCACAGGGCCGCGAAGCCGCAAGCGGTGGCCGCGATGATGAACGAGAGCGTGAGCGCAGGGCCGGCGGTGAGGGCGCCGGTGCCTGTGAGCACGAAAATGCCGGTGCCGATGATGGCGCCGATGCCCATCAGGACCAGATCGACCGGGCCCAGCACCTTTTTGAGACTGCCGGTACGGCTCGCGACCAGCATGTTCTCGATGTTTTTGGTTCGAAAAAGACTCATGACCTGCAAAAGGTTCCTGCAACGTATGCCCCTGGCGTTCGCGTGGCGCGCCGTCGGGGAATCCACGGGAGAGGTCTCCCGCGACCTGGCTGCAAGGGCACCCCGGGCTTGTGGCCGCTCGTTCCCATGCCTGGCGGAACACCACAGGGTGGGTCGAACCTCCTCGTTGCGCTAACGTCGCCGGTGCGCACGGCACCGATCTGTCGGCCGTCGGTAGCGTGCATGGGGATGCGCGCCGGATGCGGCAAGACGATAGGCAACCACGGCGCGCGCTACGCGCACCGGGGCGGGACGAACACGATCGAGACTTACGGAGGATCCTGCCGGACTGCCGTGTGCGTGGCGACTGTCGCCGTGGCACATCGGAGAAGGGTGGGTCTGCAAGGTGGGTGCCCGTTCGACGCCGTGGCGTCGTTCGGGCGAAGGCTCGCTGTCCTGCGGTCCGGCCATCGGTGCCTGATCGGCGCCTCCGCCTGGCCGGAATTGCTCATATTTTAAGCGATTTTTCCCAAGGTGCGTACAGCGTCTGCTGAATTGGGGGCACATGGATGGAGGAGCCGTGGCGCGAGGGCCGCCGCGTCGCAGACAGGGCGACGCGCGCGGTTGGCGGGGTCAGTGGTTGGAACCGCCGGGGCCACCGCCCCCCGGACCGCCGCCGGGCGGACGTCCACCATGTCCACCGCTCTGTCCGCCTGCGCGTCCCCCGCCTCGCCCACGGTCATTGTCTGCGCGATTCCCCCCACCAGGCGGACGCGGACCCGCACTACCGCCGCCTCCCTGTGGACGCGGCCCTGGGCTGGCGCCGTGCCCCGGAGGGCGCGGCCCGGGCCCCGGGCCCGCACCGTGTCCGGGCGGGCGGTTCCCCGGTCCGGCCCCCGGTCCCGGCGGGCGCGGCCCTGCGCCGGGATAGTGGCCCCCGGGCGGACGCGGTCCGGCACCTGGATAGTAGTGCCCCGGCGGCCGCGGTCGCGGAGGCGGGCGTTGCCAGTAGCGCTGATCGTGATACCACGGCCGGCCACGATAATAGTTGCCCCAGTACGCGCCGATCGAGAACGTCACGATGGGCAGCCCGATCATCGGGCCGTAGTTGAGCACGGGCACCGGGCTGCCCTGATACGGATAGCTGAGCAGCGCCGCGTAGATCCAGCCGCGCGCGCCGGGCAGGCCGATGTCGCACCACGAGTAATCGGACAGACAGCCGTAGACCGTCACGGGCATGCCCGCGCCGGTCTGGGCGACAATCGGGTAATCGACGGCCGGACCGGCGCGCACGTTGGCCGGCGCGTTGATCACCGCCTGCCCGGACTGCGCCGACGCCGCCTCCGGCAGCGCGACCAGCATCATGGCGCCCGCGAGCACGAGCGGCAAAGTCCATGTCTTCATGTCCGTCTCCTTGTCGTGACGGCGGTGCGTCCGGCACCCGTGACGCGCGGGCGGAACAGCGCCTTCGAAACGTGTCGATCAGTACAGCACGACCGAGCGGATCGACTCGCCGCGCTTCATCAGATCGAAGCCTTCGTTGATCTGGTCCAGACGCAGCGTGTGCGTGATCAGGTCGTCGATGTTGATCTTACCCTCCATATACCAGTCGACGATTTTCGGCACGTCGGTGCGACCGCGCGCCCCGCCGAACGCCGACCCCTTCCACTCGCGGCCCGTCACCAGCTGGAACGGACGCGTGCTGATCTCCTGACCCGCGGCGGCCACGCCAATGATGAACGACTGGCCCCACCCCTTGTGGCAGCATTCGAGCGCCTGACGCATGGTCGTCACGTTGCCGATGCACTCGAACGAGTAATCGGCGCCGCCGTCGGTCAATTGCACGATCGTGTCGACGACGTTTTCGACCTCATTCGGATTGATGAAGTGCGTCATGCCGAACTTCTTGGCGAGTGCCACGCGCCCCGGGTTGATATCGACGCCAATGATCTTGTCGGCACCGACCATCTTCGCGCCCTGGATCACGTTCAGGCCAATGCCGCCGAGGCCGAACACCACGACGTTCGCCCCCGCCTCGACCTTCGCCGAATAGACCACGGCGCCCACGCCGGTCGTCACGCCGCAACCGATGTAGCAGACCTTGTCGAACGGTGCGTCCGAGCGGACCTTCGCGACGGCGATTTCCGGCACGACGATGTAGTTAGAGAACGTGGACGTGCCCATGTAATGGAAGATGGGCTTGCCGTCGAGCGAGAAGCGCGACGTGGCATCCGGCATCAGGCCGCGGCCCTGCGTGCTGCGGATCGCCTGGCACAGGTTGGTCTTGCGCGACAGGCAGAACTTGCACTGGCGGCATTCGGGCGTGTACAGCGGAATGACGTGATCGTCTTTCTTCAGGGTGGTGACGCCCGGACCAACGTCGACGACGACGCCCGCGCCCTCGTGCCCGAGAATGGCGGGGAAGATACCTTCCGGATCGGCGCCGGAGAGTGTGTAGTAGTCCGTATGGCAGATGCCGGTGGCCTTGATCTCGATCAACACCTCGCCGGCGCGCGGCCCTTCCAGATCGACTTCCTCGATGGTCAGGGGTTTGCCGGCTTCCCAGGCAATGGCGGCTTTGGTCTTCATGGCGATAATCCTCGTTGCAACGTCGTTCGGGGGAGTCCCTTCGCGACGTAACATACCGCGTTCTCAAGACGCGCGCGAGTCTTGACACGCCATGTCTGCGGAAATAGCGGGGCCGGGGGCAACAATCGCGGCTCGGCGGCGAGCGTCAGCGTCGCGCGCCGCTGCCCAGCGGTGCCACGATGTGATAAAAGCCGCCCATGTCGACCGGCCGAGCGAACCAGAATCCCTGCGCTTCGTCGCACCCCAGCTCTGTGAGCCGCTGGGCCTGCGCCTGCGTCTCCACGCCCTCGGCCGTCACGCGCAGGCCGAGCGAGTGGGCCATAGCAACAATCGCGCTCACGATGGCATGGCTGTGGGCATGCGTGAGCATGTCGCGCACGAAAGTCTGGTCGATCTTGAGGCGATTGACGGGGAAACGGGTCAGATAGGCGAGGCTGGCATACCCCGTGCCGAAGTCGTCGACGGCGATCTCGACACCCATGTCGTGCAGTGAGCGCAGACAACCGACCGCGGCGCTCGAGTCCCCGAGCAGCACGGTTTCCGTGATCTCGATCTCCAGGTGGCGAGGTTCCAGCGCATGCGCGCTCAGGGCACGCTCGACCATGCCCACGACGTCCTGCCGTGCAAACTGCTGCGCCGACACGTTGACGGAGATGCGCGGCAGATGGCCGCACCGCCGCAGCAGACGGCTCGCCTCGCGGCAGGCCGTTTGCATCACCCATTCGCCCAGCGGCAGGATCAGTCCCGAGGTTTCCGCGATCGGGATGAATTCTGCCGGCCCGATGACCCCCAGCGCCGGGTGACGCCAGCGCAGAAGCGTTTCTGCGTGGCGGATCTCGCCGTCGGACAGACTGACTTGCGGCTGGTACACGAGATGCAGTTGCGTGTGCGCCTGCTCATGCACCGCGACGCGCAACAGACTCTCGAGTTCGTTGCGCCGCCGCGTCTGCGCGTCCATCTCGCTGCTGAAGACGCGCAGTCCGCCACCGGCGGCGCTGGCGATACCCAGCGCAATGTGGGCTCGGCGCAGCAGCGTGTCGGGGGTATGGCCGTGTTCGGGATAGCTGACCAAGCCGATGCTCGCGTCGAGCGCGACGGCATTCTGGTCGACGTCGGCCCATTGGGCGAGCCGTGCCTGAATTCGAGCGGCGAACAGACGCGCGCCGTCGCCCGTTTCGTTGGTGACGATGACGAAACGGCTGCCGCCGAGGCACGCGAGGGCGTCTTCGGGGCCGCTGGCTTCGCGCAGGCGTTCGGCGGCGATGCGCAGCGCCAGCTCTGCGGTCGGTGGACCGAAGGTGCTGCGCAATTGGCGCAGGTGATCGAGTTCGACCAGCAAAACCGTCAGCCCGACCTGCTGGCGCGCGCACCGATGAATCGCCAGTTCGAGCCGTTCGTTGAGCAGCGTCTGGTTGGGCAACTGGGTGACCGGGTCGTGATGCGTGACGTACCAGAGCCGGGACGCCACCTGCACCTGTTGCGAGAGGTCGAGCACGATGCCCACCCAGCGTCGTTCGCCGGGGGCATGTTCGACGCAGGAAAGCGCCAGCCGTACGGGCAGCCAGCTGCGCACATGTGTGAGCAGATGCCATTCGTCGTCGTACGGTACCGCTTCGGTGGCCGACAGACTGGCCAGCGCTGGCAGGCGACGACGCGTCAGCTCGGACGGATCGAGCAACGACAGGAAGCTGCGCTTGCCCAGCAGGTCATCGGGGCGATGGCCCGTCAGCCGCGTGAACGCGCCGTTCATTCGCTCGAGCATGCCGTCGTCCGTGCAAACGAACATGGCATAGGGCGCACTGTCGAGCGCGGCGCGGCTCAACTCGGCTTGTACGTCGGGCACCCGACGAGGCACGGGATCGTTCATGCCCGGTCCCCCCGAAAGCCGGCCAAGCCGGACTTCAGGAACGTCATGCAATACCTCCCTGGCGTCGCGATTTTTATCTCGAAAATCGAGAGATCGGATCGCCAAATTTCTTTTGTTTTTCAAATGGTTGTGCGTACCATTCTGCCATGAGGAGCGCGCGCGCGGGCAAGGGAAAACGCGGGGGCGATGGGGGTTCCGAAAATGCGTGGGCACGCGCATGCTGTGGGCTGCGATCCGCCGCAGGCGCGCCTTGAATCGCGGCGGCCAGCGACGGCAAAACACCGCCCACGGCGGGGGCGACCGGGGGTATTTCTATGGCCCGAGCGCGATCCCTTCGGTATGATGCGGCCTGATTCACGCGGGTTTGCGCAGCACGCCGGTCAAGCCTCGCGTGACGTGCCCGCCACCACCGACATTCGGCAAAAGGAAGAGAGCGTTGCATAACGCGTGCACATCAACGAGCGGTATGACCCGGGGCCTCTGGCGAGAACGTCGGATGCCGCTTCGTCTGCGCGCGCCCCTGGCGTGTTTTCTGTGGCTCGTGTGCTGGGCCACGTTCGGCAGCGCATTTGCACAGACGCCGGAGCCCGCCGCTGCACCCAACGTGCGGGACGCCAACGTGCGACAGGTGGTGCTCGGCATCATCAGTTTCACCCGCTGGCCGACGGACCCCGCCAAGGTGCGACTGTGTGTGGTCGGCAATACCGACTACGCGCGCGATCTGCTCGCCGGGCCGTTGCCCACCCTGGGCTTGCCGGTCGAGGCGAAGCGTGTTGCGGTGACGGAGCCTGCCATTGGTTCGTTGTGCGACGCGTTGTATCTGGGTGCCGTGAGTGACACCGAGCGTCGGCAATTGCTGGCGAACCTCGCCGGTCACCCCATCCTGACGATCAGCGAGCGGAACGACTCGTGCACGCTCGGGGTCATGTTCTGCCTGAACGTCGATACGGAGCGAGTGACGTTCGACATCAACCTCGACACCGTTGCGCGGAGTGGCGTTCGTGTCCACCCCAACGTGCTCAAGCTGGCACGAAAGCCGGGGACACCATGACGACCCATCGTCCTTCATCCCCGCCCATGCCGCCCGGCGGCTCGTCGGTCGCCGGCCTGCTGCCTGCCGATGCGTCGGCCGAAGGCGAACGTGAGCTGCCGTTGGCGACATCGCATGTCGCGGCGCCCGACCCGATGCGCGGTCGCCGGCCGTCGTTGCAGGGCATGCTGCGCCGTACCCACTTGCGCCTGGCCGTGTCCGCCGTCGTGCTCGCAGCGGTCTCGCTGTCGCTGGTGGCGTGGATCGCCTTGCGCGCGTATGCCGAGAACAATCTTCTGCTGATCGGGCGCTCGCTTGCCTACACCACGGAGGCCGCGGTCGTGTTTGGCGACCGCCTGGCGGCTCAGGAAGCGATTGCGCTCATCGCGAGCGACGAGGACCTTGCTCAGGTGCGGGTGTTCGATGCGAACAATGCGCCGTTCGCGCAGTGGCGTCGTCCGGACGGCGGCGCCCTGACACAAGTCGAGCGCGTGATCGCGAACGTCGCGCTGCCCGGACCCGTGACAATGCCGATTCGTCATGACGGAAAAGTCGTCGGCACTATCGATGTGCAGGGGCAGGGGCATCAGTTCTTCCTTTTCCTGCTGAGCGGGGTGGGCGGCGTGCTCGCCTGCCTGCTGGTGACGTTCGCCGTGGCGAACGTCCTGGCCAAACGGATGCACCGCGATATCGTCAAACCGTTGCGGGCACTGGCGGAAGTGGCGCACGCGGTGCGCCGCGAGCGAGCGTTTCATCAGCGCGTGGCGGCGACGCCACTGGCCGAACTGAAGGAACTCGGCGATGACTTCAACGCACTGCTCGACGAGTTCGAGGGGTGGCAGAATCACTTGCGCGCGCAGAATGCCACGCTCGCGCACCAGGCCAATCACGATCGGCTGACGGGGCTGCCGAACCGGGCGTATTTCGAATCGCGCCTGGTGCAGGCGCTTGCCGACGCGCGCGAAATGGGCACGCACGTCGCGCTGCTCTATCTCGACAGCGATCGTTTCAAGGAAATCAACGACCAGCGAGGGCACGGTGCGGGTGACGTGGTGTTGATGACCATTGCCGAGCGTCTGCGCCAGCCGCTGCGCGAGGGCGATCTGGTGGCGCGTCTGGGCGGCGACGAGTTCGCCGTCATGCTCGTGGGCGTGCGACAGACGTCGAATGCCGTGCGTCTCGCGCAGAGTCTGCTCGTGGCGATGGAAAAACCGATTGTGCTGCCGGATGGCGGCGAAATCGTCACATCGATGAGTATCGGTGTCGCGTTGTACCCGACCCACGCCGAGGACGCCGCCGCGCTGCTGCGCACGGCGGACGCGGCCATGTATCAGGCCAAGCGTGCTGGCGTCGGCACCTGGTTTGTGGCGGGGAGTCCCAAAGGGTGAACCAACGTGAATTGCGCCATGCTGGATGAACACCATAACCATAATTGACGACCGGATGACACACTGCCATGGGGATCTGCTTTGGACTTCGCTGTTGAAACGCACGACACGCACGACTCGCATTCTGACCTTTCGCACCGCGCAATGGTGGCCCATGGCGCTCGCGCCCTCGCTCGATGGAAGGCGTTGGCTCGCAGGCTGATGGGGCTGGTGTGTCTGGTGGGATTTGCCGCCCTGGCGGGCTGCCAGACCACGCCCGTGCACGGCCTGACGGCCGAGCAGATCGCGGCGCTGAAATCTGAAGGCTTTACGCAAACCGAAGACGGTTGGGAGTTCGGCTTGTCCGACAAGGTGTTGTTCGATACCGACGAGTTTGTGATTCACGATGCGGCGCGCCAGACAGTGGCTCGCATCGGCCGCACGCTCCTGAAGGTTGGCCTGAACAGCGTGAGTGTCTATGGTTATACCGATTCAGTGGGCAGCGATACCTACAACGAGCAGCTTTCCGCCCGCCGCGCCGACGTGGTGGCCAACGTGCTGGTCGAGGCGGGCATGCAGCGTGCAGCCATTCAGACGATCGGGGCAGGCAAGCGCAATCCCGTTGCGGATAACAGCACGGCGACCGGCCGCGCCCAGAACCGGCGTGTTGCCATCGTGATCTCCACGCGCTGAGCGACGACACATCCCGTTTCGCTCTGCCAAACCTGGGGGGCCGTGGTCCCCTCGGTAGTGACGTCAACCTTTGCCAGCGACCACAATCAGGCACAATGGCGGCTGCCGCCGGGCGATTCCGGCTGAACTGCCCACGTTGTCCCGATGCTCCCGACGTTTCTGATTTCCCGGTCTTCCGCTGCCGACGGTATGCCTGCCCGCCTGCGCCGTGCGCGACCTGTTGTCCTGATCCGTGCACTGCTCGCTATCGTGGCGACGGCTGCGGCGACGACGGTCTTCGCGCAGAACGCGCGCGTCGGCGTGTGGGCGACGGCACCGCAAGCGGTGGCGCAACATCCAGCGGCGCCGTCGTTCAACCGAGCGCCGGCCGTGGGCGGGCGTACCGTGCGTCAGATCGTCTATCCAACACTCTCGGGCAGTGAAGTCCGCGTGCGTTTTTCGAACGCTTACGGCACGCAGCCGCTGGTGATCGAGCGGGCGAGCCTCGCTGTGGCACTACGCGGCGCGGCTGTCGATGCCGGTAGTCTGCGCGAGATGACGTTCGGCGCTCAGCCGACGGCGCGGATCGCACCGGGGGCCTCGCTCGAGAGCGACCCGTTGCCGTTCGCAGTTCGCGCCGGAACGCCACTGGCGGTCAGCCTGTTCACGCGCGAAGCCACCCCCCCGACGACTTGGCACAAGATTGCGCAGGAGACGGCGTTTCTGAGTGGCGCCGGTGACTTTGTCGATGCGGCACAGGCATCGGCTTATCCGAAGCGCTTCACGAATACACTTTGGCTGGCCGGCGTCAGCGTGGTGCCGGAGCGGCCCGCACAAGCGATCGTCGCCATCGGCGACTCGATCACGGACGGCATGCGCAGCACGCTGAATGCGAATCGGCGTTGGCCGGATGGGCTGGCGCGGCGGCTCGAGAATGCCGGACGGCGCGATATTGCCGTGCTCAATCTCGGCATCAGCGGCAATCGCCTGCTGCACGATTCGGCCTGCTACGGCGAGCGGCTCGTCGCTCGCTTCCGGCGCGACGCGTTGGAACAGCCCGGCGTGCGAACCGTCGTCGTGCAAATCGGCATCAACGATATCAATTTCGGTTACGTGCCGCCCCATGCGGGGCTCGACTGCGATGTGCCGCATGTGATCGTGACCGCACCCGAGATGATCGCGGGGTATCAATCGCTGATCGCCGCCGCGCGCTCGCGCCACGTTCGCATCCTCGGCACGACCATCCCGCCGGGCAAACTGCCGCCCGAGCGCGAGGCGGTGCGTGACGCCGTCAACCAATGGGTGCGAACGAGCGGAGCCTTTGACGGCGTCATCGATTTCGACGCCGCGCTGCGCGATCCCGCCCAGCCCACGCGCATGTTGCCGCGTCTCGATAGCGGCGACGGCACCCACCCCAGCGATGCGGGCTACGCCGCCATGGCCGACGCCGTGCCCCTGCCGCTGGTCCTGGGCGGGGCGAAGTAAGCGCAAGACAGCGCGTTGTCAGCCCTCACGCCTTACGCCGATCGTGATGTGTTGCAAGCGCTCGACATCGGGCGAATGCAACCACGCCGGATGAGCGAGGCAGTGGCGGAACAGCGCAGTCGCGTCGTCTCCCCAATACAGCACCCCGTCGAACGCGAACGTCGGCACGCCAAACACGCCTGCGGCCATCGCGGCGTCAGTGTTTTCGCGCAAGGCGGCCTTGACCGCCGGAGCTTCCGTCAGGGCGACGGCTTCGTCGGCGCGCAGCCCAAGGCGTTCGCTCAGATCCTGCCAGCCCTGCGGGTCGGTGACATCGCGCCCTTCGGCCCAGATGAAACGGTAGATCGTACGCACCACGTCATGGGTCGCGCCGAGCGCTATCGCCAGGCGCAGTACACGGATCGGATGAAATGGGTGTACGGGCGGCATTCGGTAGGCAATGCCGTCTTGCTCGGCGCGGAACTGCGCCATGCGGTACGTGAAGAGACGTTTGTGCGGTGTTTCTGCGGGCCCCTGCGTTTGCAGATGGGCAAGGATCGCGCCGAGCACGATCGGCTTGAGGTCGATGTCGAGCCAGCGCGGCAGCGTGTCGAACCGCTCGAATTGCAGGTACGAGAAGGGAGACGCGAAATCGAAATACCACTGTGCGCGGCGCGCGGGGGTGTTGGCAGCTTGCGACATGGGGCTCGGTCTCCGGGGTAGGGGGTCTGATCGACGCTTCTCGGGTTTCGGAGAGTGTAGCGGCTCACGGCAGGGGTTGGCTTGCGGTGTCATGCGCCAGTGCAGGCGCAAACGCGGGGGGAACAGCGCCTTCGATTCGGACGTGACGTGCGGCGGGGATAATTATCGTAATTTTAGATAATTCGTATCCGATATAACGATTTTTATTATTGAATCGACATTCGTAGACTTGTAGTCATTCCAGAAGAGAGGCTGCGATGACAACAAAAACCGATACGACTCACCCCCCCACGGCCAGCCGTCCCAACGCGCTGGTACCGGATCGTCAGAATCCGTGGGCAGGTCTGATTCTCTCGACCGTCATCGCATTTGTCGCGCTGTTGCTGGGGCGTCAGATGCCGTTGGTCGGCGGCCCCGTGTTCGGCATTTTGCTGGGCATCGTCGTTCGTAACGTGTTCTCGCCCGGTGCACGCTATGAAGCGGGTATCCGGTTCGCCTCGAAGTATGTGCTTCAGTGGTCGATCATCGCCCTCGGCTTCGGCCTGAGCCTGTCGCAGGTCGCCCATACGGGACTGGAGTCCCTGGCAGTCACGGCCGTGACGGTCACCGCCGCCGGTCTGTCGGCCTGGGCGCTGGGCCGCGCACTGGGCGTGGGCGGCAAGCTCAAGCTGCTCATCGGCATCGGCACGGCGATCTGCGGCGGATCGGCCATCGCGGCCGTCACCCCCATCATCAAGCCGGACGACCACGAAACGGCGTTCGCGATCTCGACGATCTTCCTGTTCAATATTGCGGCCGTGGTGCTGTTCCCGATGCTCGGTCACCTGTTGCATCTGTCCGATCTGGGATTTGGTATGTGGGCGGGTACGGCGATCAACGATACCTCGTCGGTGGTCGCTGCCGGTTACAGCTACAGCAAGACCGCAGGCGACTACGCGACCATCGTCAAGCTCACGCGTGCCACGCTGATCATCCCTATCTGTCTGGCGCTGGCAGCGATTGTGGCGTACCGCGCCAAGCGTGCCGGGGCCGCCAACTTCAGCCTCGCCCGCATCTTCCCGTGGTTCATTCTCGGCTTCCTGGTCGCATCGGGGGCGCGCACGGCAGGGTTTGTGCCGGCTGAACTGCAACCCTGGATTCACGATGCAGCCGAATTCCTGATCATTGTTGCCCTCACGGCCATTGGCCTGTCATCGAACCTGCGTCGCATGGCATCGACCGGCCTGCGTCCTATCCTGCTGGGGCTGGGCGTATGGGCCGCCGTGTCGGTGAGCAGTCTGGCGGTGCAGCTGGCCATGGGGCAGCTCTGACGCGCCGGCAGACGGACGTCATGCTCAAGTAGGGCGGATCCGGCGGTCGAGCCGGGTTACGTCGCCTAGAATGGAATCACGGACGGCCGCGGGTCGTCCGTGATGCCTTTCGGGAGGCCGTCATGACAACGTCTTTTGGTGAGATGTGGTACACGATCGGTGCCCTGGCCGTGATCGTGCTGCTGGCCGGGATGGTGTGGGAGTTGGGGCTGTGGTGGACACGTCACCCCAATCATCGCGCGGTGCAGCGAGTCGAGCACGCGTGGGCGAGAATTCGTCACCCTCGGCATTGATGGTCGGACATTCGGTGTTTCGGACCATTCGCGCTGGATTCACGCCATTCGGCTGACGTGCGTCGGCCGACGGGCGGGCGTTGGCTGCGCCGCTCAGTCCTGCTTCAAATGCTGCGGCACGTTGGGGTCCCAGCGTTCGAGATCTTCGAGCGGATAAGGCTTGCTGCCATGCAGCGCGCGCTTGATGCGGCTCTTGCCGCTGGGGCGGGGGACGTTAGGCAGCGCGGCACCGGCCGGCGTGCCTGCCAGATCGAGGTAGTCGCGCTTGAACTCGGCCTGCGTCATCCCCCACTTCATCAGAAACTCGCGACTGCCGCGATTCTTCACCACACGTCCGGTCGAGCGGCAGCCGAAGTGATACACGACGCTTTTGCCCACGATACGGAAGGTGCGGCAGCCGACGAGCCACAACTTCATCAGAAAGTCGTCGTCGCTGCTCATGCCCGGCCCGAATTCGATGCTGTAGCCGCCGACCAGATGCCATAGCCCGCGGCTCACCAGCGTGGGTTGCGTCGGCACGCCGTTCACGTCGCCGCGGTTCAGCGAGGCGGCGAAGGCCAGCAGGGCGGTTTCGTCAAACGTCTGCGGGGTCGTGCCGAAGTCGTGCGATACCACTTGTTTGCTGACGCCGGCGTTCGGTTCGATCATTACCGACGAGAGGTAATAGATCGGCGTGTCGAGCGTACGGGCCGCATCGATGAGCGCGGCGTCCCAGCCGGGGGTGACGAACATGTCGTCGTTCAGGAAGAGCAACTGATCGTGCGATGCCAGTGGCGCAAGCTGATTCAGCGCGAGGCAGACCCCCACGTTGCCGACGCTGTGCGTGTGACGCAAGCCCTGTTCGCGCACCCACGCCAGCGTGCCGTCGCTCCCATCGTTGACGTGCACGAGGATTTCATGCGCCTCGCCGGAATGACGGCGAACGCTATCGATGCAAAGCTTGAGGAACGGCAGGTTGTTCCAGGTCGGGATCAGGATGCTTAGCATGAGAGAGGGCGTGCGTTCAGTAGCGCTCAGTTGTGCCGATCGCCGTTTCCCCGCTTTCTGCTTTTACTGGACACGCAATGGCGGCGAATACCGCCAGCATCGTCGCGTAGAAGGCGGTCGTCACCCTGAGATTGAAGGTCTCCACGGTCAGACCGAAAACGAAGAACGCCACGGCGGTGACTAGCCCGAGCAGGCCGGTGCGGCGTGCTCGCTTGTCTCCGCGGCGAATGCAGAGGATGAAGAACCAAGCCGGTACGAAGTACACGGAAAGTATGCCGATAAGGCCGCCAATGCCATAGTCTGCAGTGTAGGCTAGGATCTGATTATGGACTTCACCACGCCCCAACTCAGCGGCGGCTGGCGTGATAATGCCTTTTTCCGCCATCGGTGCCATGGCATTGTGGAAGCCGTGCGCGCCCAATCCTGTAATGGGGTTTTGACCGATGAGGATGAGGGCCGCCTTGTATAGTTCCAGTCGAATGCCGACTGACGAATCGGGCCGCCCCTTTGCCATGTTCGACAAATCGAGCGAAATATCGGTGAACATGCGTGTGCGAACGGTTTGCGAGAGACTAACGGGCAACACAATGGCCGCACTCAGCACGATGATCGCCGCCCAGCGTGCGCTTCGATTCAGCGCTTTT
Source organism: Pandoraea sp. 64-18 (assembly GCF_001899225.1). Lineage (NCBI taxonomy): Bacteria > Pseudomonadati > Pseudomonadota > Betaproteobacteria > Burkholderiales > Burkholderiaceae > Pandoraea > Pandoraea sp. 64-18. The sequence goes on along the minus strand of NZ_MKVU01000020.1, from coordinate 402,973 downwards.
CCACCGATCCACACGCACAGAATAACCATCACCGGTAGTGCAATCCAGCCACCACGCGACAGACTGGCCCACGACACATAACCTCCGGCCAAAGAGCCTGCCAATTTTACGATGGCGCCGAACACATTGTCTCGCTTAAGCCAGTTGATTGAGAGTGGCGACAACACACCCAGCAGGAGGGCAATGTCGCCGAAATGAATTGGGTTCAGGAAAGTACTTTCTGCGCGAGCCGTAAGTTCAATGACAGAATAGGACGCCATCAGGGCTGCCGCAAACGCCCCCATGGGGAGGCCGAAGGACACCCAGGCCGGCAGGTTCTCGCTGACGCGCCGCAGCGCGAACATGACCACGATTGCGATTAGAAACCGGGATGGCGAGTCAAGCGTGTTGCCGGCGACATGCCCGTGGATCAACTCGCTTAGCATCACTGCTGCGAACGGCAGGCAAAGCGCGATGCTGAAGGCAGTCAAGGCGTAATGCGGCATAACCGTCGTCGACAACTTCGGCGATGGCGTTCGCGCGTAGGCGACAAGCACGTAAAGACTGCACGCAAGCAGAAGGAACATCACGACGTTTCCCCCGCGAGGTACGACTAGCGTCGCAGCGGGAAAGAGAAGAAGCAATGCACCTAGAATCGATGTAACCGCACGCCGTCGAATGCAGGACGGCAACGTCGAAGTGAGGGGCATGGGGTACTGAGGACGGATCCGCTAAAAATTAGCGAGAAGTATGCCAGAAACAGTCCCCAACAGTCGGGTTTTGCGTCTTCCGCGTGAAATCGCGTCGCGCACGACGCTTGTCCCGCGCACTACAAATTCATCGCCCCCAGCACGCCGCACAGATGCAGCGCCACGTGAGTCCAGGCGGCTTCATCGTACGACTGGCCTTCGCGGGCCAGCCGCTGTGCCTCGTGAAAGGCGCGCCAGAGGGCGGCGGCGCTCGACGGGGTGCCGCCGGCCAACTGATATTGGCGTTGCAGGGCCTCCGCCAGCCATGGCTGCTCATGGGCACAAGCCTCGGCGTACGCCTCGACCGCGACACGGGCATAAGGGTCGCCTGCGGGATCCAGCACGACCGGCTGGCGGGGGGCCGAGCGCGGGATAGCGGACAGGATGTGGCGCTCGACGGTGCTGTGGCGGGTGGCGTGATGTTTCATCAATGAAGATCTCGTCTCGTTGACCGCGCCAAGGCCGCTGGCGCGGAATCGCTTGCGCGGACTCAGTCGCTTTCCATCTCTCGGATGAACAGCATGGCGGCATGCTTGGCCTGATCGATGCTGGTGAAGGTCCGGCCGTCCATGGGCCAAACGTCGACCAGCACCGCATAATTGCCGGGCTGATCGGCCTGCATGATGCGTATGTAATGCTGCCGGAACACGCAGCGAGCAAGTTCCACGGTCGGATGCGGTCGGTGGAAATGGGCGATGGCCATGACAGTCTCCAGAAATTCGGCCCTCCGGCCTCGACGGGCCGTTGCAAGACATCCAGCAAATCTCGTGCCAAGCCTTTCGAGACGATTAAGTGCATGATTTGTAAGGGACGCGGTGCCGCTTGCCACCGACGCCCAACGTAAAACGTTACGGAAACGAAACACGGCGGGAACGCTCGGCCGTAACAACCTTTCCCGGATGTCGCATGCCAGGCCATTTCGGGTGCCGGTTTTCTGTTCCCGCTAGAATCAGGGACTCCCGGCACTCACGACCGCCCATCACACCGCATGAACCTGCGATTTCTCGAAACCTTCGTCTGGCTCGCCAAGCTGCGTAATTTCCGTCTGACGGCTGCACGTCTGCACACCACGCAGGCGGGTGTGTCGAGCCGGATCGCGTCGCTGGAGCAGAGCTTCGGGGTGCGTCTGTTCGACCGCAGCGCCCGGGAGGTCACGCTCACGGCGGCCGGGCAGAAGGCGCTGGCGTATGCGGAGCGCATCGTCATGCTCGGGCAGGAGATGAAACGCGAGTTGACCGATCCCGACATGCCGCCGGGGGTGCTCAAGATCGGTGTGGTCGAGTCGATCGTCCATAGCTGGTTTCCGGATCTGGCCGCGCGAATTCGCCATGAATACCCGCAACTCGAGATCGAAGTCACCAGCGAGACGACCATTCGTCTTTGCAAGCAACTCGAAGCCGGTACGCTCGACCTCGCGTTGCAAACCGACGTTCTGCACGGTGCCGGTATCGAGAATTTGCCGTTGGCCGAATTTCCGATGCGCTGGGTGGCGAGCCCGAAGCTCAATCTCGAAGGCGAAACGCTCGATGTGGCCGATCTGGCGGCGTACCCGCTGGTGAGCTTTTCGCGCAACTCCGGCCCGCACAAGACCCTTGAACGCATGTTCTCGGTGGCGGCCGAGCGGCCGGTGCGCGTGAACTGCATGACCTCGGTCGCGGCCATCATCCGGCTGGTCGTGGACGGCTTCGGCGTGGCGATGCTGCCGCCAGCCATCATTCAGCGCGAACTGGGCGAGCACAGCCTGCATTTGCTGCGCGTGAACGCCCATTTCCCCAATCTCTCGTTCGTCGGGTCGTTCCGCCAGGGCGCACTGCTCGCCGAAAACGTGGCGCGCCTCGCGCAACGCACGGCCAGCGAGTTTGCCCTGAACATGGGGCCGGATATCGCCATCCCGCCCGCTGCCGCCATGACCGCCCCGGCCTGGGGCGCCATCGAATCCTGAGCCTTGCGCGCTTGGCGCTGACCGTCGCGATGCCGGGTGCGCACCTGCCCCGCGCAACCGGCGTCCGACATCAGTCATAAGAATTTGCTGTCGCGGCGAATTTGATTTCTTGTTGGACGCGTTTTCCCCCGTTTTGCACACTCGGCGAGACGGTCGACCCGCTTGTATGGCGTGTTGGCCGGCCTCCCGATTGTTGAAACCGATGGAATGCCTCATGACTGCGACTGCTCCCCGCGCCCAACTCTGCATCTGGACGAATATCGATCCGGCGTTCGACGCTGACTTCAACCGCTGGTACGACCGCGAACACATGCAGGAGCGTGTGGCCATCCCGGGCTTCCAGTTCGCTCGTCGCTTCAAGGCCCTGCACGACTGCGCGCGTCCCTACCTGGCGCTCTATTGCACGCAACACGCCGCCGTCTTCACCAGCGACCCTTACGCCCAAGCTTTCCAGCATCAGACCGAATGGTCGCTGCGCAACTTCGCGCGCATGCAGGGCACGCAGCGCCGTGTCGGCACGCTCGACGTCGAGGCGGGCGAAGGCCAGGGGGGCATGCTGGCCATGTTCGTGCTGAGCGAGGCGGTCGTCGCCCAGGCACATGCGCGGCTGGGCGCGCAGCTCGCCGAGCTCGCTCAGGGCGACGGTATTGTCCGCGCCACGCTGCAGGTCACCGTGCCGAGGCTGTCCGTCTCGCTCACCGCCAAGGACGCGCCGCTGCCACCTGCCGATGCCGTCGTAATGATCGAAGGCACGGACCAGGACGCGGTGCGCACCGCCGCGCAAACGCTCGCCGCCGCCTACGGGGTCCCGGCCGGTGAAGTCACCCGCTTTGCCATGTTGTGGCGTCTCGGCGCCAACGACGACTGACGTCCCGCCATCCTCTCGCGAGATCCGGCCGTCCGGTGGGTCCCGCAGACACTCTGGAGCCATCCATGACAACGTATTCCGATACCCGCGACGCTCGGCAAACCGACGCCGTCACCGCCTCCACCGCTGCCGCCACCGGCCATGCGAGCCCGAAAAAAGGGCGGCTCGCGACCGCCAGCATGGTAGGTACCACGCTCGAGTGGTACGACTTCACCGTCTACAACACGCTGGCGGCGCTGGTGTTCAACCATTTGTTCTTCCCGTCGGTCGACCCGCTGGTCGGCACCATTCTCGCCCTGTCGACCTATGCCGTGGGCTACGTGTCGAGGCCGCTTGGCGGCTTCGTGTTCGGCAACCTCGGCGACAAGGTCGGACGGCGCGCGGTGCTGGTGCTCACACTCGTGGTGATGGGCCTGACGACCGGCCTGATGGGCGTGCTGCCCACGTACGCGTCGATCGGTATCTGGAGTCCCGTGTTGCTCGTGGCGCTGCGCTTCGTGCAAGGCGTCGCGCTCGGCGGCGAGTGGGCGGGTGCGGTGTTGCTGTCGGTCGAGCATGGCGATCAGCGCAAGCGCGGCTTGAATGCGTCCTGGACGCAAGTCGGCCCATCGTTCGGCACGCTGATCGCGACGGGCCTCATCGCGCTCATCACGCTGTCGATTTCACCCGACGACTTCCTCGCGTGGGGTTGGCGCCTGCCGTTCCTGCTGAGCCTCGTGCTGGTCGGCTTCGGTCTGTGGGTGCGTCGCGGTGTGGAGGAAACGCCGATGTTCGAAGCGATGCAGCACTCGGCGCGTCAGGCGGACATGCCGATTGCCGAAGTCTTCCGTTCGCACTGGCGTAACCTGCTGGTGGCCGGCGGCTCGCGCATCGGCTCGGACGTCCTCTACGCGATGCTGGTCGTCTTCACGCTGACGTATGTCACGGGAACGCTGCACCTCTCGCGTCCGCTCGCGCTCACGGCCGTGCTGGCCGGCACGGCGTGCAACGCGCTGACGGTGCCCCTGTTCGGCGCACTGTCCGATAAGCTGGGTCGCCGCCCGGTGTATGGCTTCGGTGTGCTGTGCGCGGTGATCTGGGCATACGGCTTCTTCGTGCTGCTCAATACGTCCCACCCGGCACTGATCGTGCTGGCGGTGGTGATCGGATTGGTGATTCACGCGATCATGTACGGGCCGCAGGCGGCCTTCGTCACCGAGCAATTCCCGACGCGGGTGCGCTACGCCGGTTCGTCACTGGCCTATACGCTCGCGGGGATTCTCGGGGGCGGCTTCGCACCGCTCATCATCGTGACGCTGTACAAGACATACGGCACGACGATTTCGGTGTCGCTGTACGTCACGCTGGCGCTCGCCGCCACGGCCGTCGCGCTCCTGGCCGCGCGCGAGACGGCACACCAGCCGCTCAAAGACTAAGGGGACCGGCTTCCCGAGTCAGGGTCACGGCACGCCCTCGGGCGTGCCGTTTTCGTTTGGCGGGCGCCTAGTGGAACGTCGATGCCGCAGGGGCCTGGCACAGCGCAGTCAGTCCGGCCAGATCGCCACGCTGCGCGAGTTGATGGACCTGCCGCGCAAAGCCATCGAGTGTCGGTACGTGATCGCTCAGTTCGCGTGCCCATTCCATCAGGTCGGTCATGGCGCCCATCGCAATCAACTGCCGGGCCTGATGCAGATGCTCGCCTGACGGACGCGCCCAGGACGTATCGCGCATCGGGCTCGCCTCGTCCCGGTCCGCGCCGCCTTCGTGCGCATCGGTACGCGCGAGACCGAGCAGGCGCGCGAGCGCGTTGCGCAGGTCGGCGAGTTCGATGGGCTTGAGCAGGCACGCGTCGTAACCGCTGCCCTCGACCATCTGCGGCGAGGCGGAAACGGCCAGCACGGGCACGTCGGGCCAGCGGCGGCGCGTGGCATGCGCCACGGCCAGCCCGTCGGCGTTGGGCATCATGTGATCGGTGAGCACGAGGTCCGGCGCCGTCTGATGCGCATTGCCCAGCGCGGCGATGAGCGCCACGCCATCGCCGAACGTGCGCACCGTGAAGCCCAGGCTCGCGAGTTCGTCATGCAGGAATTGCCGGATCTCCGGTGAATCTTCGGCGAGCCAGACGTGGCGCCCATGACCGTCGATCGGGGGCAGCGTATGGGGCGCGCCGGTGGGCCATGGCGGCACGAGATCGGCCTCGCGCGCCACGCGCAACGGCAACGTAAACGCCACACGCGTACCGACATCGGGCGTGCTGTCGACGGTGATCGTGCCACCCATGCGTTCCACCCATTGGCGCACGATGGCAAGCCCGAGGCCCACGCCGGGCAGGCGTCGCGCCCGGTCGAGTCTCGCGAACGGTTCGAAGACGCGCGGCAGGTCGTGCTTGGCGATGCCACAGCCAGAATCCTCGACGCCGAAACAGACCTGCATGAGATCGGCGCGCGTCGCGTCCGGCGTTGCTGAAAGCGAGAGGGTGATCGTTCCGTTGGCGGTGTACTTCGCCGCGTTGTCCAACAGATTTCCGAGCACCTGACGCACGCGCTTGGCGTCGAACGCGAGCAGCGGCGGCAGCGGCGCACGCACGTCGAGCAGGAAGGCGTTACCGTGCTTGCTGGCGAGACTCATGCCCTCGTGCGCCACGCCGTCGACGAACGCATGGGTGTAGACCGGCGCGACATGCAGCGGGTCGGCCGCGCCGCCGCTCGCGTATTCGATCAGGTCGTTGATCATGGCAAGCATGTGATGCGCGCTGCGGCGGATGATGCGTCCGCGGTCGGCGTCTTCGCGCCCGCCCGACTGCACCAGGTCGGCAAAGCCGATGATGGACGTAAGCGGCGTGCGCAGATCGTGACTGATGCGTGCAAGGAAGTCGCTCTTGGCGCTGTTGGCTTCGTCCGCGGCGATCAGGGCGGCCTGCAACTCGCGCGTGCGTGCGTCGACGGCGTTGGCGAGCCGCGCCTGCTCTTCGCGACGCGTCTGCAACACTTCGCGCTGCGCTGCGCGCTGTTCGCGCACGAGTTCGCGCGAACGTCCCGCCACGAGCATGGTGAGCATGAGCAGCACGGAGATGTTCGTGCTCCACGCCATCGCGGTATTGGCCAGCCAGTCTTCCGGCAGCAGGCCGTTGATGATCGCCAGCCGCCAGAACAGCACGAGGCAACCCGGCGAAAACGACAGCAGGCACAGCCGCGCGTTGGCGAAGCCGCGTCGCCAACCGTCTGCCAGCGACGCGACCCAGATGACGTTGAAGACCATGAGCAGTTGCAGGTGCGTGAACGCCGCCGCCCGATGATCGCCAAGTGCGACCCAGACGGCCATGACGGCCATGAGCCCGATCATGACGCGATACGTCCAGCGCCAGAGCCGCACGCGGTTCAGTCCGGCGAAAATGGTCACCATGGCGCTGAAGCACGCCACGGTCAGCGTCGAGAAGAAACTCGGCGCCCGCACGACGCATTCACCCCCTTGCGGCAGGAGATAGCGATACAGGAAGCCCTGAAACGCCATGTCCTGCGCGACCTGCGTCATCGTCGTGAGCGCGAGCAGCACGAACACGGGATCGCGTCGCGCAATGCCGAGCACGAGGGCATACATCGCGACGGAAAGCATGGAGCCCACCAGCAGCATGGCGATCATCGCATTGCGCGATTCGGCCAAGCGAAAGTCGTCCGGCCGCCAGAGCTGCGGCACCATGCTCACCGACGATCGCGATTCGACGCGCACAAGGAATGTCAGATGCTCGCCCGGCGCAAGCGTGATGGGGAAGACGGAGGTCTCCGACGCGATCGGGTGCCGGTCGAGCGGGACGGTGTGACCGGCCCGCCACCGGATCTCCGGCTGACGGCTGCCGGCCGGCATCGCGTAATAGCGCACGTCTTCGAGCCGCACGATGCCGACGCTCAACCATCGCGTGAGCGGTGCCGTGCCGCGATTCTCGACACTGCCCGTCAGCCAGAACGCCGAGCGGCTGTAGCCCGGATTGAGCATGCGCGGGACGACCTGTCGCCAACCGGGCGCGGCCAGCGCCTGCGCGGCGTCGAGGCGACCGGACGGGTCTTCCAGCAAGCGCAATTGGGTGTCGAGCGCCAGCGGCGACGCCGCGTGCGCGAGATCGATGGGCGCGCTCGACGCAGGGGAGGGGGGTGCGGCCATGCTGGCACTGGCGCGCAGTACCAGGGCGACGAGGATAGCCGTCAGGGCTAGCCAGACGACGACTGTCCGGCGCAGCCCATGCGTCGGCAGGCTCAAGGGCAAGACGTTCATGGGGCCGGCGGTGCCCCCGCGGTCTCGGACAGGTGTGGGACTTGCGCGGCCTGCTCGCGAAAGCCGCTTGGCGGCATACCGAAGCGCTCGCGAAACGCGGTCGCGAAATTGGCGGCGCTCGCGAATCCGACGGCGGCCGCGATGTCCTGCACGTCGAGCGACGTCTCCGACAGCAAGCGGCGCGCTTCCTTCATGCGCTCCTCGCGCAGAAAGTCGAACACGGTCACGCCGACGCACCGTCGAAACGCCAGGTTGAGTCGGCGCGTGTTGGTGCCCACCGCGCTGGCGAGGCCGGCGAGTTCGGGCGTGGCGTCGAGACGGTCGAGCAGCAACGCGCGCGTGGCGCGAAACAACACGGCGTCGAGCGTATGCGCTTGCACGGGCAGCGGCGAGAGCTTGCTGCCGTCGCCGGCCGCGCTCGGCACTGGAACGGGCGTCGTTGCCTTCAGGTGGATCGACAGACGCAGGCGCACCTCTTCGAAATCGTAAGGCTTGGTGATGTAATCCACCGCGCCGGCCGTCAGTCCCGCCACACGTTCGCCGGGCAGGGCGGCCGCAGTCAGGAAGATCAGCGGAATGTGCCGGGTGCCGGGGTCGGCTTTGAGCAGGCGGCAGGCGCCAAGCCCGTCGCACACGGGCATGCGGATATCCATGAGAATCAGGTCGGGCTGCACGGTGCGGGCCTTGGTGTAGCCGTCGCGTCCGTCGTGCGCGATGTAGACGCGACAACCCTGCTGGCTGAGGAAGTCCATCAGCAGCATGCGGTCTTCCTGGTTGTCGTCGACGATGAGCACGCGCGCGCCCGACAACTGACGGGCATGCGGTGTGGCCGGCCATGCGTCGGCCGAAGGAAGGGCGACATGCGTGGCAAGCGGCTGTGGGGGCAGGGGGCGATCGCTCATGATGGCCGCCATTCTTTCACATTCGTCGATCGCGCTGCGCCGGGGTGGCGTGCGTGTCGGCGGGGGGTAAATAAATTTCCGTCGGGCAAACGTCATGTGCCGTCGGGCAAAGGTGCGATGATCGCCTGCGCGAGCGGCTCAGGTAAGGTCATTCGTCGGGTTCGTCGGGGCGAAGACCGGTGTGGGGCGATCGGGGGGTCGTCTACCGCCGGCGTGTCCCGTAGGGCGAGCCCGGCCCCCCCGGGGGGGCCGGCAAACGACACGAGCGCACACCCAAGGGCGGGCTTACTCCTGCGGCGTCCAGACGACGTTCGCGCCCACCGAGCACAGGTTCTCGACGAAGCGCGGATGCGCGCGCCGGATCGGATCGGCGTTCTTGATCGTCGATTGCCCGTCGATGCTGGCCGCCACCATCAGCAGCGCAATCGCCACGCGGATGATGTACGGACTCTCCACGACGGCGGGCGAGAGCGGCACGCCACCGAACGTGATCAGGCGGTGCGGATCGGACTGGAACACATGGGCGCCGAACTTCGACAACTCGGTCGACCAGCCCATCGCCCCGTCATAGACCTTGTTCCAGAACATGGCGCTGCCTTCGGCCTTCACCCCCAGCGCGATAAAGATCGGCAGCAGGTCGACCGGGAAATACGGCCAAGGCGCAGCTTCGACTTTCGTGAGGATGTTCTGCGTGAACGGCGCTTGCACCTTGAGCTTGCCCTGCGCGGTGGCTGTCGACCAGCCGTCGCGATGCTCGACTTTCACCCCGAACTTCGCGAAGGTGCGGTCGATGAGCGGGAACTGGTCCGGCGCCGTGTTCTTGACCGTGATTTCGCCGCCGGTGATGGCGCCGAGCGCCAGAAACGTCGTGATTTCATGAAAGTCTTCGGCGAAGCGGAATTCGCCGCCGCCGAAGCGCTCCACGCCTTCGATCGCGAGCTGCGACGTGCCGACGCCCTCAATGGGCACGCCCAGCATCTGCATGAAGCGGCAGAACTCCTGCACGTGCGGTTCCGACGCCGCGTTATTCAATTGCGAGCGGCCCCTGGCCGTTGCCGCGCACAGCACGAAGTTCTCCGTGGTGGTCACCGACGCGTAATCGAGCCAGTGATGGATCGCGGGGCGCGCCTCGTCCGCATGGATGAGCAGCGAGCCTTCGGTGCGCTCGACACGTCCGCCGAAATGCCGCAGCACTTCGATGTGCGGATCAATCTCGCGTACACCGAGCGTGCAGCCCTTGATGTTGTCTTCGATGCGCGCGACGCCAAAACGCGCGAGCAGCGGCGGCACGAGCATGATCGACGAGCGCATCTCTTCCGGCAGATGGTCCGTGCGCGGATCGAAGCGGGTATCGCGATGGTGGATGTCGAGCGTGCCGGCGCCGAAATCGACGTTCACCTCGCTGCCGAGCTGACGGAAGATGTCGAGGATCTTGCGAACGTCGGTGATCTCGGGCACGCCGATGAGGCGCACCGGCTGATCGGTAAGCAGCGTGGCGCACAGCACCGGGAGAACGGCGTTCTTGTTGGCGGAGGGGGTGATGCGGCCGCGTAGCGGCTGGCCGCCGTGGACTACCAGATGGGACATGGGCTTCCTTCGGGCTTCGTGCTTGAGTGTGTCAGGCGGGGGCGAAAGTAGCGTGCGGGCGCAGGCCCGTCGCGAACAGGCGCAATATACCCCCGATTCAGGGGAGTGTGCCAGGCGACCCCCATGCCCGTGGCGGGATTGCCGCGCCGCTTGACGGGCGACGGCTCGACGTGTCGTGGGGGGCGCCATCGCGGCGCCGGGGAAAGCCTATGCCCCCGTGCCCGCGAACGCCTCGGCAAAAATGGCGCGGAAGTCAGGCGTCTCCGCGGCGGCGGCGCGGGTGAGCACGCGTGCTTCGAGTTCGTCGAGGTGCGCCGTGGCGATCGCAATCGCCGCCTGCGTCTTGCCGTCACGCAACTGGCCGACGAGTTGGGCGTGCTCCGTGGGCGCGCAATGCATGAATTCCGCCGGATCGTACAGCGCCTTGTAAAGCTCCGTCTTGGCCACGAGCTGGCGCGCAAACGTATCGAGTTCGACACTCTGCGCCATGCCGATCAAGGTCAGATGAAACTCGCCCGCCAGGCGAATCGAGCGCTCGTGCGTGCCCTGCGCATGCGAACGGGCTTCCAACGCGACGTGCGCGTCGAGCGCCGCGAGCTGCGACGCACTCAATTGCCCGCAAAGGCTCGCAATCACACCGCTCTCCAGCACGCGGCGGGCGCGGTAGGTCTGCCGGATGGCGTCGAGCGACGGTTGCGGGACGAACGCGCCCCGGTTGGGTTCGAGCACCAGCTTGCCTTCGAAGCCGAGCCGGGCGAGCACCTTGCGCACGGCGCCGCGGGTGCAATCGAGCGCCTGCGCCAGGTTGCGCTCGCGCAGCGGCATGCCCGGCCGCAGCTTGCCGGAGAGCAGCGCCTGCGAAATGGCCGTGTAGACGCGCGCCTCGATCTGCTGTCCCGCGCTGCCCGACGTGCCGTCGTCGCCGGCCGCCAGGCCCGTGGCGGTCTCGGTCGCGGCTTTGGGGCGTGACGCGTCGCGCGGCGACGCCGGTGCTGCAGTGCGGCTCAAGCCTCATCTCCTGAATAGACGCGGTTCGCGTGGGTGTGGGGCGCATTGTACCCGGCCCCCTTCGCCTGTCGGCGCTGCCTCCCGGAAAACCCTCGGTTTCGGCTGTGCCGCGATGGCAACCTTGCATTTCGGCAAATCGTTGCCGATAATGGTCAACAAAAATGGTTAACCATTTGTTTGTGTGTGGTTGATAATATGGCGAATCGATCTACTGCGCCATGACACCGAACACCACCGAATTGGCCAAGCCAGCGGGGCGCCCACGGCGACGTGTGTGCGGCCGAACATTGAATTCCCTAGGGTCTGGAGACGTCATGAAACCTGTGCATTGCCTGGCCGCGCTTCCCATCGCGGCGTTTTACAGCGGCGGTTGGCTGGCCGAACATTTGGGCACCCGTTTGGCGGGGCTGCCTTTCCTGATGGCGTGGAATATCGTCTGGCTGCTGCTCACGTCGGCGGTCATGGTCGTGATGTTCCGCTTCGACGGTTCGCGCGAGTCTGCGCAGGATGCGCGCGAACACGACGGAGCGACATCATGAACGCCGCCCTGACCGTCATTGCGGCGTTCCTCGCCTTTGCGCTCTTCATCGGACTGCGCGCGCGGCGCGGTCGCACGATGAGTCTGGAGCAGTGGGCCGTGGGTGGCCGCGGCTTCGGCACGCTGCTTGTCTTCCTTCTGATGGCCGGCGAGGCGTTCTCGACCTTCACGTTCCTCGGCGCGAGCGGATGGGCGTACAGCAAGGGGCCCCCCGCCTTCTACATCCTCGCTTACGGCGCGCTCGCCTATCTGCTCGGCTACTGGATGCTGCCGGCGGCGTGGCGTCACGCAACGCGACACGGCTGCGTGTCGTTCTCCGACTTCTTCGCGACGGCCTACCGCTCGCGCGCGCTGGGTGTCGTCGTCTCGGTAGTCGCCGTGCTCGGCATGAGCGCGCTGCTGATCATTCAGTTGCGCGGACTGGGCATCATCGTGTCGGAGGCGTCGTACGGCACGGTTCCGCCGGTGGTCGCGATCTGGTGCGGCGCGATCGCGATGGTGGTGTACATCACGGTGTCGGGCATTCACGGTTCCGCGAGCATTGCGATCTACAAGGACATCCTGATTCTCGTCATTGCCGTGTTCCTCGGCGTCTATCTGCCGCTGCATTACTTCGGCGGATTCGGCGAGATGTTCGACCGCATCGAAGCGGCGCGGCCGGGCTTTTTGCAGATGCCCACAAGCGGCCTGACGCTGTCCTGGTACAACTCCACGATTCTGCTCACGTCGCTGGGTTACTACCTGTATCCGTACGTGTTCACGTCGGTGTACGCGGCCAAGACCGAGAACGCCGTGCGCAAAAACACGATCTTGATGCCGCTGTACCAGATGGTGATCGCGTTCATGTTCTTCGTGGGCTTCGCGGCCATTCTGCAAGTGCCTGGCCTGACCGGCGCGGATTCGGATCTGGCGTTGCTGCGCATCGTCAAGCAGACGTTTTCGCCGTGGTTCGTGGGCGTGATTGGCGGCGTCGGGGTATTGACCGCGCTCGTGCCCGGTTCGATGATCCTGCTCAATGCGTCGACGCTGATCGCGAAGAACATCTACCGCGACGGCTTTGCGCCGCATGCGAGCGATGCCTTCGTGGGCAAGCTCGCCAAGCGTGTGCTGCCGGTCTTCGGGCTGGTGGCGGTGGGCTTCGTGTTGCGTGGCGGGGCGACGTTCGTGGCGCTCGCGCTCTTCGCGTCGAGCCTGCTCACACAACTGTTCCCGTCGTTCGTGTCGAGCTTGTTGCCGCGTCCATTCGGCAACAAGTACGGTGCCTTCGCGGGGATCGGCGCCGGCGCTGTCGTGCTGGCGGCGGCGGTCGGGTTCGACGTCACCCTGCGCACGTTGATGCCGGGCGCATCGGATACCGTCGGATCGATCAACATGGGGCTGGTGGCGCTGGCGGTGAACGCGCTGACGTTCGTGGTCGTGAGCTTGCTCACGCGCTCGCGCAACGTGGCGGCAGGCGTCCCGCAGGGCACCTGACAGGAAGCATTGAGGAAGGCATGACAACACTGGACATTCGCAACGCGCGCGGCCTCGATGGCGCGCCGCTCGACGTACGCGTCGAGAACGGACGGATTGCGGCACTTGCGCCGTCGTTGCCCGGCGCGCCGGGCAGCGGCATCCGTCTGATCGATGCGGGCGGTGCGCTGCTGCTGCCCGGTCTCGTCGAGGCACACACGCATCTGGACAAGACCGTCTGGGGCATGCCGTGGTACGAGAACGCGTGCGGCTCGCGGCTGATCGAGCGCATCGACAATGAACGTCGGTGGCGTGCCGAGAGTGGGCATGACGCGGGGGCCGCGTCGCTCGCCCTCGCGCGAGCATTCCTCGCGGCGGGCACCACGCGGCTGCGCACTCACGTCGACATCGATACCGACGCGGGCCTGCGTCATCTCGACGGCGTACTCGCCACGCGTGAAGCGCTGGCGGACACCCTCGACATGCAGATCGTGGCGTTTCCGCAGTCGGGCGTATTGGATCGCGAGGGCACCGTTTCCTTGCTCGACGGCGCGCTCGCGCGGGGCGCGGACGTGCTCGGCTGGCTCGATCCGTGCGCCATCGATCGCGACCCGAAGGCGTCGCTCGACGCCATGTTTGCGCTGGCCGACAAACACGGTTGCCCCGTCGACATCCATCTGCACGAGCCGGGCGAGATGGGCGTGTTCTCGCTCGAACTGATGCTTGAGCGCATTGCCGCGCTTGGCATGCAAGGCAAGGTCGTGGTGTCGCATGCGTTTTGCCTGGGCGAGTTGGACGCCGCGCGCGCCGAGACGATGCTCGCGCGCCTGGCCGATGCCGGCGTCGCGCTGATCACCACCGCGCCGCCGTCGCGTATCGTGCCGCCGCTCATGGCCTGCCGGCGAGCCGGTGTGCCGCTGGCGGGCGGCAACGACGGCATTCGCGACACGTGGACGCCCTATGGCTCGCCCGACATGCTCGAGCGCGCCATGATGATCGGGCTGCGCTACAACCTGCGTCGCGACGATGAACTGGACATAGCGCTCGATTGCGTCACCGATCAGGGGGCGAGGGCCTGTGGGTTCGACGACTACGGCCTGCGCGTGGGCGCGCGCGCCGACCTGGTGCTCGTCGATGCCGTGAATGCTGCGCAGGCCATCGTCACGCGTGCGCCGCGCCGCTGGGTGGTGGCGAACGGGCATGTGGTGGTCAGCGACGGTGTGGCGGTATGACACTCTGGCTGGCCATCGTCGCGGTCGGGCTGACGCTCCGGCCGACGCTCACGTCCATCAGTCCGCTGCTGCCCCAAATCCGCGAGGCTACAGGGATGACCTATCCCGTGGCGGCGTTGCTCACGTCGCTGCCGGTGCTCGCAATGGGCGCGGGTGCCTTTGCGGCGAGCGGGCTGACGCGCCGCTGCGGTGAGCGGCGCGGGGTGCTGCTCGGACTGGCGGCGCTTGCGCTCGCCTGCGGCATGCGTTTCGTGGCCGACGATACCGCCACGATGATCGCCACGGCGCTCGCGTCGGGCATCGGCATCGCCGTCATCCAGGCGCTGCTGCCCGGCGTGGTGAAGGCAAACTACAGCGCGGCGCGCATGACGGCGATGATGGGTTTGTACTCGGCGGCGCTCATGGGCGGTGGCGGACTTGGCGCCGCAATCAGTCCGTGGGCGGCGTCCGAGGCGGGCGACTGGCGTGTCGGGCTGGGGATGTGGCTCGGCGTTGTCTGCGCGGCCGCGCTGGCCTGGTGGCGTGCGCCGCTGGTTCAGGCGGTGGCGGCACCACCGGGGGCCGTGACGTCGGCGGCGGATCTGCGTGCGGCGTGTCGGGCGGCGGGCGAGCGTGTTGCGTCGGCGACCGGCGCTGCGCCGTCGATGTTCGTGTTGCTACGCAAGCGTCGCGCCTGGACACTGGCCGTGTACTTCGGTCTCATCAACTGCACCTATACGACCATGGTCGCTTGGCTGCCCCCGTTCTATCAGCAACACGGCATGAGTGCGACGCGCAGCGGGGCATTGCTGGCCGGGCTGACGGCCTGTCAGGTCGCCGCCGCACTGACGCTGCCCTGGCTGGCGCGCCGTCACGCCGATCGCCGTCGCTGGCTCACGCTCGCGCTTGCGTCCACGCTTGGCGGACTCATCGGGCTGGCGCTCGCACCGGTCGCCGCCGCGTGGGCGTGTGTCGGCGCCATCGGTTTCGGGTTGGGGGGCACCTTCTCGCTTGGACTCGTGCTTGCGCTCGATCATCATGCGCATCCGCGTCATGCGGCGGCGCTGGCGGCGTTCATGCAGGGCGTGGGCTTTTGCATCGCGGCGCTGGCGCCGTTCGCCGCTGGCGCGGTGCTCGATCGCACGGGCAGCTTCACGCCGTCGTGGATCGGACTCATCATGCTCAACGTGGCGTTGATCGCGCTGACGTGGCGCTTCGATCCCGCGGGCTATGCGTCGGCGCTTCGCTTGTCGCGCGACACGCCCGGCGGTCACCCTCAGCGCGCATGAGGCGCGCTGAATGCGCGCTCGACGCTCACTCGAAGCGCGCGCCCGGCGTATGCGCCGCACCTCTCGCGCGTTGCGCACGCGAGACACGTATCCCTTAGGCAAAATTCCTGCGGAGTCCCTACGCAATCCGCGCTAAGATGGTTCGTCGTGTGATGTCGCAGCGGGACGTCGGCGCGAGACCGTGATGCCTGGCCGATCGGCTGGATTCGGCCGGGCGCGTGCACCGCTGGATACCAAGGGAGAACGGATGCTCGGAATGTCGCGCGGGGCCGTGGGTCGATCGTTCGGGACGATGCTCGTCGCGCTCGGTGCCTGCAGTGTCGGCGTGGCCTTGCTCGCGTCGTTTCCCTCTCTGGCTGCGGCGGCGGACACGATCGTGCCGCAGCATCCGACCCTCGACGCCGCACCGACCGCGGCGCCTGTTTCCACGCCGAAAGCTTCCTCGCCGCCGACCGGCATCGACCAGCGCGTGCCGCGCAGCGATGGGGCGTATGCCAATCTTCATGTCTTCCGGCCCTCCTTGGCCTGTCGTGGCGTGGCGGTGCTGAGTCCCGGGGCGGGCGACGACCGCGACGCGCTTTCCTGGTTGGGCCGCGCGCTCTCGCAATACGGGTGGCTGACCGTGACCATGGCTCACAAGGAAAGCGGGCACGACTCCTTGCGCGATCGGGTGCGCAGCGGTGGATTGCGCGACGGTTTGCTGGCACTCACTACGGATCCCGAAGCTTACGGCGACCGTCTCGAAGACACCGGGGCGGCGCTGCACTGGGCGCGAACGCAGTGCCGCGCGGGACCGGCCGTCTTCGCGGGGCACTCCATGGGGGCGGCCACCGTGATGATCGAGGCCGGTGCGAAGAACAAGCTCGGGCTCGACAGCAACGACCGTTTCGATGGCTACATCGCGCTCTCCCCGCAGGGGCCCGGCCCGATCTTTCCGTCGGGCGCCTGGCATGACATTCGCAAGCCCGTCCTGTTGGTGACCGGCACACGTGACGCACCACTCGATGGCAAGTGGCAGACGCGCACCGAGCCCTACGCGGATCTGCCTGCCGGTTGCCACTGGCTAGCGGTCGTCGACAGCGCCACGCATTTCAATTTCGCCGGTTTCGGCTATGGTCACGGTGACATCGAGGCCAAGGTACTGCCGCTGATCCAGCGGTTTCTCGACAACGTGCGCACGCAACGGTGTGCCGTCCCCACGCCGGCGACCGGTGTGAAATTCGAGGCGAAGTAACGCGGGTCCGTGCCCGCCCGAGGGCGAGCCGCTACCGGATGCCGTCAATCGAAGCACCGCTGCGGCATCGGCCGTGTGGGCAGGGGGAATGGGTGGGAGAGGGCGGGAAAGGCGGTGAAAGCCTTCCGTTTTGCCTATCGGTCACAAATCGTCACAAATTTGTGATGCGCCTGGAGCAGTGTCCCAGCGGACGATTGAGATAATGTGAGTGCCCGCTTCGAAGCTTTTGCGGATGTATCTTTCGTCAATCGGCAAATGAGCGGGTAAAATTGCGCGTTCGGCGCAAGCTGGCTACGGTCGGCACGCGCGTTTCACGCTATCTCCAATGCCGATGGAATTCCTGCTCAATTTCGTTTCCCGCATGATTTCCCGCCGTGCCTTGCGCCTGGCGCTCGCCGGCGTACTCAGTGGGTGCGCTCTGGTCAGCGGCGCCGCGCATGCCTTCTCGTTCGACGACGTTGCCAAGCAGGCGCGCACGCTTGCGAACAGCCGCTACAAGCCGAAGGATCCGAATCTGCCGAAGGCGCTGCAGAACCTCTCGTACGATCGCTATCGCAATATCCGCTTCAAGCCCGAAAAGGCGCTGTGGCGTGCGCAAAAGCTGCCGTTCGAGCTGATGTTTTTCCATGAGGGCTCGTACTACGACCGTCCGGTGAAGATCAACGAATTGGCCGGCAACAGTGTGCGCGAACTGCGCTACAGCCCCGACATGTTCGATTTCGGTGCGCTGAAGGTCGATCCCAAGCAGTTGCGCGGGCTCGGCTTCGCTGGGTTCCGCATCCACTTTCCCGTGAACACCCCGAAATACAAGGACGAAGTGATGGTCTTCCTCGGTGCGAGTTATTTCCGCGCGCTGGGCAAGAATCAGACCTACGGCTTGTCCGCGCGCGGGCTGGCACTCGACACCGCGCTCAATTCCGGCGAGGAGTTTCCGCGCTTCACCGAGTTCTGGATCCAGCGTCCGGCCCCTGGCGCCAAGGAGTTGACGATCTACGCGTTGCTCGATTCGCCGCGTGCGACAGGCGCCTATCGCTTTACGCTGCGTCCGGGCGTCGATACGACGGTGGACGTGAAGGCCGAACTGTTCCTGCGTGAGAACGTCACCAAGCTGGGCATTGCGCCGCTCACGAGCATGTTCTTCTTCGGCGAGAACCAGCCCGCGGCGGTGCCCGACTATCGTCCCGAAGTGCATGACTCGGATGGCCTATCCATCGAGTCGGGCACCGGCGAATGGATCTGGCGCCCGTTGGTCAATCCGAAGCGTCTGCTCGTCTCTTCCTTCGCGTTGACGAACCCGGCCGGATTTGGGCTGCAGCAGCGCGACCGTGACTTCGGCGACTACCAGGATCTGGAGGATCGCTACGAATCGCGCCCGAGCGCCTGGGTCGAGCCCAAGGGCAAGTGGGGGCCGGGCCGGGTGGAGTTGGTGCAGATCCCGACCCCCGACGAGACCAACGATAATATCGTGGCGTATTGGGTGCCGGATGCGCCGCCCAAGCCCAAGCAACCGTATTCGATCGAATACCGGCTGTCGTGGCAGAAGGACAACGACAAGCGCCCGCCGATGGCGTGGGTGTCGCAAAGCCGGCGGGGGCACGGCTACCGGGGAAAACCAGACGACAGTCAACTGTTCGCGCTCGATTTCGAAGGTCCGGCGCTCAAGAAACTGCCGGAAGATGCCAAGGTCGAAGGGAACGTATCCATCGATGGCAATGGCAAGATCCTCGAAGTGCAGACGCAGCGCAATGACGTCACGGGAGGCTATCGCGTCATGCTCCGCATGCGCCGCCTCGATGCCGAGAAACCCGTCGAAATGCGCGCTTACCTGCGCAACGGCAGTAATACCCTATCCGAAACGTGGAGCTACCTGTTACCCCCCGAATGAGCGACCGTTCCGACATTCCGGTCGACGAGTTGTACGTCGACCGGCTGCCACTGCCCGCCGAGAAGCGCCGCGCCCTGTTGGCTCAAGCCAGGCGTGACGGCGGCGATTCGCTTGACGTCCTCACACGCTTGCAGCGTTTGCTCGCCGCGCGCGCTGTGAACGGCGCGGGCGATGTGCCGCCTGATGCCGACGATGCCATGGCCGATGCCGCCAGCGCGGCGCTCGCCGAGGCCGCGGGGCAGACCGCCGCGCAGGCCGACATACCCGTTGCCACGGTCGGCGTGGCGACGGCCGCGTGGCATGCGCACAATATCGAGGAGATCGAATCCGGCAGCGACGCGGTGCTTGCCTCGCAATCGGTGCGTCTCGCGCTCACCGACGGCGGATCGCTCGCCGCCGCTGCCGGATTGAACGATGTGCGTGGCGTACAAACCTTGCGCACCGCACCGCCGGTGCGCCGCACGTCACTCATTCCGCGCGCCTGGTCACTCAATCCGCTCGCGCGACTGTGGCGCAAACTGACCGGTCGCGAAGATCCCGATCCGCTCGTGCGCGACGCCCCGGATCCCAAAGGACGATGGTCGCAAGCGGGCCGGCGCCGTCGCTGGACGCTGCTCGTGCTGATGATCGCGCAGACGGCGCTGGCCACCCATTTCATGGCGTCGGTGCTGCCGTATCACGGGGCCGATCCGCTCGAATTCTCCGTGCTCGTGCTGTTCGTGCTGCTCTTCGGCTGGGTTTCGGCCGGGTTCTGGACGGCGATCTTCGGCTTCTTCGTGCTGCTGTTCGGCGGCGAACGCCACATGATCTCGAAGATGGCCGCGGGCGATGCGCCGATCGCACCGGAGGCGCGCACCGCGCTCGTGATGCCGATATGCAACGAAGACGTCGGCCGCGTGTTCGCCGGGTTGCGTGCGACCTACGAATCGCTGGCCAAGACCGATTCGCTCGAACGCTTCGATTTCTTCATCCTGTCCGATTCGAACGAGGCCGACAATTGCACGGCCGAAGTCGACGCGTGGCAGGCGCTATGCCGTCAGGTGAACGGCTTCGGCCGTATCTTCTATCGTCGCCGTCAGCGTCGCGTGAAGCGCAAGAGCGGCAACCTCGACGACTTTTGCCGCCGCTGGGGCAGTGACTATCGCTACATGCTCGTACTCGACGCCGACAGCGTGATGAGCGGCGAATGTCTGACGAAACTGGTGCGCATGATGGAAGCGCACCCGAGCGCCGGCCTGATTCAGACCGCGCCGCTCGCCGCCGGACGCGAAACGTTTTACGCGCGCCTGCAGCAGTTCGCCGGTCGCGTGTACGGCCCGCTGTTCACGGCCGGCCTGCACTATTGGCAATTGGGCGAATCGCACTACTGGGGCCACAACGCGATCATTCGCATGGCGCCGTTCATGGCGCATTGCGCGCTTGCCCCGCTGCCGGGCAAAGGCGCCATGTCGGGCGCGATTCTCTCGCACGACTTCGTCGAGGCGGCGCTGATGCGACGCGCCGGCTGGGGCGTGTGGATTGCCTACGACCTGCCCGGCAGCTACGAGGAAATGCCGCCGAACCTGCTCGACGAACTCAAGCGCGACCGCCGCTGGTGCCAGGGCAACCTGATGAATTTCCGGCTGTTCCTGGCCGAGGGCATGCACCCGGTGCACCGCGCGGTGTTCGTCACCGGGGCGATGGCCTACGTGTCAGCGCCGTTGTGGTTCATCTTCCTGATCCTCTCGACGTGTCTGCTCGCCAAGCACACGCTGGTCGTGCCCGAATATTTCACGGCGCCGCGACAACTGTTCCCGGTCTGGCCGGAGTGGCATCCCGAGCGCGCGCTCGCATTGTTCTCGGCGACGGCCACGCTGCTCTTCCTGCCGAAGATCCTCGCCGTGGTGCTGATCTGGGTAAAGGGCGCGAAACGTTTCGGCGGGGCATTCGCGGTGACGGTTAGCATGTTCATCGAACTCGTGTTCTCGGCCGTGCTCGCCCCGGTGCGCATGCTGTTCCATACACAGTTCGTGCTGGCGGCGCTTACCGGCATTGCGATTCAATGGAAGTCGCCGCCGCGTGAAGACGCCGAGACGCACTGGGGCGAAGCGATTCGTCGCCACGGCCTGCATACCCTGATCGGGCTGGGGTGGGGGGGCATCGTCTACTGGCTCAACCCGGACTTCATTTGGTGGCTGATGCCCATAGTCGGATCGATGGCGATCTCGATTCCCGTGTCGGTGTTCTCCAGCCGGGTGTCGCTGGGGCGCGCGCTCAAGCGTGCGCGGCTGTTCCTGATTCCGGAAGAGTCATGGCCGCCCAAGGAGCTGCGCATGACGGAAAAATACACGGAGGACGCGCGCCAGCATGTCACCTTTGTCGACGCCGTCGTCGACCCGATGGCCAACGCCCTCGTGGCCGCGAGCGTGGTGCCGACCCTTGACGACGCGAAGCGCGACGCCCGGCGTGCCGGCCGTGTCGAGACCGCGTTGCTCAAGGGACCGGCGAAGCTGACGAACACGCAGAAGTGGGAGTTGCTCAACGACCCGCGCGCGCTCGCAGCACTCCATCTGCTCGTGTGGACGGACCCGCGTGCGCATCGCGATTGGCGCGACGCGCGCACCGATGGGCTGTCGCAGGGCTTTCTCGCGTCGGCCTGACCGGCAGACAGGCAGAGGCTGGCGGCAAGGAAAAAACGGCAAGGCATCGCGCCTTGCCGTTTTTTTCGATTGCGGTACTCGCCCGTCGGGAGAGACGGGCCGCAGTACTGAACTATCGCGAGGGCAGGAAGTCGCGGGGGTTGAACGGCGTGCCCTTCTGGCGCACCTCGAAGTGCAACTTGACCGTGCCATGCGAGTCGGTGTCGCCCATCTCGGCGATCTTTTGGCCCTTGCTGACCGACGCCCCTTCCTTGACCAGAATGGCGCGGTTGTGCGCGTAGGCGGTGAGGTACCCGTTTTCGTGCTGCACCATCACCAGGTTGCCGTATCCGCGCAACCCGCTGCCTGCATAAACCACCTTGCCGGCGGCTGCCGCATAGATCGGGTCGCCCGCTTTGCCGCCGATATCGACGCCCTTGTTGCTGCTGCCATTGAAGTTTGCCAGCACCGGGCCATTGGCGGGCCAGACCATCGGAATCCGGTTGGTCGCCGTGCGTGGGGCAGCGGGCGCGGGAGCCGGCTTCGGGGTCGGGCGGGCTTGCGGCGCGGGTCTGGCGGCGCCGGACGCGGCGGCCGCCGCACCGGCCGGCGGCACGACACGCAGCACCTGACCGACTTCAATCTTGTCGGGATCGGTCAGGCCGTTCCAGCGCACCAGATCGGCGGCACTGGTATTGTTGGCGCGCGCGATGCCATAGAGGGTGTCGCCGGACTGCACGCGATAGCTTCCGGCGGGCACCGGGCCATAGGTCGGTGACCCGGCGCAGGCGGCGAGCGTCAGGCAAATGGCCAGACTGAGCGCGTGCGTGCGGCAACGGGACACCCAAGCCGGTTGGCTTGGCGTACGAGCGTCAGACGGCGACGGCGAGGGGCGCATGAGGCGAGTAGACTCCATCCGTAGGCGGGTATGGGGGTTGAGTGGCGCGGGCGCGGGAAAAAACGCCCATTGTACGGGCAGCAACCCTGGCTCGAACACCCGAAGCCCGCCCAAATCTCCCGCGAGGGCGAGAAATTGTTACGAGATTTGCAGGCCTTACCCTGTTGACAAACGACGCGTCTACACGTATAAAACCAACTGCAGATTGTCAAGCCGCGAAGTTGTTGTCAGACGTAGTTTTCCTGCTTCTCGCTGGTTTCTAGTCCTTCATTTTCCCTTGATTGTCAGCGCTCACGGGGTTATTTCGACCTCAAGCTATTGTTTTATTAGGAAAAAATATGGAAACCGGTATTGTTAAGTGGTTCAACGACGCAAAGGGCTTCGGCTTCATTACCCCGGACGCCGGCGGTGAAGACCTGTTCGCTCACTTCTCGGAAGTGAAGGTTGACGGCTTCAAGTCGCTGCAAGAAAACCAACGCGTGTCGTTCGAAGTCAAGACTGGCCCGAAGGGCAAGCAAGCTGCGAACATCAAGCCCATCTAATTGGCTTGAACGCATTCCCGTGATGCCGCGCCAGCCTTAGGCGAGGCGGCGTCCCGAGATCAGCAGGCCCGATGACGAAAGTCATCGGGCCTGTTTGTTTTTTGGCGTCTTTTTCGATTCGCATGGGACGTGCACGCGGACGATGCGACTGTCGCGGTTCGACGCTACAATGCCTGATCGAATTCGCGTGAGCCCTCGCGTGAGCCCTTTTCCGAGGCAATCATGAGCTTGCAAACATGGTGGCTGTATGTCGTCACCGTTTTTTTCGTCTCGGCGACGCCGGGACCGAACATGTTGCTCGTCATGACGCATGGCGCGCGTCACGGGCTGCGTCCGTCGCTCGGCACGATGGCCGGCTGCATGACGGCACTCATCGCCATGATGTCGGTTTCCGCGGCCGGACTGGGCGCCGTGCTCCGCGCGTGGCCGATGTTGTTTGACACGCTGCGCTACGTCGGTGCGGCATATCTCGTCTATCTCGGCTACAAGAGCTGGCGCTCACCCGTGGACGCGAATGCCGCGGCGCCGTCCGACGTGCCCGCCACGGCCGTGGATTCGAGCTTCGGCAAACTCTTCAAGTCGGGCTTCCTGGTCGCGGGCAGCAACCCGAAGGCCATTCTCTTCGCCGCGGCGTTCCTGCCGCAGTTCATCGACCCAACCGCCGCCAAACTCCCGCAGTTCTCGATTCTGCTCGGCACGTTCGCGGTGATCGAGGTGAGCTGGTATCTGGTCTACGCCACCGGCGGGCTACGCATCGCGCCGTACTTGCGCGAAGCGCGTGTGCTCAAGGCATTCAATCGCATCAGCGGCGGCGTTTTCATGGGTTTCGGCGCGTTGATGGCCGCGGTACATCGCTGATCCGACGGTAGCGTGCGGCAAAGGTCCGAGGGCGCGTCCGGGGTGTGGCGCGCGACACGGGACACCGCAAGTTTGTGGGCCGGAGCCCTCAATATTCCGGCCCAGCGACCGTTAACGTTTTTGACCAGATACATGAGACGGTGCACCAGCGCCGACAGACACGCATTCGCACAGTGACGTCGTGAGGCGTCACGGGTTGCCGAGACTTTAATACGTACGGCTTGCGCCGCCCGGCGTGGTCCGTCACGGGGACAATTAGAAGATCAGGTATGGAAATGACAGAACCGCAGGTGACACCGGCGCCCACGGACAACGAAACGCAACTGCATGATTCGTATCGCATCAGCAATCCGCTGGAAATTGGCGGCGTGCTGCGCCATCTGGCGACCCGTGGCGATTTCATGACGGTGTACTTCGCGAACGGGCAGCGGCAACTCGTCACGCGCCTGCTCAAGGTCGAGCCGCAAGTGCGCGGCTTTTATTTCGACTGGGGCGGTGTGGAGGCGGAGAACCGGGCGCTGCTTGCCAACAAGCGCGCGCTGTTCGTTGGCGTGCCCGAAGGCATTCAGGTGCATTTCCCCATTGGCGATGTCGAGGAGCGCGAGTTCGAAGGGTATCCCGCCTTCTACGCCTCGTATCCGGAAACGCTCGTGCGTTTGCAGCGCCGCGATTACTTTCGCGTGAAAACGCCGATCCTTGATCCATACCCGTGCACGGTCAAATTCCCCGACGACACGCCGATGCGCCTGTCGGTGTTCGACCTGTCACTCGGTGGCGTTGGCTTGCGCACGAAGGCCGATGCGGCGGCCGAAATTCCGAAGGGCTCGATGCTCATGCACGTCGAGATCGAATTGCGCGACTACGGCACCGTCCAGGTGGACCTGGAAGTCTGTGCCATTCGCACGGTGCCGTTGGCGAAGGACGTCGAGTATCACATCGGCTGCCGCTTTATCGCGCTCTCGCGTACCGCCGAGTCGCGCCTGCAAAAGCTCATCACGCAGCTCGAACTCAATCGCAAGGCATTCGCGCGCGGCTAAGCGTTCGGTGTAATGCGATCCAACCGGCGCGTGCCTCTGCGGCGCCGGTTCGGTTCGCCGAGCGCCGCTGCGGGCGCGTCAATCGTCGCGTTGCCGGGTGACAGCGTGGGGCGGTTCGCCACGGGCTTCTCGTACCCCGTCGGGATAGATGCGTACCAGCACGATACGCGGCCCCTGCATCTTCTTCACGACAACGGAGAAGCCTTCGAAGTCGACCTTCTGGCCCTCATGCGGCAAGTAGCCCAGCACGTCCATGATCAGGCCACCCACCGATTCCGCGTGCTCGCTCGGGATCTCGATGCCCAGCGAGCGTTCCAGCGTCAGGATGGGTAAGCTGCCCCGGCCGATAAGCGTGCCATCTTCCATGTGGGTCCAGTCGTCTTCCGTCTGGCGGAATTCGTCGCGGATCTTGCCGACAAGCGCCGAGAGCAGGTTGTCGAGCGTCAGGAAACCGATAGGCTTTTGGTCCGGCCATCCCACGATCGCGAAGTGGGGTGCGCCCCGGCGAAATCGGCGGAACAGCTCACGCGCCGGCATGTCGGGTTTCACGCGCTCCACGGGCCGCGCCATACTGCCCAGATCCTCGATCGATTGACCATGATGCTCCGCGAGGAACAGATCTTTCAGGTGCACCACGCCGAGCACGGTTTCGCCATCGTTGTCGAAGAATGGGTAGCGGCTGTAGCGGTGACGATAGGCCGTATCCATGTTCTGCGCGAACGTTGCATTGCGCCGGAAGCTGGCCACTTCGCTCATCGGATGCATGAGATCGGAGACGGTCAGATCGCTGAAGTCGATGGCGTAGGCGACCACATTCCAGTCGTCGCGCGACAGTTTCTCGCTCGATGCCCCCCGGCGCATGATCAGCTTGATTTCGTCGGCCGAGTAATGGGCATCGGTGCCGTGCGACGGATCGAGACCTGTCCAACGCAGCAGGCGGTTGGCGCTGTGGTTGAGAATCCAGATCGCCGGATACATCAGCCAGTAAAAGCCATAGAGCGGGGCGGCTGTCCAGACGGAGACGATTTCCGGCATGCGCAGGGCCATCGACTTCGGCGCGAGTTCGCCCACGACAATGTGCAGGTACGAAATCGTGAAGAATGCGATGAAGAAGGCGAGCGCATGAATCAGCTCCGCCGAGTTGACCCCCAGCGCGGCGAACAGCGGCGTGAGAATGCGCGCAAACGCGGGCTCACCGATCCAGCCCAGACCGAGCGAGGCGAGGGTGATGCCGAGCTGGCACGCGGAAAGGTAGGTATCGAGCTGGCTGTGAACCTTGGCCAGGATACGGCCGCGCCAACCGCGTTGGCGGGCGATGACATGAACGCGCGTCTGGCGCAGTTTGACGAGGCCAAATTCCGCCGCCACGAAGAAGCCGTTGAGCAACACCAGCAGTATCGCAGCGACGATCAGTAAAAAGTTTTCCAAAATATATGAAATGGGACATCAGGCCCGTCAGTATAAGTGACATTCGCCCGCGGAAATCAATTGCCGTGACGTTCCGGTGTGTTGTCGGTCAATTGCGTGGGATTCAAGGGGCTTTCGCGGTGGATGTCGGCAAGACTGCGCGACTCAACGGCGGTCGATGGCCCGCCAGCCGGGCATGGCAAAGGCGTCGACGAGAAAGTCGATGAGGGCGCGGACCTTTGCGCTCAGGTACTTGCGCGAAGGATAGACGACGTAGACACCCATCTCGCCCTGCGTGTATTCGGGCAGGAATTCGACGAGCCGGCCGTCGCGCAAGGCGTCTTGCACGAGAAACGCCGGTTGCAGGATGATGCCCGCCCCGGCAACGGCGGCGGCCAGGCAGGTATCGCCGTTGTCGGCGATCAGCCGCGCGCGCGTGCGCACGGAAACCGGGCCGTCAGGGCCGTCGAAGCGCCATTCGCGCCGATGCGAGAAGTAGCTGTAGCCGACGGTCTCATGATGGGCCAGTTCGCTGGGATGCGGTGGCGTGCCATGCTGCGCGAGGTAGCCGGGCGAGGCGCACAGCACCAGCCGGGTACCCGCGAGCCGCCGATGCACCAGCGACGAATCGGGCAGGCGCGTGATCCGAATGGCCAGATCGTAGCCTTCGTCAACGATATCGACGAGACGATCGCTCAGCGTGATATCGAGCGAGACTTGCGAATGTCGCGAGAGAAACGTGGGCCAGAGCGGCGCGAGATGCAGCACACCGAAGGTGTGCGGGGCGTTGATGCGCAGCGGCCCGGCCGGCAGACCGTCCTGCTCGCCCGCCATGGCATCGGCCTCGTCGAGTTCGGTGAGGATCTGACGGCAGCGCTCGACGTAACGCTGGCCCGGCTCGGTGAGCGACAGGCGTCGCGTGGTGCGTTGGAGCAAACGCGTGCCCAGACGCGCCTCGAGATCGGCCACGTAACGCGAGATGGCCGTCTTGGAGATGCCCAACGTTGCGGCGGCCTTCACGAAGCTGCCCGACTCGACCACGGCAATGAAGCTCTCGATCTCGCGAAGTTTGTTCATGCCGGGGCGGGGCTCCTCAGGAATGCGCACCGCGATGCGCGATCAGGCCGGTGGCCGGACAGGCGACGGCGCCGACGATGCCGCGACGGACAGGCCTGTCGCGACACCCCCGGTGCCGATGTCGTTATTGTGCCAGCGCGCTCACTTCGGCGAGCGACGGGGCGGCGTTGCCGAACGCGAACGCGTCCATGCGCAGCGCGCCGTAGGTGGCGCCGGTGTCGAAGTGCGTCTGACGGGCGGCATTGTCGGCTGCGCCCAGGGCAATATAGAGCGGCAGCAGATGCTCGTCGGTCGGATGAGCGCGCTCGGCGTACGGTGCGCGGGCGCGATAGTCGAACAGGGCATCAAGGTCCATCGCCGCGAGATGCTCGGTGAACCAGGCGACGAATTCGGCCAGGTAGGGCGCGTCGGCACGGTCCTCCGACGGGGCGCGGAACACCTCGTGCAGGTTGTGGGTGAAGCTGCCCGACGCGAGGATGAGCGTGCCGTCCTGCGCGAGCGGCGCCAAGTGCTGTCCGAGCCGATATTGCTGCTCGGGACGTTCGTGCCGTTGCAGCGACAACTGGGTGACCGGGACATCCGCATCCGGGTAGAGGTAGCGCAGCGGCACCCAGGCGCCGTGATCGAGACCCCACTGGTCGTCGGTCGTCGCGGGCAGACCCGCGTCGCGCAGCATTTGCACCGTGCGCTCGGCGAGCGCGGGCGCTCCCGCGGCCGGGTACTCCAGTGCGTAAAGCTCGCGCGGGAAGCCGCCGAAATCGTGGATCGTGCGTTGTTGCGCCAGACTGCCCACGCGCAGGGCCGGCGTCGACCAATGCGGCGAAATCACGAGGATCTCGCGCGGACGCGGCACCGCACGCCCCAACGCCGTCAACAGTGGGCCGGTACGGCCCGGATCGACCGCGAGCAACGGCGAGCCGTGGGAGACGAAGAGGGTAGGAAGGGCAGACATGGCAATGACTCCAGCAAAAGAACGCTAACGAGAACCTGACGAGGCTATCAGGCGGTGCGAGCGCGGCGTACCGCGCAAGCGCCGTCCCCGAGCAGGGCCAGAACCAGCAGCGCCACCAGCCAGAACGCGGGGAATTCCCAGCCGCCGCCCTTGTTGGTGAACATCCAGCCGTTGTGGCCGTGCACCGATACGATGGTGCCGAGCATCAACGCCGCCAGCGGCAGCGCCGCCCAGCGCGCATAGAAGCCCGTGATCAGCATCAGGCCGCCGATCAGTTCCAGCGCCATCGTGACATACGCGACGAACGGCGGCAGGCCCAGCGAGCCCATGAAGCCGACGAATCCAGGCACGGTAAATACGAACACCTTGAGCGACAGATGGGCGAGGAAGAGGATACCCAGCGATACGCGCAGCAACAGTGCGGCGTAGGGGGCGGTTTTGTTGTCGATCATGACAGGCTCCGGCAAAGGAATCGAAGTAAGGGTCGGCTCAGCCATCCATGCGATGACTGACTTGGCTTCGATTTTAGGGAGTGCCATCGTTTAGATAAACGGGCATATTGGGGATTGATTGTCCCTTGTATGGGGACAATCAATCGTTGCCGCGGAGGTGAATCGGGATGATCGCGCCGGCGCTCAGGCCGACGCGATCATCCGGTCGAGCAGTTCGATCCAGTGTTGAACCGGCGCGTGATCGCGCGCGTGCTCGCCCTTGGCGGTCGCCTGCAAATGACAGATGCAGCCGACGTTGGCGGAGACGACCAGTTCGGGCTCGAGGGCGTCGAGCGCCTTCCACTTCGCGTCGCGCAGTTGATGCGACAACGTTGGCTGCGTGACCGAATAGGTGCCCGCGGAGCCACAGCAGATATGGCTGTCCTGCGGCAGCATGACGCTCACGCCAACCCCGGCGAGCACCTTCTCCACCACGCCCTTGAGTTGCTGGCCGTGTTGCAGCGTGCAGGGGGGATGGTAGGCAATCTTGCCGGTTTTGCGGCTCGGCACGCGCTGTTGCAGGGCTTCCAGGTTATCGAGCAGCACTTCCGACAAATCTCGTGCGAGTTCCGAGACGCGTTGCGCCTTGCCTGAGTATTGCGGATCGTGACGCAGCAGATGGCCGTACTCCTTGACCGTCGCGCCGCAGCCCGACGCGTTGATCACGATGGCTTGCACACCCGCTTCGATCTCGGGCCACCAGGCATCGATGTTGCGGCGCGCATCGTCGAGACCGTCGTCCTGATAGTTCAGATGCAGGCGGATCGCGCCGCAGCAACCGGCGGCCGCCGGACGCACCATTTCGATCTCGAGTGCGTCGAGCACGCGGGCGGTGGCCTTGTTGACGTTCGGCAGCATGGCGGGCTGCACGCAGCCTTCGAGCATCAGCATGCGACGGGTGTGCGTGCCCTGCGGCCAACTGCCCGAGCGCTGGCGATGCGGCACCTTCTCGCGCAGCGAGCGCGGCAGCAGTGACCGGAACTGCTGGCCCAGGCGAAGGGCAGGCGAGAACAGCGTACGATTGGGCAGCACGCGGGCGAGCGTCCAGCGCAGCGCGCGCTCGCCGGCGGGGCGACAGACCTTGGCGTCGACATGACGGCGGCCGATGTCCACGAGCCGGCCGTATTGCACCCCCGACGGGCACGTTGACTCACAACTGCGGCAAGTCAGGCACCGATCCAGGTGGCGCTGCGTTTCACGCGTCACGGGCTGGCCCTCGACCATCTGCTTGATGAGATAGATGCGCCCGCGCGGGCCGTCGAGTTCGTCGCCCAGTAATTGGTAGGTCGGGCACGTGGCGGTGCAAAAGCCACAATGCACGCATTTGCGGAGAATGGCTTCGGCTTCGTCGCCGTCTGGCGTTTGACGGAGAAAGTCTGCGAGGTTCGTTTGCATCGTCGTCTTTAGCGGTACAGCCGATGGCGGTTGAAGATGCGGCTCGGGTCGAACGTGTGCTGCAAACGCTTGCCGATAGCGTGCAGCGCGGCCGATGGCGGGGTAAATACGCCAGCCGACTTGTCGCCGTGGCGAAACAGCGTAGCATGCCCGCCCACCGCTGCGGCAATCGCGCGCACATCGGCGGCGGCGCGCGGTGTGATCCACCAGCGTTGCGCGCCCCCCCATTCGATCAGGTGCTCGTCGCCGTGGGCGAGTGGGGGCGTGGTCGAGGGCACCGACAGACGCCAAAGCGGTTGGCCGTCTCCCGTGATCGGCGCGCTCGCGAAGAACGGGTGCGTCTGCTCGCGCAGGGTCTGCCAGAACGCCTGCGCTTCGAGGGCATCGACAGATTTGCCGCCCATCGTGGCGCGCGCTGCGGCGATGGCCGCCGCGGCACCGCCAAGGCGCACGCGCAGCACGCCGTCGTGCCACGCCGAACCCATCAGGGGCAGCGGCTGAGCGGCCCAGCGGTTGAGTTGCTCGATGGCTTGTGCCTGCGGCAGTTCGAACTGCAGCGTGGCCTCGGCCACCGGGCAGGGCAATACTTTGATCGAGAGTTCGAGCAAGACGCCGAGCGTGCCGAGCGCGCCGGCGAGCACCCGGGAGATGTCGTAACCCGCGACGTTCTTCATGACCTGCCCACCGAAATGCAGCACTTGGCCCTGACCGTTCATGACGACGGCGCCGAGGACAAAGTCGCGCGGTGCGCCGACGTGCGGCCGGCGAGGGCCGGCAAGGCCGGCCGCAATGCAGCCGCCGAGCGTTGCCCCTGACCCGAAATGGGGCGGCTCGAACGGCAGAATCTGCCCGCGCGCGGCCAGCGCCGATTCGATCTCGGTCAGTGGCGTGCCCGCGCGGGCGGTGATCACCAGTTCGGCCGGATCGTACGAAACGATGCCGCGATACGCACGCATGTCGAGCGGCTCGCCCGTGGGCGTCTGGCCGTACCAGTGCTTGGTGCTGCCACCCTGGATGTCAAGCGGTGTGCCGCTGGCGGTGGCGGCGAGCACGCGCTCGCGTATCGCGGCGAGCACTTGCGCCGCCGCTTGCGTATCCACGTCGGGCAACGCGAGGGAAGGGGCTTGCGACATCAGAACCTCGGCAATTCGGGATGGGGCAACAGGCCGCCGCGCACGTGCATCTTGCCGTACTCGGCGCAGCGCGCACGTGTGGGAATGCCCTTGTCGGCGTTGAGCAGGCCGGCGGGGTCGAAGGCACGCTTCACGCCAAAGAAGGCATCGCGCTCTTCCGGCGAAAATTGCACGCACATCGCGTTGATCTTCTCGATCCCCACGCCATGCTCACCGGTCACCGTGCCCCCCAGCGCCACACAGGCTTCGAGAATGTCGCTGCCGAACGCTTCGGCGCGGTGCCACTCGTCGAGATCGTTGCCGTTGAACAGAATCAGCGGGTGCATGTTGCCGTCGCCGGCGTGAAAGACGTTGATACAGCGCAGGCCGTATTGCACTTCCATCGCTTCGATGCGCTTGAGCAGCGTGCCGATGGTCCGGCGCGGGATCGTGCCGTCCATGCAGTAATAGTCCGGCGAGAGTCGTCCGGCGGCGGGGAAGGCGTTCTTGCGTCCGGACCAGAAGCGCAGACGTTCGGCTTCCGATGTGGACACCTGGATGCGCGTGGCGCCCGACGCCCGCAGCACCGCCGAGACCCTTGCGATTTCCTCCGCGACTTCTTCGGGCGTGCCGTCCGACTCGCACAGCAGAATGGCGGCCGCGTCCAGATCGTAGCCTGCGTGAACGAACGCCTCCACTGCCTGGGTGGCTGGCTTGTCCATCATCTCCAGGCCGGCCGGGATGATGCCCGCCGCGATGATGGCGGCGACGGCGTTGCCGCCCGCCTCGACATCATCGAAGCTGGCCATGATGACTTGCTGCACCTGCGGCTTCGGCACGAGCTTCACGGTAATTTCCGTGACCACGCAGAACATTCCTTCGCTTCCGATGAACACGGACAGCAGGTCGAGTCCCGGGGCGTCGAGGGCGTGCGAGCCGAATTCCACGATCTCGCCGTCCATCGTTACGGCGCGCACACGCAGGACGTTATGCACCGTCAGGCCGTATTTCAGGCAATGCACGCCGCCGGAGTTCTCTGAGACGTTGCCGCCGATCGTGCAGGCAATCTGCGACGATGGATCCGGTGCGTAGTAAAGCCCATAAGGCGCGGCCGCTTCGGAGACGGCGAGGTTGCGCACACCGGGCTGAACGGTGGCGGTACGTGCGTAGGGATCGACTTCGATAATGCGTTTGAATCGGGCGAGCGACAGCACGATGCCGTCGGTGATCGGCATGGCGCCGCCCGACAGCCCCGTGCCGGCGCCGCGCGGCACGACGGGCACATTGTGCGCGTGGCAGGCCCGCAGGATGCGGCAAACCTGATCCTCGTCGGCAGGCAATACCACGGCAAGCGGGAGCTTGCGGTAGGCCGCCAAGCCATCGCATTCGTACGGCGTGATCTGTTCGCGGTCGGTCAGCCACTGAGCGTCGGGCACGGCGGCACGCAGTGCCGCCAGCCGGGCGGCGCGCGTGGTGTCGTCAATCGTCTCGAAGACCGGCTCGTCGTCGACGCGCATGGGCACCGGCGGCGAAGCTGACGACGACGGGACCGGGCGCGGCGGACTCAGCGGCGCGGAGGGAGGCGGGGGCAACGCATTCGATGTCATCAGGCGGGCTCTCGGACCATCGTTAACGTGGGGCGACGTTTCGCGGATTGTTGGTCTACTGGTAGACTGGTCGACCAGTTGTCGAATGATGCTATCGTAAAGGGAATGATCCGATTTCGACTACAGGGTAAACCCTTGGTATGAGGGGCATCCCTGAGCGAAGCCGGGCATCTGGCTGCGCGCCTGCCCTGAGCGAAGCGTCATCCTGTATCGTCGTGTCTGTGATTTTTCCGTCGAGAACCGAAGCCGACATGTCGTCCAACGAGTCGTCCTTGCCTATGTCTTCCTTCCCTGCCAGCGAATCTTCGGGCACCGCCGCGAGTTTTGCGCCGGTCACGCCGCCGCCGCGTCTGCGTCTGTCCGACATGGTGTACGAACAACTGGAGACGATGGTCGTCGAAGGCCGGCTCGCCCCCGGCTCGGCGCTGCCGTCCGAGCGCGATCTGGCGCAGCAGATGGGCGTGTCGCGCCCGTCCCTTCGCGAAGCGCTACTGCGACTGGAGTCGCGTGGCCTGATCGTGGGGCGCGCCGGTGGCGGGTATCTGGTCGCCAATGCCAGCCAGCCGCTGCTCGCGGAACCGTTGTCTCAATTGATGTCGCGACACAGCAAGACCGTCGACGACGTGCTGGAAATGCGCGAAGTGCTCGAAGCCAAGGCGGTCGAGCTGGCGGCCGCACGGGCAACGCCCGAGGACATCGCGCGGCTCGCACAAGCGCTGGAAGCGCTCGAAGCGGCCTATGCCGCAGGGCGCGATGGTCTGGACGGCGAGGGCGAGGCCAAGGGACAGTCGTTGCTCACCCGCGTACCCGAACTCGACGCGCATTTCCATCTGGCGCTGGCGGAAGCCACGCACAACCTTGTGCTGGTGCACCTGATGCACGCGATCTTCGAGCTGTTGCGCGGCTCGGTGGTCGACAACTACCGCGCCATCGTCGGCCATGGCGCGGATCTGGCCGAGCTGATCGAACAGCACCGTCGCATCTTCACCGCCGTGGCGTCGCACGACGCCACCGTTGCGCAACGTTCGCTGCGCGAACATCTCACCTTCATTCGCAACCACTCAGGCGACGTCGAGCCGGTCTAACGCAATTTTTCTTGCCGGCGAGTCACCTCGCCGACGGTTGGCGGACCTCCCCTAAAACATCATCGTTTTCCCTGAGCCTGCACCCGGCGGTGCGATACCGCCTGACGGGGTGTCACGCCTCGTTCCGGCGCGCAATGTCCTGCAAGGCCCCGATTTCCGTGCGTTTGCCGGTTATCGGGCGCTTACCCCGACGCCGTCCAGGCGTCCGAATCGGGGCCGACGGCAACCGGAATGTGGGCGCTCTCGGGTTGACAGTGCCCCGGTCATGGACTACTTTTGGAACCATAAAAATACTTAATTCGATATATTGAATCTTGTATATCAGATGAAGAGCGTCAAAATGGTCCCGATAAGACTCGTGAATTCCTTCGGGCAAGGGCTGAATTGACGCCGTATTTTCTGGAGACATTCGTTGGGTAAGCACGCATTTCCTTTCGGGCAGCATTCATGCGACGGTTTATCCGCACCGGCTGCCCTGTCGTATCCGCCGTTGGCGTCTGAGTTGGTGGTTCAGCGCTACGGTCTTCCTCATCTCCCTGCCGCCCGTTGTGGGCAGGCGATCCGGCGATCACGCGTCTGCGAGGCGCGCTCGCCTGAGTGATGGGACGTGGCCTGCGATGTGACTCATGGGAATCCATCGCGACCCGCTGACAGCGCAGGCCGTTTCCCACTCGAATTGATTCACCCGTCACCCTTCGGCAGCCGGCAACTTGCCGGCGCGGGCCTAAAGCCTGCGTCGCCGCGCCGAAGTGGGGGCCGGAAGCGTCCTTTGGCGCTTCCGAAAGTCAGTCAGCCGGGGCTCAAGCCCTGCGAGCGCGCCGCCAGGTAGCGTTCCGTGATCAAGCGGCCACGCATGAGCCGCATGTAGCGCCAGGAGGCGTGTCGTATGCGCGATTCCCCCACGTTGGGGCGCGAGACGGCACGCGATGACGGCGGGTACCGCACAACGAAGCGCGGGCCGGCGTCAATCGTCTGACAGGAACAGGAGGCAAGTCATGCAAGCAAATGGACAACCGGAGGAGAAGACCTCTTTTCTGGGAGGGCGCTGGTCACAACTGGTGATCGGCATCATCTGTATGGGCCTGGTGGCCAATCTGCAATATTCGTGGACGTTGTTCGTCGAGCCGATGCAGGCGAAGCATCACTGGGGTGTCGCGGCCATTCAGGTGGCGTTCTCGATCTTCATCGTGGTGGAAACCTGGCTCGTGCCGATCGAAGGCTGGCTGGTTGACCGCTTCGGGCCTCGGCCGGTGGTGGCGGGTGGCGCGATTTGCGTTGGCCTGTCGTGGATCATGTACTCGTACGCCGAAACGCTCGCCGTGCTGTACACGGCGGCCGTGATCGCGGGTATTGGCGCTGGGTGCGTGTATGGCACCTGCGTGGGTAACGCACTGAAGTGGTTCCCGGACAAGCGCGGTCTGGCCGCCGGTCTGACCGCCGCCGGGTTCGGCGCCGGTGCCGCGATCACGGTGATTCCGATTGCCAATATGATCCGCGGATCGGGTTACGAGGCAGCGTTCTTCAACTTCGGCATCGTGCAGGGCGTGGCGATCTTCATCCTCGCGTTGTTGCTCGTGAAGCCGCGTGCGCCGAAGGGCCTGACCGTGTCGCGCCGCACTCTGTCGACGAAGGTGGACTACAGCTCGGGGCAGATGATTCGTACGCCGGTGTTCTGGGTGATCTATGTTTGCTTCGTCGCCGTGGCCGCTGGCGGTCTGATGGCGACGGCGCAGATCGGCCCGATCGCGAAGGATTTCGGTATTGCATCGATGCCGATGACCCTCTTCGGTGCGACGCTGCCGCTGCTCACGATGACGCTGTCGATCGACAATCTGTGCAATGGCTTTACACGCCCGCTGTGCGGCTTCGTCTCGGACAAGATCGGACGTGAGAACGCCATGTTCATCATCTTCCTGGGTGAAGGGCTGGCGATGCTGGGCTTGATGCACTTCGGTCAGAACCCGTACATGTTCGTGTTCTTCGCCGCGATGACGTTCCTGTGCTGGGGCGAGATCTTCTCGATCTTCCCGGCGCTGTGTGCGGACACGTTCGGTAGCAAGAACGCGGCGTCGAACGCGGGTACGCTGTACACGGCCAAGGGTACGGCATCGTTGCTGGTGCCGCTGGCCTCGGTGCTCGCCGTCGGCGGTCACTGGGATCGTGTGTTTATCGCGGCGGCGATCATCAGCATCGCCGCGGCCGTGGGCGCGAAGTTCGTGCTCGCGCCGATGCGCCGACGCTGGATTGAAAGCGTGAACAGCAACGAGGTGCAGGCCTCGGCGAATCGCCCGGTCGCGATGGGGGCGCCCGCAAGCGAGTAAGCACGTTGTTCAGGAAGTCAGAGAGCGGGGCGCCGGAGACGGTGCCCCGTTTTTGTTTGCGCGCTCGGCGGGAGGGGGTGTTCGACCGATGCTGCGGGCGCCACCGAAAGCAAAAAAGCCTCGCCGATCGGCGAGGCTTTCTGCGTTTTGGCTCCTCGACCTGGGCTCGAACCAGGGACCTACGGATTAACAGTCCGGCGCTCTACCAACTGAGCTATCGAGGATCAAACTTGGGTGCCGCACGCCGCTGTCACGGCGCATCGACTAAAACAAAAGCCTCGCGTGCGCGAGGCCATCGCTTTGAAATGCTTGGCTCCCCGACCTGGGCTCGAACCAGGGACCTACGGATTAACAGTCCGGCGCTCTACCAACTGAGCTATCGGGGATCAAAAGAGAAAGAGATTATAGGGGCGGCGTTCGCACACTGTCAACACCGGGTGCGCATTTTTCTGCGCGTGGCGCGCGACGTCCGCCCAAGTCGCCCGAGGCTTAGCGCTCGAGCAAATGAAGCTTTTCGGTGACGTCCTTCCACTGATCCGCGTCGGGCAGGGACGGCTTGGTCTTGGTGATGCTCGGCCAGTTCGGGGACAGTTCCACGTTCAAGGCGATGAAGGCTTGCTGGTCGCCCGGCACGTCTTCTTCGGCATAAATGGCGTTCACCGGGCACTCGGCCACGCAGACGGCGCAATCGATGCACTCGTCCGGATCGATGGACAGGAAGTTCGGGCCTTCGCGGAAGCAGTCCACGGGGCAGACGTCCACGCAATCGGTGTATTTACATTTGATGCAGCTTTCGGTGACAACGTGCGTCATGCCAACAACTCCAGAGTAGGGCGCGAAACGGCTTCGAACGGCCGTTAAAGGCGTTATTGTAACGCAGCCAGGGGCGGCAGGTGCGAGAGCCGAAGCGCTTCGCGCGCACGCCGCGGCGTCACCCGGTGCCCGGCGCGGACGTCCTGCGTGACACCGCTTTGCGGTACGATGTCTGCTCTTCCCGCGCGCCGCGTCGTGGCTGTCTTGCCGATCGGCAGCGTGCGCTGCTTTCTGTTGCGTGTTCCTCGCGAAGTCTGTCGTCATGATCATCACGTCGCTGCTCGATACCGATCTCTACAAGTTCACGATGATGCAAGTGGTGCTGCATCATTTTCCCGCAGCGCAAGTCGAATACCGCTTCAAGTGTCGCACCGAAGGTGTGGACCTCACGCCGTATGTCGACGAGATTCGCGACGAGATCCGCCTGCTGTGCGGGCTGCGTTTTACCGAGTCCGAACTTCGTTACCTCGGTGCGATGCGCTTCATCAAGAGCGATTTCATCGACTTTCTCGACCTGTTCCATCTGAACGAGAAGTACATCACGGTGCAGCCCTCGCCAAAGGGCAACGGCGAGATCGACATCACGATTCGCGGGCCGTGGCTGCATACGATCCTCTTCGAGATCCCGGTGCTCGCCATCGTCAACGAAGTGTATTTCCGCAACACACAGCGCAAGCCCGCCTACGACGAAGGCCGTCAGCGGCTCAAGGACAAGATCGGCATGCTGGCGGGCCGCGTCGATTATCGCGACTGCAAGATCGCCGATTACGGTACGCGACGCCGCTTCTCGAAGGAGTGGCACGAGGAAGTGATTCTCACGCTGCGCGACGAACTGGGCGAACAGTTCGCGGGCACGAGCAACGTGTACTACGCGCTCAAGCTCGGGCTCACGCCGCTCGGCACGATGGCCCATGAGTACCTTCAGGCCTGTCAGGCGCTCGGGCCGCGTCTGCGCGACTCACAGATCTTCGGCTTCGAGACGTGGGCGAAGGAGTATCGCGGCGACCTAGGCATCGCGCTGTCCGACGTCTACGGTATGTCCGCCTTTCTGCGTGACTTCGATATGTATTTCTGCAAGCTGTTCGACGGTGCCCGTCATGATTCCGGCGATCCGTTCGTCTGGGGTGAGCGCCTGCTGGCGCACTACGCAGAGAATCGCGTCGACGCGCATACGAAAACCATGATCTTCTCGGACGGCCTCGATATTCCGAAGGTCCTGCAGCTTTTCGAGCGGTTCCGCGACCGTTGCAAGCTCGCCTTCGGCGTGGGAACGAACCTCACCAACGATCTGGGCTATCAGCCGTTGCAGATCGTCATCAAGATGGTGCGCTGCAACGGTCAGCCGGTGGCGAAGCTCTCGGACTCGCCGGGCAAGAATATGTGCGACGACGATGCTTATCTGGCGTATCTGCGTCAGGTATTCGAGATCGCGCCGGCGTCAGCGGCCGGCGTGTGACGTTCGATGCCTGCCGCCTGGTCCGAGCGTCGCGCCAGAGCATTCCGATAGTGCGCGAACGTGCGTCGCGCCCGCAAGGGCAGCCGTTATAATTGCGCATCGCCCGCCGAACTTGCAACGGTGGCCTTTCGAGAGACGATAAGCGACGACGTTGGCCGCACACCGGCACGTCGGCTTCACAGGACAGCCCATGGATACCTCCGACGCCCGCAATCGCATCTTTGCCCGCATCCGCAATGCTCAGCATCGTCCCGATGCCGCGCGCGCGAACGAGCAGGCGGCGGCAGAGGACTACCTGGCACGGCATCCGCAGGGACCGCGTCCGGCCATGTCGGACGATCTCGTCGCCACGTTCATCGACAAGGCGCAGGCGCTCTCGACGACGATCGCGCGCGTGCCGGGCATGAGCGACGTGCCGCCCGCGGCCGCGACGTATCTGCAGGCCAACGGCCTCACGGACCAGGCGGTGGCGTGGCCGACCTTGCGCGAACTCGATTGGGCGAATGCGGGGTGTCGCGTGGAATTCCGCAAGCCGCAGGGCGACGATCTGGTCGGCATCACCGGTTGCTTCTGCGCCATCGCTGAAACCGGCGCGTTGATGATGATGTCGGGCCCCGAGACATTTGCGTCGGCCACCCTGTTGCCCGAAACGCATATCGCGGTTGTGCCCGCGTCGCGCATCGTCGCCGGCCACGAGGACGGCTTCGCGCTCATGCGTAGCGAGCGCGGTCAACTCTCTCGAGCCACGAACTTCATTGCGGGCCCGTCGCGGACGGCCGACATCGAACAGACGCTGGTGCTGGGCGCCCACGGTCCCTACCGAGTGCATCTCATCATCGTCGACGGTGCCTGAGGCACGACGCCGTCGCATCGGCCCGCGACCGCGGGCCAACACCCAATGACTCCTTGCACCAGCGCGAATGCAAATACGCGATGGGGGGAAGGCTTTCGAGAATCGCCCGCCCGCTTCGGTATTTGATCCGCCGGGCCGTGCGGGACCTTGGTTTGAGATATTTCCCAAGGTTGCGCCATTTCGGGCACTCCTGCTTTGCGGGCGACTCGTACATCGTCGACGATCAATCAATAGGAACCAAGAACAATGCACAAGGGGATAGGGCGCGTATTGGGAGCGGCGGGGCTGACATTGGCGAGCCCCGCGGCGTTTGCTGCCGGGCCGGACGGCGCACAACTCGTCGCCTGGTGGGGCGTGCCGTTTGCCGGACTGCTGCTCTCGATCGCGATTGGGCCGCTGCTGGCGCCGGCTTTCTGGCATCACCATTTCGGCAAGATCGCGGCGTTCTGGGGCGCGGCATTCCTGGTGCCATTCGCATTGGTGTTCGGCGTGGGCGCGGCCTGGTATGGCGCTGTGCATGCCGTTGTCGCGGAGTACATACCGTTTGTCGTTCTGCTTACGGCGCTGTTCACCGCTGCCGGCGGCATCTGCGTGCATGGCAACCTGCGCGGCGGGCCGTGGCTCAACACCGGGCTGCTGACGCTGGGCACCGTGCTGGCCAGCATCATGGGCACGACGGGCGCGGCGATGCTGCTGATCCGTCCGCTTGTCCGCGCGAACGACAACCGCAAACACAACGTGCACGTCGTCGTGTTCTTCATCTTCCTTGTGGCGAACGCCGGAGGCTCGCTGACGCCGCTGGGCGATCCGCCGCTGTTCCTTGGCTTCCTGCAAGGGGTCGACTTCTTTTGGACGACCGCGCACATCTGGCCTGAGACGCTGTTCATCTGCGCGGTGCTGCTGGTGCTGTTCTTCCTGATCGATAGCTATTACTTCCGGCAGAAGAGCGAGCCTCTGATCGAGGCAATGGACCCGACGCCGCATTCCGCGCCGCTGCGACTCGAAGGCAAGCGTAACTTCGTGCTGCTTGCCGCTGCCGTGGGGCTCGTGCTGATGAGCGGGGTCTGGAAGCCGGGCGTCGAGTTCGACATCTTCGGTACACCGGTCGCGTTGCAGAACCTCGCGCGCGACGTCGGGCTGATCGTGGTGACGTTGATGTCGCTGGCGATCACGCCGCGCACGGCGCGCGAGGGAAACGATTTCAATTGGGCGCCGATGAAGGAGGTCGCCAAGCTGTTCGCCGGCATCTTCCTGACTATCATCCCCGTGGTTGCCATTCTGCGCGCGGGGGAAGCCGGCGCGCTTGGCTGGGTCATTCGTCTTGTCACGGGGCCGGGCGGTGCGCCGGACAACGTCATGTATTTCTGGGCGACGGGCCTGCTCTCGTCGTTCCTCGACAATGCGCCGACGTATCTCGTGTTCTTCAATACCGCTGGTGGCGATGCCGCAACGCTGATGACCACCGGTGCGGCAACGCTCGCGGCGATTTCGGCCGGTGCGGTGTTCATGGGCGCTAACACCTACATCGGTAACGCGCCGAACTTCATGGTGAAAGCCATCGCGGAGCAACGCGGCATTCGCATGCCGAGCTTTTTTGGCTATATGCTGTGGTCGGGCGCGATTCTGCTGCCGCTGTTCGTATTGACGACCCTGATATTCTTCTGAGCCGCGATGGTGTGACGCGGTCAACCTTTGGAGACAACTGGTGAAACCGAAGATCCTGGTAGCCCGAGCTATTTTTCCCGACGTGATCGAGCGTCTTGCGCAGTATTTCGAGGTCGAGCGCAACGACGCCGATACCGTGTATTCGAGCGACGAATTGCGCGCACGTCTGGCCGACAAGGCCGGCGCGATCACCACGGCGAGCGAGCGCATCGACGCATCGGTGCTCGCCGGTGCGCCACAGCTGCGTGTGGTGGCCAATATGGCCGTGGGTTACAACAACTTCGATATCGACGCGATGACCGCCGCCGGCGTCATGGCGACGAACACCCCCGACGTGCTCAACGAGACGACGGCCGACTTCGGCTGGGCGCTGTTGATGGCGACGGCCCGTCGCGTGACCGAGTCCGAGCGGTGGTTGCGCGAAGGGCATTGGGATAAGTGGGCCTACGATATGTTTCTCGGCGCCGACGTGCATGGCAGCACGCTGGGCATCATAGGCATGGGCCGTATCGGACAGGCGATTGCGCGCCGCGCCATCGGCTTCAACATGCGTGTTGTGTATCACAATCGGTCGCGTCTCGATGCGGCAACGGAAGCGGCATGCCAGGCAAGCTTCGTCGACAAGGACACGCTGCTGCGCACGGCGGATCACGTCATCCTCGTGCTGCCTTACTCGGCCGCAACGCATCACACGGTGGGTACCGCCGAGTTGGCCCTCATGAAGCCGACGGCAACGCTGGTCAATCTGGCGCGCGGTGGCATTGTCGATGACGCGGCGCTCGCGGCCGCCCTTGCGGGCCGGCAGATTGCCGCTGCGGGCCTCGACGTCTTCGAGGGCGAGCCGAAGGTGCATCCCGATTTGCTCAAGGTGCCGAATGTCGTGCTGACGCCGCATATCGCGAGTGCCTCGGTGGCGACGCGTCGCGGCATGGCAAGTCTGGCGGCCGACAATCTGATTGCGGCGTTGGGATTCGGGGCGGCGGCGGGCAAGCCGCCGTGCCTGCTGAACCCGGCGGCGCGCCGATCGTAGCGGCACCCTGCAGGCATCGGCAGGTATGGGCCGGCATCGGCAGCAGGATCGAAGGGCATCAACGGGAGTCGCAACGCGATGGTAGAGATGGGGTGGGTGGCGCTGGCAGCGCTGAACTTGTTGGTGATGATCGCGATTGCGGTGAAGGTCTGGCAGCGCGGCGGCGATTCGACGTTGCGCGAGACGCTCGTCGACGCGCTGGCCCATGTCCGGGATGATTTGCTTCAGGCGGCCGATCGCAGCGAGCGTGGCCTGCGCCAGGAGTTCGCGGAAACGGCGCGTGCCGCACGCGGCGAGCAAAGCGCGCAGATGGCGCAGTTCCAGCAGACGCTGGCCGCGCAGATGACGAGCGTGGCGACGGTGCAGAACAACCAGATCGACGCGTTTGCACAACAGTTGGCGAAGCTTACCGAAACGAATGCTGCCCAGCTCGACGCGGTGCGTCAGAGCCTGGTGCTAAACGGACAGCAGATGCGAGAAGAGCAGGCGTCGACGTTGCGCCGCTTCGGTGAGGCGCAGCATGAACAACTCACACAATTGGCCGAGGGCAACGAGCGGCGCCTGGCCGAAGTGCGTGCCACACTCGAACAGAAGCTCAAGGACATCGAGGTCAACAACGCGGCGAAGCTCGAAGAAATGCGCCGCACCGTCGACGAAAAGCTCCATGCCACGCTCGAGCAGCGACTCGGCGAGTCGTTCAAGCTGGTCTCGGACCGGCTGGAGCAGGTGCATCGCGGCCTGGGCGAGATGCAGACGCTCGCCGCCGGCGTGGGCGATCTCAAGCGCGTGCTGACCAATGTGAAGACGCGAGGCATCTGGGGGGAAGTGCAATTACAGGCGTTGCTTGAGCAACTGCTGACGCCCGACCAGTTCGCCAAGAACGTTGCGACCAAGCCGGGCAGTGCCGAGCGGGTGGAGTTCGCGATTGCGCTGCCGGGACAGAACGGCGACAGCAACACGCCGGTCTGGCTGCCGATCGACGCCAAATTCCCGCGTGAGGATTACGAGCGCCTGCTCGACGCGCAGGAGCGTGCCGATTTGGCGGCAGTGGAAGAGGCATCGAAGGCGTTGGAGACACGCATCCGCCTGGAAGCGAAGTCCATCGCGGACAAGTATCTCGCACCGCCGCACACGACCGACTTCGCGCTGTTGTTCCTGCCGACGGAAGGGCTTTACGCCGAAGTGCTGCGGCGTCCGGGACTCTCGGATCTGTTGCAGCGCGACTATCGCGTGACCGTGGCGGGCCCGACAACGTTGACCGCGCTGCTCAACAGCCTGCAGATGGGCTTCCGCACGCTCGCGATCGAACGCCGTTCCAGTGAGGTCTGGCAGGTGCTCGGCGCGGTGAAAACGGAGTTCACCAAGTTCGGTGATGTGCTCGCGAAGACCAAGGCGCAACTGGAGACGGTGACCCGTTCGATCGACAGGGCCGAGGTGCGCACGCGCGCGATGGCGCGTCAGCTCAAGTCGGTGGAAGCCTTGCCCGGTGAACAGGCGGTCGAACTGCTCGGTGTGGAGATGGAGGCCGACGACGAGACGTGAGCGCCCGGTAGGGCGAGTCGCGCGGAGGCGCCTGCGGACGCGGGACGTTCAAGACGCGCCTGACAGTCCCGGCATGGATGACGTTCGCAGCGTTCCCGAATTTCCCAATCCGTGGCGTGCTCAGAACGCTCGGGGTGCGGGGGATTCGCCGCGATTGGCGAACCGCTCGAGTGCTTCGCCTGTCATGCGCACCACGCGCCAGTCGGGCAGCACCGTCGCGCCTTGCGAGGTGTAGAAGTCGATCGCCGGCTGATTCCAGTCGAGCACGGTCCACTCGAAGCGTCCGCAACCTCGTTCGACGGCGATGCCGGCCAATTGACGCATGAGCGCCTGTCCTACGCCCTTGCCGCGCATCGATGGCTGTACGTAGACGTCTTCAAGGTACAGGCCGCGCCGTCCGAGGAACGTCGAGAAGTTGTGGAAGTACAGCGCGTAGCCGACCGCCTCGCCATCCCACTTCGCCATCAGGCATTCAGCTGCCGGCGCGGGCCCGAACAGTGCCTCGTGCACGCTCTGGGGCGTTGCTTCGAAAATATCCAACAACTTTTCATAGACGGCCAGTTCTCGCATCAGGCCGTAAATCGCGCCGACGTCGTCGGCCTTGGCGGTACACAGGGTCAAGGACATGGGGCAGGGAAATCCGTGTGAAGGTCAGCACTCTTCGTCGGGGATGTCGCTCAGGGCAACTTCGATGCCGCCGAAGCGCTCCGCCACCCAGTTGTAGGCATGGCAGGCGACCCAGAGCAGCACAAAACCGACGATGGCATTCAGGACCAGCGCGGAAATGAAGGCGAGACCCGGGAGTTCGCCGTAGCGGTAGAACGCTGCGAGGAAGGCCAGAAGCACCATCGGAATACTGAAAGTGAGATAGACCAGCACCAGCGCTTTGGCCGTCTGGCCAGGACTGATATACGTGATTTGCTTTTTTGTTGTCATTGACGTGTGCTTTCGGTTGGGTGCTGACATCGTCGAAGCGCCGACGCCGGCAATATATCGCAATTTCGCTGCTT
Source organism: Pandoraea sp. 64-18 (assembly GCF_001899225.1). NCBI lineage: Bacteria > Pseudomonadati > Pseudomonadota > Betaproteobacteria > Burkholderiales > Burkholderiaceae > Pandoraea > Pandoraea sp. 64-18. Next base: position 358,315 of record NZ_MKVU01000020.1, on the reverse strand, counting down.
CGCTTTAGGGGGGATTCGAGAGACTCGCGCTAAACCAATCCGTCGAACGCGATGACGTCGACCAATTCGCCCGCCGCGACATCGCCGCGAGCGGTGCCTAGCGTGACGAAGCAGTTCGCTTCGCTCATCGTGCGCAGAATGCCGGCGCTTTGTGCATCGGCCACCGTCACCTGCCAGCGGCCTTGCGCGTCGGCGGCGAGAATGCCGCGCAGGAATTCGGTCCGGCCGGGACGCTTGGCAATGGCCGTGGTCGTCGGCACCGGCAGGTTAGGCGTAACTTGCGGTTCGGCGCCCATCAGCGCGAACAGCCCGTCTCGAACCAGGTGGTAGAACGACGCCATCACGGCGGCCGGGTTGCCCGGCAAGCCGAAGAGCAGCGCGCGATGGCCGTCGGTCTCGAGTTCGCCGAAGGCGAACGGTCGGCCCGGGCGCATCGCCATCTTCCAGAAGACGACATTGCCCAGGCGCGTCATCATCTCACGGGTGAAATCGGCCTCGCCAACGGAGACACCCCCCGACGTGATGACGGCGTCGGCGTCGCGGCAAGCGGTGCGCAGGGTGTCCTCGATCGCTTGCGGGTCGTCGCGCACGACGCCCAGGTCGAGCACCTCGGCACCCAGACGTTGTAGCATGCCGAACAGCGTGTAGCGGTTGCTGTCGTAGAGATTGCCCGGCGCGAGTGGTTCGCCCACCGAGCGGAGTTCGTCGCCCGTCGAGAAGAACGCGACGCGAATGCGGCGGCGCACCGGCACTTCGCCAATCCCCAGTGAGGCGAGCAGGCCGAGCGCGGCCGGGCGAATCCGCTTGCCCGCATGCAGCGCCGTGTGGCCGGCGGCCAGATCCTCGCCAACGTGACGCACGTGGCGTCCGGGCGTGACGGCGTTGGCCGCAAAGGTGACGATGTCGGTATCGCCTTCGCGCCGCACCTGTTCCTGGGGGACGACGGTGTCGCAGCCGGCGGGCAGCAAGGCGCCGGTCATGATGCGCACGCATTCGCCGGGCGCGGCCACGCCGTCGAACGGATGGCCGGCGAACGAGCGGCCGGCCACGCGCAGGCGCACGTCGCCCCCGGCGGCCAGCACGCTGCCGGCGAAGGCATAGCCGTCCATGGCGGCATTCTCGAAAGCGGGAACGTCGAGCGGCGACGTGACGTCGCGACCCAGCACACGGCCCAGCGCGCTGCGCACGGCGACCTGCTCGATGGCAGACACCGGACGCGCGGTGCGCGCAATGATGGCGCGCGCCGATTCGACCGTCATATGGTTGGGGTCGTAGTCCGGCAAGCCGGCCAGGGCTTCGTCAAGTGTAGTCATGGTGTGGCGTCGTCATCCGGCAAGTCCCCGGCATGAATCCCGTCAATGCGGTGGCGACAGATCGGGCCGCGTCGGTGTCCGCAATGTCAGGGCGCGCGCGGCGTGTCGGACGTATCGGGCCTATTGGAGGTATCGGGTTGGAGGTCGTCCAGCGTGTTGACATTGTAAAACGGACGCTCGTCGCCGAAGTGAACTTGTACGGCCTTGTGGCGTGCCAGCCACGCCCTGACGCGATGTTCGCCGGCCGCGAGCGTGGCGGCAAGATCGTCGGCGAGCGTGCGATGCAAGAGGGCGAAGACCGGATGCGGCCCCTGTGGCGTGACGGCATAGGCCGCCAGAGGCGGTGCGGCGGCGTCGGCGCCAGCGGCGCTCAACGCGGCCGCCAGTCGTTCGCCAAGATCCTCGGGGAGGTAGGGTGAGTCGCACGGTGCGGTGAGGAGGTAGTCCGAGCGCGTGGCGCGCAGGCCGGCCAACATGCCGGCGAGCGGGCCAGCGAAGTCCGGCGTCGCGTCGCACACGACTGGCTCGCCGAACGCGGCATAGGCATCGTGATGTCGATTGGCGCTAATCAGCAACGTCGCGACCTGTGGCCGCATTCGTTCGAGGACGTGCTCGACCAGCGTTCGGCCGGCGAATCGTTGCAAGCCTTTGTCGCGTCCGCCCATGCGTTGGCCTCGCCCCCCTGCGAGGACCAGGCCGGTCATGGCGCTACGAAGGATCGGCGCGGTAGTCATGGCGGCAGAATTCCAGGGCGATGGGCGGGCGGCGAACCGGTCAGGACCGATTGAGCGCGATGACGCGCCCGGACGCATCGAACCAGACGGCGCCGTTGCCCAGCATCACGCCCTGATCGCGCGCGAACATCAGGCGCGGCACGGCCGCGCCGATGGTGCGCACATAACCGTCGGTGAATATCTCGTTGTAGCGCGCGAGCAGCGATTTCGGGTTCCGAAGCATCATCGTCTTGCCGCGCAACGACACGCGCAACGGATAGCGAATCGATTGCGCAACGACGTCGCGCCGGTCGTCGAGAACCCCCTTGCGGAACTGCATGGCTGCACGATTGACCGTTTCGTCGTCGTCCACGCCGGCAACGCCGTAGAGGTGATCGAGCTTACCGTTCTGAACGCCGGCGAGCGCCAGCTTGAACGGCACCGAGCGCCCATTGCGAAGATCCTTCCATTGACCGGAAATGACCTCGCAACTGGACGACACACCGCGTTGGCGGTCAACCTCGTCGTTGGCGGCGAAATCGCCGTCGAAGGTCGCTCGCGGCATGCCGCCCGCGTCGAACTCGGTCAGATGCAGACGCGACTTGTTCTCCAGCTTGCCCGTGAGGTACGTGTCGCCCAGCGATGAGGCATTGGCATAACGGCCTTCGAGCTTGCCGCCGAACGACGGACGCAGCACGAGCCGCAACGGATTGCGCTCGCCGAGCTGGCCGGTGTAGGTCATCACACGGTTTGCGACGTCGCGGCCGGCGGGGTCGCAATCGGCACGCGCCATCGCGGGCGCGAGGGCGGCCGACAACAGGGTCAGAGCGCTCAGGCTGACGGCGACGAAGCGTCGGGCCGCAAGGCGAGCGCGCGGGGGCGAGACACGCCGGGAAATCTTCAGGGAGTCTCGGACACAATGGGCGTCCGGGGCGTCAAAAATCATGAGTCGAGTGAGAGTTCGATATTACGAAAGCGTGCGGACGAGCGGACAGGCACCGTGCCCGGTCCGTTCAACCGCCGATGTAGGACATCTCCACTTTCGGAGGGGCGTTTTCGGGCAGGCCAGTCGCCGCCGTGCGCAAGGCGGAGTAACGGTCGGTGCGACCCTGCCAGATGTCGCCGATGACGGTCGAGATCTGCGCGTCGCTCGCGCCGTTGCGTAGCAGCGTGCGCAGGTCGTAACCGGCGCTCGCGAACAGGCATAGATACAACTTGCCTTCCGTAGACAGGCGTGCGCGCGAACAAGTGCCGCAAAAAGCGCGCGTGACCGATGAAATGACACCGACTTCGCCGCCACCGTCGCGATACTGCCAACGCTGGGCCGTCTCGCCGGGATAGTTCGGCTCGAGCGCCTCGAGCGGCAAGGCCTCGTTCAGCCGGGCGATGACGTCGGCCGACGGCAGCACTTCGTCCATCCGCCAGCCGTTCGACGTGCCGACGTCCATGTACTCGATGAACCGCAACATCACGCCGCTGCCGTGAAAATGCCGCGCCATGGGCACGATGTCGCCATCGTTGGTGCCGCGTTTGACGACCATGTTGACCTTGACCGGGCCCAGACCGACGCGTTGGGCTTGCGCAATGCCTTCCAGCACTGTGTCGACCGGAAAGTCGACATCGTTCATCTGCCGGAAAATCGTATCGTCGAGGCTATCCAGGCTGACCGTCACGCGCGTGAGCCCGGCATCCTTGAGCGATTGCGCCCGGCGCGCCAGCAGCGACCCGTTGGTGGTGAGCGTGATGTCGAGCGGTTTGCCCGACGGTGTGCGCAGGCGGGCGAGCATCTCGATCAGACGCTCGATGTGCTTGCGCAACAGCGGCTCGCCCCCCGTGAGGCGCAGCTTCTCCACGCCATGGTCGACGAACAGGCGCGCGGCCCGCTCGATTTCTTCGAACGACAGCAGGGAGGATTGCGGGAGGAATGCATAGTCCTTGCCGAACACGTCCTTCGGCATGCAGTAGACACAACGGAAGTTGCAACGATCCGTCACCGAGATTCGCAGGTCGTGCAGTGGCCGCGCCAGCGCATCTTCGAGATGGCCGGTGGCAGCGCGCACTTGCGCGGGCGCTTGCGGGGAATACGTCGCATAACGCGCGTCGCTACGCAGATCGGTAAGTCGGATGATCGTTTCGGTCATGGTAGGGCCTTGGCTTGCGTCTCCATTCTAACGAATTGGCCTGTTGGCCGCCGACGCCGACGAACTAAGCATCGGATATCGGTACCCAGGCATTCGCTGCGGGACGTCAAACCCGTTCTGAGCGTCACGATACGGGGCGGGCCGGGCGGGCACAAGTCGGGACAACGTGGGGTCGCAAGGCGAAAAGCGATCCCCAATGGCAAAAAAGGAGGCCGAAGCCTCCTTTTCCAACATCACGTCAGGCGGATGGTCGCCAGCGGAACGGGTGCCGCTGCCTGTGCGTCACGCTATGGCACGTTAGGCCACGTGATCCGACGAGCCGCGCGTTTCCACTTGCTCCATCGGGCCACTGCTGGCCGGCGTGGACGGACGGCGCTCGCGCGGCACATGCGGTGCCGGTGCAGCTTGCGCTGCGGCCTCCTTGGCGGCGCGGTGCTTGTCGGCGTCCGTGTGGACCCAGACCAGACCCACACTTGCGAGCGACGACTCCAGCTCGGTGCTTTCCAGCGCGGGCGCTACGGCGGCCGGGGCCGCCCGAGTCGTCGCGACTTCCGTCGCGGCAACGGTGGCTACCGCTGCGGTCGGTGCGGTCGGTGCCGGCGTTTGCACCGGCTTCGCCGTTTCGACCATCTCCACCGGCGTCGACGGTGCGGCGGGTGCCGTCGGCGCGGGGCTGACGTCTGCCGGGGTGCTGGCAATGGCTGCCGTGGCGGCGATCTCGGTCAGGGCCTCGGCCGGGACGGCAGGCTGCGCCGGGATCGGCGTGGCGGCAGGCAACGGCGCGCTGACCGGCGGGACCACCGGTGCGGCGACTTCCACTGCAGGCAGCGGTGCCACGTTGACCGGGGCGATCGGTTCGGCGATGACCGGCGACGAGACTTCCGGCAGCGCGAACGGCGCGGCTTCGGTCACGCGTGCCACGGGGACTTCCGCCGGCTCGACTTGAACCGGGGCGGGCGTCGATTCGACCTGCACCGTCGGCACATCGGCCGCCGTGACAGTCTCTGCCGCAATGACGGGCGCTGCAGCACGAGCCGGGACATCGATCGCGGTGGTGTCGACGGCTTCGTGCGTCAACACCGGGGCGTGCACACCTTCCTCGCCGGTCGATGTTGCGCCTTCGGCCTGCTCGCCTTCGCCATGGAGTTGCTGCTCATTGGCCTCACGCTCGCGACGGCCACCGCGGCGACCGCGACGACGGCTGCGGCGGCGCTCTTCACCCCCTTGCTCGCCTTCCTCGCCCGCGAGAAGCGCTGCGCCTTCGACCTGCGCCGTCAGACGATCCTGTTCGAGATCTTCCTGCTCTGCGACGAGCGGGGCGGCTTGGGCGATGCGTTGCGGCGTGGCTTGCTGGCCGTCTTCCCCTTCGGGCTGACGACGATCACGACGCTCGTTGCGGTCGCGACGATTGCCGCGTTCGCGACCTTCGCGTGGCTCGCGACCTTCCTCGGCACGCACGTCCTGAGCCGGCTGACGCGGCTGCGCTTCGTCGCGCTCACGCTTGTCACGGCCTTCCTGACGCTCGTTGCGATCACCGCGTTCGCTGCGCTCGGCACGTTCCGGACGGGCGGCGCGACCCTCACGGCCTTCGCGGCCTTCACGGCCCTCACGACCTTCACGCGCCGGTTGGCCGGCGTTGTCCTTGCCGGACTTGCTGTCGTCGCGAGCATTGCCACGACGGTTGCGGTTTTGCTGATGCGGACGTTCGTGGCGCTCGCGCGGCGGACGAACGTTAGGCTTGGCCGGTTCTTCGACCTGAACCGGTGCCGGGGCCGCAGGCTCGAGACCCAGCAGGCGCTTCACGAAGCCGATGAAGCCACCGCTGCGTGCGGGGGCTGCCGGCGCGGGTGCGGTCGCGGTGACGGGGGCAGGGCGCGGTTGCGCGGCCGGTGCCGGCTGTTCAGGCGTAATGCCCTTGACGGCGGCTTCCTGGCGCGGGCGCACGTCTTCCTTCTTCTTGCTGTAAGCCGCCGGATCCTCTTCCAGGGCACGCGCTGCCTCTTCGGCGAGGACGTAGCTGGCCCTCGGGGTATCCAGACGCGGATCGTCGAAACGCAGGCGCTCGAGCTTGTAGTGCGGCGTTTCGAGATGCTTGTTCGGGATCAGCAGCACGCCGACCTTGAAGCGTGCCTCGATCTTGTTGATTTCCTGGCGCTTTTCGTTGAGCAGGAACGCGGAGACTTCGACCGGCACCTGGCAGTGGATGGCTGCCGTGTGCTCCTTCATCGCCTCTTCCTGGATGATGCGCAGGACTTGCAGGGCCGACGATTCAGCGTCGCGGATGTGGCCGGTGCCATTGCAGCGCGGGCAGGTCACGTGCGTGCCTTCCGACAGCGACGGACGCAGACGCTGGCGCGACAGTTCCATCAAGCCGAAACGCGAGATCTTGCCCATCTGGACGCGTGCGCGATCGTGCTTGAGCGAGTCCTTCACACGTTGTTCGACTTCACGCTGGCTCTTGGCCGACTCCATGTCGATGAAGTCGATCACGATCAGGCCGCCCAGGTCGCGCAGACGCAGCTGGCGCGCCACTTCATCGGCCGCTTCCAGGTTGGTGCGAAGCGCCGTTTCCTCGATGTCGGCGCCCTTGGTGGCGCGCGCCGAGTTCACGTCGATCGACACGAGCGCTTCGGTGTGATCGATCACGATCGCGCCGCCCGAAGGCAGCGGCACTTGGCGTGCGTACGCCGTTTCGATCTGATGCTCGATCTGGAAACGCGAGAACAGCGGCACGTCGTCGCGATATTGCTTCACGCGATTGAGGTGATCGGGCATGACCACCTGCATGAAGTTACGCGCTTGCTCGGAGATTTCTTCCGTATCGATGAGGATTTCACCGATATCGGGTTGGAAATAATCGCGGATGGCGCGAATGACGAGGCTCGACTCGAGATAGATCAGCGCCGAGTCGCGCGGCAGTTCGATGTTGGTGGCGGCGCCTTCGACGGCACGCCAGAGTTGCAGCAGGTAGTTCAAGTCCCACTGCAGCTCTTCGGCCGAGCGGCCGATGCCTGCGGTGCGGGCGATGATGCTCATGCCTTCCGGCAGTTCGAGCTGACCCATCGTCTCGCGCAGTTCCTGACGATCTTCGCCCTCGATGCGGCGCGACACGCCACCGCCACGCGGGTTGTTCGGCATCAGCACGAGGTAGCGGCCGGCCAGCGAGATGAAGGTCGTGAGGGCGGCGCCCTTGTTGCCGCGCTCTTCCTTTTCGACCTGAACGATGAGTTCCTGGCCTTCGGAGAGGGCGTCCTGGATGCGCGCATTGCGCACATCGGCACCTTCGCGGAAGTACGCGCGGGCGACTTCCTTGAACGGCAGGAAGCCGTGACGGCCTTCGCCGTAGTTGACGAAGCAGGCTTCGAGGGAGGGTTCGATACGGGTAATAATACCCTTGTAGATATTGCCTTTGCGCTGTTCGCGGCCGGCCGTCTCGATATCGATATCGATGAGTTTCTGCCCATCGACAATTGCCACGCGCAGTTCTTCCTGCTGCGTGGCGTTGAACAACATGCGTTTCATGAAAACGACTCCCACCCGCCGCAGTTGCCAATGTGCAGTGCGTCGGGCACGTATCACTCGAGTTATCCAACACGCGAGGTTCGAGCCGGGAGTGGAAGAATTGCCGGGGGGTCCGGGCGATGAGGCCAACGGACGCAATGGCGCCAGCGAATACGTTATCGCGCTCACCCGGATCCGCCGAGGCACCGGAAAATTCCGGCCCGGCGCGGATCACTTCGGGCTTGCAGTCCCTACCAAGAGATACTGGACGAGAAACTTCATCAGCGTTTTCTCGGGGCGCCTGCCGACACTTTTTCTTCTTGTGACGGCGCCTCACCAAGACTCTTGCGCGAACGATACTCAGCAAAGCGATCAGCCCAGACAATCGAACCCGGGCTGACCACCAAAAAATTCTATAACCACCAACTCTATCCGCATCCCGCGCGCTGCGACCGAAGCGGCCTATGGGCCCACTTCCTGCCGACGCTGCGTGATGTGCGTGCGCTCGCTGCTCCAGGGTCACCGGACGAGCAGCCTGCCCGGGGTGCAAGTAAAATACCGTTTTGAGGTCAGCACCGACAGAGGTGGGGATTTGGCATGATTCCCGCTACCGCCACCTCTGTTGGGCAAATTATATTCATAATGAATGAGTTAGGCAAAAATCGGCAGAAAATGGTTTCGCCGGCGTCTCCGCCGCAGGTTCGACTGGTCGAAGTCGACGACGGCTCGGCCGGCCAGCGGATCGATAATTTCCTCTTGCGCGAGTGCAAAGGCGTGCCGAAAAGTCACATTTACCGCATTTTGCGTAGCGGTGAAGTGCGCGTAAACAAAGGAAGAATAGATGCTACCTATCGCCTTGTGCTTGGCGATATCATTCGTATTCCGCCGGTTCGCGTTGCGGCGCCGGCTGCCGAAGCGCCGGCCTACGTTCCCGCCGCCACCTTCCCCGTGTTGTTCGAAGACGATTACCTCATGGCGATCGACAAGCCGGCCGGGGTGGCGGTGCATGGCGGCAGCGGCGTGTCGTTTGGGGTGATCGAGCAACTGCGCCGCGCTCTGCCGCACCTGAAGTTTCTTGAACTGGTGCACCGTCTCGACCGAGAAACATCCGGGATCCTGCTGCTCGCGAAAAAGCGCTCGGCGCTGGTCGGCATGCACGAGCAGATCCGGCACAACCGGATGGACAAGCGTTACCTGGCTTGCGTCACGGGCGAATGGCGGGACCGTCAGCGTGCGGTCAAGGCCCCACTGTATAAGTATGTGACGGCAGAGGGCGAGCGTCGCGTGCGTGTACAGGAAGACGGTCAGGCATCGCACACGGTATTTCGCATGATGGAGTCGTATCCGCCCTATACGTTGCTCGAAGCGGAACTGAAAACGGGGCGGACCCATCAGATTCGCGTTCACCTGGCGCATTGCGGTACGCCGATCGTCGGTGACGACAAGTACGGCGACTTCACGCTGAACAAGACATTGGCCCGTCCCGGCGCCCGTCCCGGCATCAAGCGGATGTTTCTGCACGCGTGGCGGCTGAAGTTCAACCATCCGGTTTTAGATACGCCGATTGCGTTGGAAGCAGCGTTACCGCCAGAATGTCAGCAATTTCTGAACCAACTTCGAGGCGCTTCTGCCGATGCCAAGCCCTGAGTTCGACCTGGTCGTGTTCGACTGGGACGGGACGTTGATGGACTCGACGCCCACCATTACCCGCTGCATCCAGGCCGCCTGCCGCGATCTGGGGCTGCCCGTGCCGTCCGACGAGATCGCGAGCCACGTGATCGGCCTCGGCCTGCGCGATGCCCTGCAAATGGCCGTGCCATCCCTTGACCCCGCGCACTATCCGCGCCTGTCTGAGCGCTATCGCTTTCATTATTTGATAGGCGACAAGGAGACCGTGTTGTTCACCGGAATCCGTGAGTTGCTCGAAGCCTTGCGCGCGCGGGGGCGTTTTCTTGCCGTGGCGACGGGCAAGTCGCGTGTCGGTCTGAACCGGGCGCTCGAAGCCGCCGGGCTGATGCGGATGTTCGACGCAACGCGTTGCGCCGATGAGACATTTTCGAAACCGCATCCAGCCATGCTGCAAGAGCTGACGCGCGAACTCGGTCAGGACCTGCGTCGCACGGTCATGATCGGCGATACCACGCACGATTTGCAGATGGCGCACAGTGCAGGAACGTCCGCCGTGGCCGTGGCTTACGGCGGTGCGCATCCGCGCGAGCAACTGGTGGCGCTGGAGCCCGCGTATTGCGCCGGGAGCGTGGCCGAGCTGCGCGACTGGCTGCTGGAGCGCGTGTGAGCGAGTCCGTCGTGCCGCTGCCGATCTGCGCGGGCGCCGCGCTCGAGGATGGGGGGCGCGGCGTGCGTTTCGAGGTATGCGTGAGCGGTCGTCGTACCCCAGCGTTCGTGATTCGCTATGGCGGGCACGTCTACGCCTATCTCAATCAGTGCGCTCATGTGCCGATGGAACTCGACTGGTCTGAGGGGCAGTTCTTCGAAACGTCCGGCTTATACTTGATGTGCGCGACGCACGGCGCAACCTATGAGCCCGATACAGGGCATTGCGTTGGCGGCCCGTGTCGCGGCGGTGCGCTGCAGCCCGTGCGCGTGGAGGAGCGCTCGGCTGACCCGAACGGGGGCGATGCCGCTCACACGACCGTCGTCTGGTGGCCCGATGCGTACATCGAAGCGCCCGGACCTTCGACACACTGACGACACGACATCCCGGTTTCAATCGCAGTTTTCGCTTTTTACCCAAAGTTCTCTGGATACTTTATGGCTGACGCCCTGCCGCCTGATTCGCCCCGCACCGAACCTGGTTTTCCTCCGCCCGGTGGGCGGTCGTCGTCGGCAGCGGGGGCCGGCGCGGGCCGCGATCCGGGCGAGGTGAAGCTCTGGGAGCGCGAAATGCTGGAAAAGGTGTTGATGGCCGGCATTCGCGAGCAACGCGCGTCGCGCCGCTGGAAAATCTTCTTCCGGCTGCTGGCGCTGGCGATCGTCGCGCTTGTCATCTGGTCGATTTCCGATTTCGATGGCGGTACGGCAACGGTCGGCGCGGGCTCCGGCAAACATACCGCGCTGGTCACGCTGAGCGGCGAGATCGCGCCCGACAGTCAGGCGAGCGCCCGGAAGATCAACGCGGCGCTCGAATCGGCTTTCGACGACTCGTCGGCGGCGGGCGTGATTCTACGCATCAACAGCCCTGGCGGCAGCCCGGTTCAGGCCGGCATGATCTACGACGACATCATGCGTTTGCGGGCGAAGTACCCGAAGAAGCCGCTGTATGTCGTGGTCGAAGAGATTTGTGCCTCGGGCGGCTACTACGTTGCGGCGGCCGCCGACAAGATCTACGTCGACAAGGCGAGCATCGTCGGTTCCATCGGCGTGTTGATGGATGGCTTCGGTTTCACCGGGTTGATGGACAAGCTCGGCATCGAGCGGCGATTGCTGACGGCTGGGCGTAACAAGGGGTTCCTTGACCCGTTCTCGCCGCAGACGGATCAACAGAAGACGTATGCCCTCGACATGCTCGAGCAGGTCCATCAGCAGTTCATCGGCGCGGTGAAGAAGGGGCGTGGCAATCGACTGAAGGACGACCCGGATCTGTTCAGCGGCCTGTTCTGGACGGGCCAGCGTTCAATCGAGCTGGGTTTGTCGGACGGCCTCGGCACGGTCGATTCGGTGGCCCGCGACGTACTCAAGGCGCCGAATCTCGTCGACTACACCGTCAAGGAAAACTTGCCTGAGCGCGTGGCGCGACGTTTCGGTGCGGCCGTGGGTGCCGCGGCGATGAAGACGATGATGATGGGCGCGACCCTCTCGCTCAAGTAACGCCCACGCATCGCGGAACGCAAGCACGCAAGCGACAACGCCACGGAAGATCTCCGTGGCGTTGTCTTTTGCTGAGGCCGATAGCGGGCGTTACTGGCCCAGAAATAGGAAAATGGCGGGGCGCTTGTGCAGATCGATACGCGCCTGAGGCCATCCCTGGATCCGATGCGTGACAATCTGCTCGCCGTCCTGCGTGACGTCGACCGCGACGCACAGCAGGGTGGAGGCGTCGCAGGTCTGCAGTAGCGCATCGAGCATGGCCTTGTTGCGATAGGGCGTCTCGATGAAGATTTGCGTCTGCTTCTCCTTGCGCGAGCGTTGTTCGAGTTCGCGCAAGCGCTTCGCTCGATCGGCCGCGTCCGTCGGCAGGTAGCCGTGGAAGGCGAAACTCTGCCCGTTCAGTCCGCTGGCCATCAAGGCGAGCAGGATCGAACTCGGGCCGACGAACGGCACCACGCGCACCCCTTTCTCGTGCGCCCGTCGCACCAGCAGCGCACCCGGGTCCGCCACGGCCGGGCAGCCGGCCTCCGAGACGAGGCCGCCATCGGCACCGGCAAGCATCGGCGCGAGGAGCGCATCGATGGCCGCTGCCGGCGTGTTGACGTTCAACTCGCGAATGTCGATTTCCTGAATCGGCGTGGACACCCCGACCAATTTGAGGAATGCTCGCGTGCTCTTGGCCTGTTCGCCGACAAAATACGTCAGACCGGCCGTCACGTTGCGGACGTCTTCAGGCAGTACCGCCGGCAGGCCGCCGCGGGTGTTCGTGCCAAGCGTATTCGGGATCAGATACAGCGTGCCGCTCATGCTGGCGCTCCTGTTGCGTCGGGGCCGGGGCCTGGCAGGCGAATGCCGGTGTTCATCAACATGGTCGTGAGCGCAATCAGCGGCAAGCCGATGAGCGCGGTCGGGTCGTCATTCTCGATGGTTTCGAGCAGCATGATGCCCAGTCCTTCGGATTTGGCGGCGCCGGCGCAGTCGTAGGGTGTCTCGGCATGAAGATAGGCGGCGAGCACCTCGTCGGGCAGATTGCGGAACTTCACCCGTGTCACGACATCTTTGGCCTGACTTTCGCCGTTGCGGGCATCGTGCACGCACAGGGCGGAGTGAAACTCGACGACCTTGCCGCGCATGTCGCGCAACTGTGTCATGGCGTTCTCGAAATTGCCGGGTTTGCCGATCTGGCGGCCTTCGAACGTGGCGACCTGGTCGGCGCCGATGACGATGGCGCCCGGTCGGCGCCCAGCCACCGCCCGGGCCTTCTGACGGGCCAGGCGCAGCGAGGTATCGTGCGGCGTCTCGCCGGGGACGGGCGTTTCGTCGATGTCCGGGACGTCGACCGTAAAGGGCACGCGCAGGCGCTCGAGCAACTCACGTCGATAGCGCGATCCGGAGGCCAGGATCATGGGTGGCGGGGGATGTGCGGTCATCAGGTTTAAGTGTTTGACGAGAAACGAAAAACTATTTAGAATTCACGGCTTTTGCAATCTGGCGCTCGGTCCCGCCAGTCTGCGCGGTACGGGTCCAAACGTCCGGAAACGGTGTTGGATCAAGGCGCTGCGGGTGGCAGGGGACGTTGAAAACGCGCTCAGATGCGCCAAAGGCAAGGATGAGCGTGATGAACGAATATATCGTCGATCTGTTCGAATTCGCGCGTACCGGCCGGGTGGCGGAAGGTGACGTGCAACTTGCGGCATTGCCGCGCATGGTAACCGAAGTGCCTGCCGAAGTCTCGGCGTCGGGGCGCGCCCAGGGCGTGTTCCACTGGCGCGCCGCAGGCGTCGAGAAGCAGGTGCTGCGTGCCGACGGGAAGCCTGCGGTGGCGCAGTTCCTGACGCTGTCGGTCGAAGGCCCGATGTGGCTCGAATGCCAGCGATGCCTTACGCCGTACCAGGAGCCGCTCGATTCGGAGACGACCTTCGAGGTTGTGCGTGACGAAGCGGCCGCGGAAGCCCGGCCCCTCGATGAAGATGAGTTCGAGGCGTTGGTCGGCTCCAAACATTTCGATTTGCGCGAGCTGATCGAGGAAGAATTGCTGTTGGCTTTGCCGATCGTGCCCAAGCACGAGGTGTGTCCGACTGTGCACGAAAGCCTGGCCACGGGCGACGACGGGTTGACCGAACCTGCCCCGCCGCCCGAAGAAGAGGATAAGCCGTCTCCGTTCGCGGCGCTGGCAGCGCTCAAGCGCTCGCCGGACAAGGACGGAAAGTAACGTGCGGCCGGGTCTCCGGCGCACCAAAGTACAAGTTTGCGTTAGTCGCACAGGTCGGGCCGACAGGCCGACACCGTAGGGCGGCGCTCGAACTGTGTTAAAATTTCGCGATATTTTGAGGAGTTATCATGGCCGTTCAACAGAACAAGAAGTCGCCGTCGAAGCGCGGCATGCACCGTTCGCACGATTTCCTGACCGCGCCGGCGACTGCCGTCGAGCCGACGTCGGGTGAGACGCATATGCGTCACCACATCTCGCCGAACGGTTTCTACCGTGGTCGCAAGGTCATCAAGACCAAGAACGACTAACTCGGCCCTCCAGGCGATACGCGCCCATCATGGCGCTGTTTGATCGTCCGATGTGGCAAAAGCGGCACTCATCCTGCCGCTTTTTTTGTTACCTGTACCGCAAGCCAATCACGTCGACATGACAGTCACCCTGACGATCGATTGCATGGGCGGAGATCACGGCCCATCGGTGACGGTGCCGGCCGCGGTTCGCTTCGTGCAGTCCACCGACGATGTCGAACTTGTGCTGGTCGGACAGCAGGAGGTCATTAACGCGCAACTCGCAAAGTTGCGCGCGACGGATCACCCGCGCCTGTCCGTGGTCAACGCGACCGAAGTTGTCGCGATGGACGACTCCGTCGAGACCGCCCTGCGCAGGAAGAAAGACTCCTCGATGCGTGTGGCGCTCAACCTGGTCAAGGACGCGCGCGCGCAAGCCTGCGTATCCGCCGGCAATACCGGCGCATTGATGGCCGTCTCGCGCTATGTGCTCAAGACGCTGCCGGGCATCGAGCGGCCCGCCATCGCCACCGTGCTGCCGAACCAGAAGGGCGGTTACACCACGATGCTCGATCTCGGCGCGAACGTCGATTGCGAGCCGACCCATTTGCTGCAATTCGCCGAGATGGGTCATGCGCTCGTCGCGGCGGTCGATGGCAAAGAGCGTCCGTCGATCGGCCTGCTTAATATTGGCGAAGAAGTCATCAAGGGCAACGACGTCATCCGGCAGGCCGGCGAGCTGTTGCGCGGCTCCACGCTGAACTTCTACGGCAACGTGGAGGGCAACGATATCTATCGCGGCACGACCGACATCGTCGTGTGCGACGGTTTCGTGGGCAATGTTGCCCTCAAGACTTCCGAAGGCCTGGCACAAATGCTCGGCGACATGATCCGCGAAGAATTCACCCGTACGTGGTGGACGAAGGTGATCGCTGTCGTTGCGCTGCCGATTCTCTCCCGCTTCAAAAGCCGCGTCGATCATCGCCGTTACAACGGGGCAGCATTGCTCGGGTTGCGTGCGCTCGTGATCAAGAGCCATGGCTCCGCCGATGCCTACTCGTTTGAATGGGCCATCAAACGCGGCTATGATGCAGTTCGCAACGGCGTGCTCGACCGTTTGTCGCGCGCCATGCATGAGAATCAGACCCAGCTCCAGGACAACAAGCCGGTGGGCGCCATTCCGGCGCTCTGACGCCGGCGGCCTCGCTCCGGCGCTCTAACCGATCATAAGATGACTCAGTCCGCGATTCATTCCCGCGTCGTTGGTACCGGCAGCTACCTGCCGGCGCGCCGCGTGACCAATCAGCAGTTGGCCGACGAGCTGGCCACCCGTGGCATCGAGACGAGCGACGAGTGGATCGTTGCTCGCACCGGTATCCAGGCCCGCCATTTCGCCGCGCCCGATCAAACGAGCAGCGACATGGCGGTGGAAGCCGCCAGGCGCGCGCTCGACATGGCCGGCTTGAGCGCCAACCAGCTCGACCTCATCATCGTCGCCACGTCGACGCCGGATTTCGTGTTCCCGAGCACCGCCTGCCTCGTGCAGAACAAGCTCGGTATCGACAACGGCTGCGCGGCGTTCGACATTCAGGCGGTTTGCTCCGGCTTTGCCTACGCCATGGCGACGGCCGACAACTTCATTCGCACCGGTGCGTACCGCAACGTCCTCGTGATCGGTGCCGAGACCTTCTCGCGCATTCTCGATTTCACGGACCGCACGACCTGCGTGCTGTTCGGCGACGGTGCGGGCGCGGTCGTGTTGCAGGCGTCCAGCGAGCCGGGCATTCTGGCGAGCGCGCTGCATGCGGACGGCAGCCACGCGAACATTCTGTGCGTGCCGGGCAATGTGAGCGGCGGCGCGGTGCAGGGTGAAGCGTTCCTCTATATGGACGGCCAGGCCGTGTTCAAGCTGGCGGTGCGTGTGCTGGAAAAAGTGGCCAACGAGGCCCTTGAGAAGGCCGGTTTGGCGGCGTCGGCGATCGACTGGCTGATTCCTCATCAGGCCAACCTGCGCATCATGACGAGCACGGCCCGCAAGCTCGGACTGCCGGAAGAGAAGATGGTCGTGACCGTCGACCAACATGGCAATACGTCGGCCGCGTCGATTCCGCTGGCGCTCGACGTCGCGGTTCGTGACGGGCGCATCAAGCCGGGCCAGAACGTCATGATCGAAGGCGTGGGCGGCGGCTTTACGTGGGGCGCCGTGCTGTTCCGCATGTAAGTGGACCCGGCGCCAAGGCGCCACGCGGACCTGACGGTGGGCCTTCGGGGCGCCGCGTGGGGCGGCGCGCCCCACGCCGCCAGGTCGGTGCGCGACAGGGGGCCGCAATGTTTCTGAATCTGACTGCAAAACCAGGCGCTATGACATTCGCTTTCGTTTTCCCGGGACAAGGTTCCCAATCGGTGGGCATGCTCGATGCCTTCGCGGACAACGCGGTAGTGCGCGAGACCCTTGCCGAAGCTTCGGATGCCCTTGGGCAGGATATGGCCAAGCTGATCGCCGCCGGCCCGGCCGAAGACCTCAATCTGACGACCAACACTCAGCCGGTGATGCTCACCGCCGCCTACGCGATGTACCGCGCATGGTTGGCCGAGGGCGGTGCCAAGCCCGCGTTCGTTGCGGGCCACAGCCTCGGTGAATACACGGCGCTGGTCGCCGCGGGCGTCATCGCGTTCAAGGATGCCGTGCCGCTCGTGCGTTTTCGCGCGCAAGCGATGCAGGAGGCCGTGCCCGTCGGGCAAGGGGGCATGGCGGCCATTCTGGGGCTGGATGACGACACCGTTCGCAACGTCTGCGCCGAAGCATCGGCCGCGGGCGTCGTCGAGGCCGTCAATTTCAATGCTCCGGCACAGGTCGTGATTGCCGGCGCGAAGGCGGGCGTGGAAAAAGCCTGCGAACTGGCGAAGGCCGCCGGGGCAAAGCGCGCGCTCGTGCTGCCGGTGTCGGCGCCGTTCCACTCGTCGCTGCTCAAGCCGGCGTCGGATCGTCTGCGCGAATATCTGGCCGACGTGACGTTCAGCGCGCCGCAGATTCCGCTCGTCAACAACGTCGATGTCGCCGTCGAAACCGACGTGGCGCGCATCAAGGAGGCGTTGGTGCGTCAGGCCGCGGCGCCGGTGCGCTGGGTCGAATCGGTCAAATGGCTCGCGGCGCAGGGGGTGACCCAAGTCGTTGAATGTGGTCCGGGCAAGGTGCTGAGCGGCCTGACCAAGCGCATCGACGGCACGCTCACCGGGCTCGCGATCACCGATCCGGCGTCGCTCGGCGACGTGCGCGCGCAACTCTCGTAAGACACAGTCAAGGGTATTTCTCTCATGAGCAAGCAACTCGATAACCACGTGGCGCTGGTGACCGGCGCTTCGCGCGGCATCGGTCGTGCCATTGCCCTCGAACTCGCTCGCCAGGGGGCGACGGTTGTGGGCACCGCCACCAGCGAAGCCGGCGCGCAGGGCATTACCGCGTATTTCAGCGAGGCCGGTGTGACGGGCAAGGGCATCGTCCTGAATGTGACCGATGCCGAAGGCGTGGCTGCGGCACTCGACGACATCCTCAAGCAGTACGGCAAGCTCGACGTCCTCGTCAATAACGCCGGCATCACGCGCGATAATCTCGCCATGCGGATGAAGGACGACGAGTGGGACGACGTGATCGACACGAACCTCAAGGCGATCTTCCGTCTGTCGCGAGCGGTCATCAAGCCGATGATGAAGGCGCGCAGCGGCCGCATCATCAACGTGACGTCGGTCGTCGGCTCGGCGGGCAACCCGGGCCAGGCCAATTACGCGGCCGCCAAGGCGGGCGTTGCCGGGATGGCCCGTTCGCTGGCCGCTGAGATCGGCAGCCGAAACATCACCGTCAACTGTGTCGCCCCGGGCTTCATCGACACCGATATGACCAAGGCGCTGGGCGAAGCGCAGCACGAGGCGCTCAAGGCACGGATTCCGCTGGGCCGCCTCGGTGCGCCGGAAGACATCGCCAACGCCGTGGCGTTTCTCGCGTCGCCGCAGGCGGGTTACATCACCGGGACGACGCTGCACGTGAACGGTGGCATGTTCATGAATTAAGGGAATTTCGTCGGAATTGTGCTAATAATGCGCAATTTTGAGCGATATTGAACATTATTTGGCGCAGGCTAACTTTGCTTGGCAAACCTGTTAAAATGCGCGCACTTGTCTGAACTAACTACCCCGGAGGGTTTGAATGGATAACATTGAGCAACGCGTCAAGAAGATCGTCGCCGAACAACTTGGTGTGAACGAAGCTGACGTCAAGAACGAATCCAGCTTTGTGAACGATCTCGGCGCCGACTCGCTCGACACGGTTGAGCTGGTGATGGCACTGGAAGAAGAGTTCGAGACGGAAATCCCGGACGAGCAAGCTGAAAAGATCACCACGGTGCAGCAAGCCATCGATTACGTTCAAGGCAATTCCAAGGCCTAAGAGGCCCGCGGAGGATCGCCTGGACGGCCGGGGTGCCGACCGGTTCCCGGCGCCAGGCATGCCTGTCAGCCGCAGGGAGCACAGGGTCGAACCCTGTCGCCTCTGTGGCTTTTGTTTTGTAAGACCCAGCAGAAGAAGGGGAGTATCGTGAGTCGTCGTCGCGTCGTCATTACCGGTCTGGGCCTGATCTCGCCGGTCGGCAACACTGTTGCCGAGGGTTGGGAGAATCTGGTCGCAGGCCGTTCGGGCATCGCCAACATCACGAAGTTCGATGCGAGCGAATTCAAGGTGCAATTCGCCGGCGAAGTCAAAAACTTCGAGACCGAGAAGTATCTGTCGGCCAAAGAAGCGCGCCGCATGGATACCTTTATCCATTACGGCCTCGCCGCAGGCATTCAGGCGTTCGAAGACAGTGGCCTCGCCGTCACCGAAGCGAACGCGGAACGTATTGGCGTGCTGGTCGGTTCGGGCATTGGCGGTCTGCCGATGATCGAAGACACGCATGACGATTTGCTCAAAGGCGGCCCGCGCAAGATTTCCCCGTTCTTCGTGCCGGGCTCGATCATCAACATGATCTCGGGCCACCTGTCGATCAAGTACGGCCTGAAGGGGCCGAACCTGGCGATCGTTACCGCCTGCACGACCGGTCTTCACTGTATCGGTCAGGCCGCGCGCATGATCCAGTACGGCGACGCCGATGCGGTGCTTGCCGGTGGTGCAGAATCGACGGTGTCGCCGCTGGGGATTGGCGGTTTTGCCGCGATGACCGCGCTGTCCACGCGCAACGACGATCCGGCGACGGCCAGCCGTCCGTGGGACAAGGATCGCGACGGCTTCGTGCTGGGCGAAGGCGCCGGCGTGATGATGGTCGAAGAGTACGAGCACGCCAAGGCGCGCGGCGCGAAGATTTACGCCGAGCTGACGGGCTTCGGCATGAGCGCCGACGCGTATCACATGACGGCCCCGTGCGAAGACGGCGACGGCGCGCTGCGCGCCATGACCAACGCGCTGCGCGATGCCGGCATCAATGCCGATACCGTGAACTATGTGAATGCGCACGGCACGTCGACCCCGCTGGGCGATATCGCCGAGACGGTTGCCGTCAAGCGCCTGATGGGCGATGCCGCCAGGAACGTCGTGGTGAACTCGACCAAGTCGATGACCGGTCACCTGTTGGGTGGCGCGGGCGGCCTGGAGTCGGTGTTTACCGTGCTGGCCGTTCATCATCAGAAGTCGCCGCCGACGATCAACATCTTCAATCAGGACCCCGCTTGCGACCTGGATTACTGCGCAAACGTGGCGCGCGATCTGAAAATTGACGTCGCATTGAAGAACTCTTTCGGATTCGGCGGGACTAACGGCACGCTGGTCTTCCAGCGAGTCTAAGTTCGCGGGACGCCGCGCAGGCGTCCCGTTCCGCTGACCCACGCTCCGGTGAGTGTGCCCGGGCGTGCGGCGTAACAGACACTTCCCGCCGCGGTGGCCCGTGCTGCCGTGGAGCCATCAGGCCCGACCGGGGCCTGGCCGCCAGAGAAAATACGGATCCCAATCAGGTGAGTGAACGAGAAATCGACCAGGCGCTCGTCGAGCGCGTGCAAAAAGGCGACAAAGCCGCCTTCGAGCTGCTGGTCGCGAAATATCACCGCAAGATCATCCGCCTCGTATCGCGGCTCGTGCGCGACGCCGCCGAGGTCGAGGATGTGACGCAGGAGGCCTTTATCAAGGCCTACCGTGCCTTGCCGCAGTTTCGCGGCGAGTCGGCGTTCTATACCTGGCTGTATCGTATTGCTGTCAACACGGCAAAGAACCACCTGGCAACGCAGGGACGCCGTGCACCGACTTCGACTGAAGCGAACGCTGAAGAAGCGGAAACTTTTGCCGAGGCTGATCAACTAAGGGATATCAACACGCCTGAGTCGTTGCTGATGAGCAAGCAGATTGCTCAAACGGTCAACGCGGCGATGGAGGCTTTGCCCGATGAGCTTCGAACGGCCATTACCCTGCGGGAAATCGAGGGGTTGAGCTACGAAGAGATCGCCGAAGCCATGGGGTGCCCGATCGGAACGGTCCGTTCGCGAATTTTCCGGGCGCGTGAAGCGATTGCCAGCCGGCTCAGGCCGCTGCTGGACACGCCTGACGGCAAGCGCTGGTGAGCGCGCCGCCGGGGAAGTTATTTTCGTTAGGGGATATCATGGGATCAGCGACGGTGCAAACGCAGCGGGGGCTGCAAGCCGAGCGAATTTCCGCGTTGGTGGACGGGGAATTCGATTCGGACGAGCTGGCTGCCCTGCTGGATGAGGCTGACGCTTCCGGCCGGCCTTTGTGGGACGACTACCACCTGATTGGAGACGCCTTGCGTTCCGATGAGTTGACGTTGCCGCGATCGGAGTCGGCCTTCATGGCGGCCTTCTCGGCGCGCCTCGAAACCGAGCCTCACCTCCTCGCGCCGGCCGCACTGGCCGATGCCCAGGCAAGCGCCGCACAGGGCGCCAAGACCGCGGGCTCGCGCGTCACCCGTATCAATCCGTTCCTGCGCGTACGCCGCGTGCTGCCAACGGCGGCTGCCGCGGCGGCCGTGGCGGCGCTGTCATGGGTCGTGGTGCCGCGTCTACAGGATCACCCAGCCGGCGGCACGCAGCCGCAGGTGTTGGCTCAGGCCGCAACGCCGGCCGCCGGGGGCAGTAACCTCACGCGCGTTACGCTGTCGCAACCGTCGCAAGCCGCCGTGGCGGCCAACGGCGCGAGTGCGGGGGCGCCGAACGATCTGATCGTGCTGCGCGATGCGCGGCTTGACCAGTATCTGGCGGCACATCAGCAATATGCCCCGACGCCGATCGGCCAGGGCGTTTCCCCTTATATGCGAGCCTCGGCGCAAGCGGACGAATAAATGCAGCGCCTGAGTATCGAATCCTTGCCACGTGCGCCCATCGGGCGCACCTTCTTCCTGTTCGCCTTGCTGCTGGCGACCACGCTGCAATCGCAGGCGTGGGCCCAGGCTTCCGCGCCGACGAACGACCCGCTGATCGAGCGGCGCGAAGTCGGCGCGTGGCTCAACAAGATCCATCGCGCGGCGCAGACGCAAAACTACATCGGTACATTCGTTTATCAGCGTGGTTCGACCATGCGCTCTTCGAAGATCAGTCACTTCGCCGAGAAGGGTAACGAGTACGAAGCGCTCGAGACGCTGGACGGACGTCAGCGCCGCATTCTTCGGCAGAACGACGATGTCTACACGCTCATTCCCGAGCAGAAGACCGTGTTTCTGGAAAAGCGCGAGAGCAAGGACTCGTTCCCTGCCTTGCTCGCCACGCCCAATCGCGATGTGCTCGACTATTACGCACCGAAGCTGCTGCCGAATGAGCGCATGGCGGGCTTTGACTGCATGGTGATCGAACTCACGCCAAAGGACGAGTACCGCTTCGGCTACCGGCTGTGGGCCGATCGCAACACCGGCCTGTTGCTGCGCGCACAGACCCTCGATGCCGAAGGCCATTTGCTCGAGCAGGCGGCGTTCTCGCAGATCTCGATCGGTGTGCCGAGTGAGAAGGCGCGCATCGTGCACGCCATTCAGGCAACGCATGGCTGGCATGTCATCAAGCCGCAAATCGTACCGATGCATCTGTCCGATGCCGGCTGGAGCATCGACGTCGACAAGAAGGTGCCGGGGTTCAAGGCGGTGCGCGAAGTGCGTCGCACCATGCGATCGACGGCCGACGGCAAACCGTTGGAAGTCCAGCAGGTGGTATATTCAGACGGCATGGCCGGACTTTCGGTATTTATCGAACCGGCCACGCGAGAGCGCAAGGAAGGCCACGGCAGCGCCGGCGCGACGAATATTCTCATCAAGCGCTTTGGTGACTACTGGCTGACCTTGCTTGGCGAAGTGCCGCAGGCAACCTTGCAGCAGTTTGCTTCCAGTATCGAGTACAAACAGCCGGCGAAGTGACCGGCTGTCGGGTGGGCCGCGACCGGTGACGGTGCGGTCCGGGCAGCGAGGCACCGACAGACGCAATGCCCTGTCGGAGGGCTGGACTGCCTTCAAGCATTCCGAGACTATCGCGCAACACGATCTTCCAATGAAGAAGACCTTCCTGCTTCGTGTCATCCTTGGCGGTGCCATTGCCGCGCAATTGGCGGGGGCACCTGCTGCTTTTGCCGCCCCGGCCTCGGGGTCGGCGGCGCCACTTGTCAGCAATCTTCCCGATTTCACCCAGTTGGTCGACCGAGTCGGCCCGGCCGTCGTGAACATTCGGACGACCGAGCGCGTCAGCCGCAGTCAGAGTGGCTTGCCGCCCGGCATGGACGGCGACATGGCCGAGCTGTTCCGCCGCTTCTTCGGTGTGCCCCTGCCGCAGCAGCCGGGCCCGAAGGGCGGTACGCCCCGACGCGGCCAGCCGCAGCCGGATGAAGAGCAGAACAGCGGCGTCGGATCGGGCTTCATCGTCTCGGCCGACGGCTACATCCTGACCAACGCGCACGTGGTCGATGGCGCCGAAAGTATCTACGTCACCCTCACCGACAAACGCGAGTTCAAGGCGAAGCTGATGGGGGCGGACAAGCGCACCGACGTCGCCGTGGTCAAGGTGGACGCCAAGGACCTGCCGACCGTGCCGGTGGGCGACTCGAACAAACTGCGCGTTGGCGAATGGGTGGTGGCGATCGGTTCGCCGTTCGGTCTCGACAATACGGTAACGGCGGGCATCGTATCGGCCAAGGGCCGCGATACGGGCGATTACCTGCCGTTCATTCAGACGGACGTGGCCGTGAACCCGGGCAATTCGGGGGGGCCGCTCATCAACATGCGCGGCGAGGTGGTCGGCATCAACTCGATGATCTATAGCCAGACCGGTGGCTTCATGGGCATTTCGTTCGCGATCCCGATCGACGAAGTCATGCGCGTGGCCGACCAGCTCAAGAAGAGCGGCAAGGTCGTGCGCGGCCGGATCGGCGTGGCGATCAGCGAGGTCAGCAAGGAGGTCGCCGATTCGCTGGGGCTGCCGCGGGCGCAAGGCGCGCTGGTTCGCAGCATCGAGCCGGGGAGTCCGGCCGAGAAGGCGGGGGTGCAGCCGGGTGACATCATCATGAAGTTCGAGGGCCGGGCCGTCGATCATGCGACCGACCTGCCGCGCATGGTCGGCGAGACCAAGCCCGGTTCGAGCGCGATGCTGCAGGTGCTGCGCAAGGGCAAGAACCAGGACTTGCGCATCACCGTCGCGGAAGCCGATACCGATACGCCGAAGGCGTCCAAGGCGCAGAGCGGGAGTGCGGACACGCCCCACCCGAATGCGCTGGGCCTGGTGGTCTCCGACCTGACCGAGTCGCAGAAGAAGGACATGAAGCTGCGCGGTGGCGTGCAGGTCGAACTGGCCGAAGGTTCGGCGGGACGGGCCGGTTTGCAGCAGGGTGACATCATCCTGCGCGTGGGCGATGCAGACATCGTCAGCGCGAAGCAATTCGAGGACGTGGTCAAGGCGCTCGATCCGAAGCGCCTCGTGCCGATCCTCGTGCGGCGCGGCGATGCCACGCAATTCGTGCCGCTGCGTCCGCGCACGCCCGGCAAGTAATACCGCTGTCTCATGCATACGCCGGCGCTGACGCTCTATGGCCGCAAGTGGTGTCATCTTTGCGATGACATGCTTGCGGCGCTCGAAGCGATGCGTCCGGCGTGGAATTTCTCCGTCACCGTCATCGACGTCGACAGTGACCCGGCGCTGGAAGCGCAATACGACGAGATCGTGCCGGTGCTTGCGCTTGGCGAGCGCGAGTTGTGCCGGTATCGTTTCGACGCAGCGGCGGTCGCTGCCGCATTGCGCTCAGGTTGACGTTTCGCGCTATCCGCTCCCTGCCTCGAACGACGCCCGATCGTCCCAAGCTTCCCGCCATTTCCGATGGACTGCCGCGATACATGCGATTCCAGACGGCATCGCCACGCTTTCGGCTAAAATATCGTGTTTGCCGATTCTCTCGAAAGTCGCTGCCGAGCCGAATCCGATGGCACCGACTCTTCTCTAGCCTCGCCTCATGGACCATATCCGCAATTTTTCGATCATCGCCCACATCGACCACGGGAAATCGACCCTGGCCGATCGCATCATCCAGTTGAGCGGCGGTCTGTCCGATCGTGAAATGGAATCCCGGGTCCTCGACTCGATGGATCTCGAGCGAGAGCGTGGCATCACCATCAAGGCACAAACGGCCGCCCTGGAATACAAGGCGCGTGACGGCAAGGTGTACAACCTGAACCTCATCGATACGCCGGGCCACGTCGACTTCTCGTACGAGGTGAGCCGCTCGCTCTCCGCATGCGAGGGCGCACTGCTCGTGGTGGATGCCTCGCAGGGCGTGGAAGCGCAGACCGTGGCGAACTGCTACACGGCGATCGAGCTGGGCGTGGAAGTCGTGCCGGTGCTCAACAAGATTGACCTGCCGTCGGCCGAACCGGAGAACGCGATCCAGGAGATCGAGGACGTGATCGGTATCGAGGCAACCGACGCCGTGCGCTGCTCCGCGAAGACCGGCTTCGGCGTGGAAGAGGTGCTCGAAGCGCTCATCGCCAAGGTTCCGCCGCCCAAGGGCGATGCCGCCGCCCCGCTGCAAGCGTTGATCATCGACTCGTGGTTCGATAACTACGTGGGCGTGGTCATGCTGGTGCGCATCGTCAACGGCACGCTCAAGCCGAAGGAAAAAATTCAGTTGATGGCCACGGGCGCGACCTACCCGGTCGAGCAAGTGGGTGTCTTCACGCCGAAGTCGCAGCCGCGCCCGTCGCTGTCGGCCGGCCAGGTGGGCTTCATCATCTCGGGCATCAAGGAACTGGGCGCCGCGAAGGTCGGCGATACCGTCACGCATGCGCTGACGACCACGACCAAGCCGGCGCCCGAGGCGCTTCCGGGCTTCAAGGAAGTCAAGCCGCAGGTGTTCGCCGGCCTCTACCCGGTCGAGGCGAACCAGTACGACGCGCTGCGCGAATCGCTCGAAAAGCTCAAGCTCAACGACGCCTCGCTGCAATACGAACCTGAAGTTTCGCAGGCACTGGGATTCGGTTTCCGTTGCGGCTTCCTGGGCCTGCTGCACATGGAAATCGTGCAGGAGCGTCTGGAGCGCGAGTTCGACATGGACCTCATCACCACGGCGCCGACCGTGATCTATGAGGTGGTCGAGCGCGATGGCACGGTGACCACGGTGGAAAACCCGTCGAAGATGCCGGATCCGGGCCGTATTGAAGAAGTGCGCGAGCCGATCGTCACGGTCAACCTGTACATGCCGCAGGAGTATGTCGGCTCGGTGGTGACGCTGTGTCAGCAAAAGCGCGGCGTGCAGATCGATATGCAATACCACGGCCGTCAGGTGCGCCTCATTTACGAAATTCCGATGGCCGAGATCGTGCTCGACTTCTTCGATCGTCTGAAGTCGGTGTCGCGCGGTTACGCGTCGATGGACTACGAGTTCAAGGAGTACCGCACGTCGGACGTCGTCAAGGTCGACATGCTGATCAACGGCGACAAGATCGACGCGCTGTCGATCATCGTGCACCGTTCGGAGAGCCGCCGTCGCGGCGCGCAGGTCGCGTCGAAGATGCGCGAAATCATTCCGCGCCAGATGTACGATGTGGCGATTCAGGCGGCTATCGGCGCAAACATCATTGCCCGTGAGAACATCAAGGCTTTGCGCAAGAACGTGCTGGCCAAGTGCTATGGTGGCGACATCTCGCGCAAGAAGAAGCTGCTTGAGAAACAGAAGGAAGGTAAGAAGCGCATGAAGCAGGTGGGGAGTGTCGAGATTCCTCAGGAAGCGTTCCTTGCCATTTTGCAAGTCGAAGACAAATAACGTAGCGACAGGTCCCGCATGAATTTCGCCCTGATTCTTTTTGTCCTGGTGCTGGTGACCGGGGTGGCCTGGTTGGCCGACAAGTTGGTGTTTCAACCGGCGCGCCGCCGGGCAGCACAGGACGCCCTGGCGCAATTCGATCAACAGCAGCTTGCCACGCAGGGGTCTGGCATCCAGGGCTCCGGCTCACAGGATAGCGGCGTGATCGCAAGTGCGCGTGCGAAAGTGCGCGACGACAAGCTGCGTCAGCCCTGGTGGCTCGAGTATTCGGCGAGCTTCTTCCCCGTGATTCTCGCGGTGTTCGTGCTGCGCTCGTTCGTGGTCGAGCCGTTCAAGATTCCGTCGGGCTCCATGATTCCGACGCTGCTCGTGGGCGACTTCATCCTCGTGAACAAGTTCGACTACGGCATTCGCCTGCCGGTGGTCAACAAGAAGATCATCTCGATCGGTGAACCGAAGCGGGGCGATGTGATGGTGTTTCGCTACCCGAAAGATGAGTCGATGGACTACATCAAGCGCGTGATCGGCCTGCCGGGCGACGTGGTGGCCTACGAGAACAAGAAGCTCACGGTGAACGGCCAGCCGGTGTCGGAGACCGCCATGCCGGACTACTTCGACGAGGAGCATATCGCCTACTTCAAGCAGTTCGAAGAGACGGTGGGCGGCGTGAAGCACCGCATTCTGAACGACCCGAACGTGCCGCCATACATCCTGGGCGCCGACGACTTTCCGAACAAGCAGAACTGCCAGTACAACAGCCAGGGCGTGATCTGCAAGGTGCCGGAGGGCAACTACTTCATGATGGGCGATAACCGCGACAATAGCGCGGACAGCCGTTACTGGGGCTTCGTGCCCGAGCAAAACATCGTGGGCCGGGCCTTCTTCATCTGGATGAATTTCTCGAACCTCAAGCGCTTGGGCGGCTTCCAGTAAGCTTGCCGGTCGACGGGGAGGCCATCCCCCCCCGGGCGACGGTTTGATTAATGCGGAAATTGGCGATAAAAAGCCGATTTCCGCATTATTATTTTCAATTTTGAATTAAATGATGCGACGGGAAAGGGACACGGGGGAGATCGATGTATCGTCACCCCGGAAATGTCCGATCCCGCCCCCTCTCGCGAGTCCGAAAAGCCCGCCGCAAGGCGGTCCGGCCCGTCGTTTCTTGGCGACGACGCGCGCCGGGGCGGGAGCGTCGCGCTATACTTGCGCCATGCCTCAATCTCTGAACCCACTGGAAGAACGTCTCCAGTACCGCTTCCACGATGCGGAATTGCTTTGCCAAGCACTGACGCACCGTAGCCATAGTGCCGCCAATAATGAGCGGTTGGAGTTTCTTGGCGATTCCATCCTCAACTGTTCGGTCGCAGCGATCCTGTTCCGTCGCTACGGCAAGCTCGACGAAGGCGACCTCTCGCGTGTGCGCGCCAATCTCGTCAAGCAGCAATCCTTGTACGAAATCGCGCAGACATTGGGCGTCTCCGAATTCCTGCGCCTGGGCGAAGGCGAACTCAAGAGCGGTGGTTTCCGTCGCCCGTCGATTCTGGCCGATACCCTTGAAGCGCTGTTCGGGGCAATGTATCTCGATGGCGGGTTCGAGGCGGCGTATGCCGTGATCGAGCGGTTGTACACGCCCGTGCTTGAACATGTCGATCCGAAAACGCTCGGCAAGGACGCCAAGACGCTGCTCCAGGAATACCTGCAAGGCCACAAGATTGCGCTGCCGCAGTACACGGTGACCGCGACGCACGGCGCTGCGCACAACCAGCAGTTCGAGGTGGAGTGCACGGTGCCGAAGCTCGACATCAAGGCCGGCGGATCGGGCGCGAGCCGACGAGCGGCCGAGCAGGCGGCTGCCAAGAAGGCGCTGGAGGAAGTGCAGAAGATGCCGGCACTTGCCAAACCGAAGGCCGAAAAGAGCGCCAAGGCCGCAAAGAAGCGGGCGGCGAAGGCTGCGGCATCCGAGGCGAAAATGGCGGAGAGCGTCGGGCAGATGCGCGCTGCACCGGCCATGACGGCGCCCGTTGGCAACGGTGCCGCTCGCACGGCGACAGCGCCCGCGGAAAAAACGGCCGACAAGGCAGCCGATAAGGCCACCGACAAGTCTGCCGAAAAACCTGCGGCTGAGAAGTCGGACGCCGCCAAGCAGCCCCCGGCCGCCGCCTGAGCCCCATTCAGGGGAAGGGCGCAACGCGCCGCCCCCTTTCAAGAGAGTTTCCAAACATGAACGATAAGACGGATTTTCGCTGCGGGACCGTGGCGATCGTCGGGCGTCCGAACGTCGGCAAATCGACACTGCTCAACGCCCTCGTCGGTCAGAAGATCAGCATCACCTCGCGCAAGGCGCAGACGACGCGGCATCGCATTACCGGCATTTGCACCACGGACGATGCGCAGTACATCTTCGTCGACACGCCGGGGTTTCAGACGCGTCACGCCACTGCGCTGAACCGATCGCTCAATCGCGCCGTGACCTCCACGCTGTCCAGCGTCGATGTCGTCATGTTCGTCATCGAAGCGGGCAACTTCGGGCCGGACGACGAGAAGGTGCTCAAGCTGCTGCCCGACAACACCCCGGTGCTGCTCATCGTCAACAAGTTCGATCGCATTGCCGACAGAGCGGAAATTCTGCCGTTCCTGAAAAGGGTGGGCGACCTGCGCGACTTCCGCGAGATCGTGCCGCTGTCCGCGAAGCGTCCAGACGATACCCAGCGGTTGCTTGGGGTGTTGCGTCCGTACCTGCTCGAAGGCGAGCCGATCTATGGCGAAGACGATCTCACCGACCGAAGCGAGCGGTTCATGGCGGCCGAGATCCTGCGTGAGAAGGTGTTCCGCTGGACGGGCGACGAGCTGCCGTACACAAGCACGGTGATCATCGACAAATTCGAGCAGGAAGGGGATCTGCGCCGGGTGTTCGCAACGATTCTGGTCGATCGCGACAGCCACAAGGCGATGATCATCGGCAACAAGGGGGCGAAGCTCAAACAGATTTCCACCGATGCCCGTCTCGATATGGCGAAGCTCTTCGACGGGCCCGTGTACCTGGAAGTCTGGATCAAGGTGAAGGGTGGCTGGGCCGACAACGAGGCCGGCCTGCGGGCGTATGGCTACGAGTGAACCTGACACCTTACGTGACGAGATTGCACCGCCGGACGATGTGACGTTGGCGGCAAGCAGCGCCTCGGCTGCCGGTGCGCCGCTGACGTCGGTCCCTCGTACCTCGCACGCCGGGGCAATCGGAGCGCGGCCGGCTCGCCAGGCGCGCAGTGCGCGCGCGCGGAGTGTCGACGACGATGCGTCGGACGCATTCCAGCACGCCGAAGCCACCGCCGATACCGTCAAGCGCGAAGCGAAACGCGTGCGCCGTGCGCCATCGCCCGCCCGGGCGGCCGAGCGCGAGCAAAGCCGCGTGACCGAGCAGCCCGGCTTTGTGCTGCACAGCTATCCCTACCGCGAAACCAGCCTGATCATCGACGTGCTCACGCGCGACCACGGCCGCGTCGCGCTCGTGGCGAAGGGGGCCAAACGTCCGCACTCGGCGCTGCGTGGCGTACTCCAGACGTTTCAGCCGCTCTCGCTCGCCTGGCTTGGCAAGGCAGAGCTGCGTACGCTGACCAAGGCTGAGTGGGTTGGCGGATTGCGTCCGCTTGAAGGCGATGCGCTGCTCAGCGGCTTCTACCTGAACGAATTGCTGGTGAAGTTCTGCGCGCGCGACGATCCGCACGACAAGCTCTTCCAGCACTATCTGACCACGCTGCATCATCTCGCGCATGGTGAGCCGGCGGGTATCATCCTGCGGGCATTCGAGCGCGTGCTGCTGCGTGAGACCGGTTACGCCGTGGCGTTCGACCGCTGCACGCAGACGCGCGGCAAGGTCGCGCCCGAGCGCCGCTACGTGTTTCATCCAGACCGGGGGGTACGCCCGGCGGGCGGCGATGAACCGTCGGACTGGCCGGTCGTCATCGGGCAGACGTTGCTCGACATGGAGCAAGACGATTATTCCCGGGCGCAGACCGTGCAGCAAAGCAAGCTGCTCATGCGCTTTCTTCTCAACCACCACTTGGGCGGCGTTCCGCTCAACACGCGGCAGATCCTGCTCGACCTGCAAAAACTATGAGCCTCTTCTTCCACGGCAACCCCATCGACCTCGGGGTGAACATCGATCACGTCGCCACGGTGCGCAACGCGCGCGGCACGGCCTATCCCGACCCGGTCAGGGCGGCATTGCTGGCTGAAGCGGCGGGCGCCGATGTCATCACGCTGCACCTGCGTGAAGACCGTCGTCATATTCGCGACGACGATGTGGCGAATCTGCGCGACAAGCTGCTCACGCGGATGAACCTCGAGTGTGCCGTGACGGACGAGATGCTGGCGATCGCATGCCGCACCAAGCCGCACGACGTTTGTCTGGTGCCGGAGCGTCGTCAGGAACTGACGACCGAAGGCGGGCTGGACGTCGTCGGTCAGTACGACCGTGTGGCTGCCGCGACGCAGCAACTCGGCGAAGTGGGCAGCAGTGTGTCGCTGTTCATCGATCCGGACGAAGCGCCGATCCGCGCGGCGGCGCGCATGGGCGCGCCGGTGGTCGAGCTGCACACCGGCCGCTACGCGGAGGCGCACGACGAGGCCACGCGCGAGGCCGAGTTCGCCCGCATCGAACGCGCCGTCGCGCTCGGTCTGTCGTTGGGCCTGCGCGTCAACGCCGGACATGGCTTGCATTATGAAAATGTGCAGCCGATCGCCGCGATCGAGGGCATTTCCGAACTGAACATCGGACACGCGATCGTCGCCCACGCCCTTTTCGTGGGCTGGGAGAACGCCGTGCGCGAGATGAAGGCCATCATGGTCGCCAGCCGCATCGCGGCGCGCGGCTGAGTCACGACGCCTTTCCCCCCCCACCATCAGGCGCTGCCCATGAGCGATCCGACGATGCCGTCGCCTTCGTCCCCCGACGTGCCGCCACCAGGCGAGCGTGCCGCTGGCCCTGAGTCCGGGGGCACGGCGATTTACGGCGTAGGCACGGACATCCTCCAGATCAGCCGTGTTGTCGGCGTCATGACGCGCACCCATGGGCGGTTCGCCGAGCGCGTGCTGGGGCCCGAGGAACTCAAGGTTTATCACGCGCGTCAGAGCCGGTCCGCCGTGCGCGGACTCGCGTATCTGTGCACGCGCTTCGCGGCGAAAGAGGCCGTGTCGAAGGCCATCGGGCTGGGTATGCGGTGGCCGATGACGTGGCGTGCCGTGCAAACGCTCAATGCGCCGTCGGGCAAGCCGGTCGTGGTGGCGTCGGGGGAGTTGGTGCAGTGGCTGGCCGAGCGGCAACTGTCGATCGAGATTTCGATCACGGACGAGAAAGAGTATGCGGTCGCCTTTGCGATCGCATCACGTAAGGTAGGCAACATTCGCAATATTGCATCGGAGAAAACGCAATGACGAAGCGCAGGCCGGGCCCGGTGATGCTGGACGTCGTCGGGCTGACCCTCAGCGAAGACGACGTCCGTCGCATCGACCATCCGTTGACCGGGGGGGTGATCCTGTTCGCCCGCAACTTTGACGATCGCGCGCAACTGTGCGCGCTCACGAAGCAGATTCGCGACCTGCGCGACGACATCGTGATCGCTGTCGATCATGAGGGCGGGCGCGTGCAGCGCTTTCGTACCGACGGCTTCACGCACCTGCCGGCCATGGGCAAGCTGGGCAAGCTCTGGCACGACGACGTGTTCAAGGCGACGCGCGTGGCGACGGCCGTCGGCTATGTGCTGGCGGCCGAATTGCGCGCGTGCGATATCGACCTGAGCTTCACACCCGTGCTGGACCTGGACTACGGAACGTCGGCGGTCATCGGCGATCGTGCGTTTGACGCCGACCCGCGCGTGGTGGCCATGCTGGCCAAGAGCCTCAATCACGGCCTGCTTCTCGCCGGGATGGCGAACTGCGGCAAGCACTTCCCGGGGCATGGTTTCGTGGCGGCCGACTCGCACCACGAAATTCCGGTTGACGAGCGCTCGCTCGACGAGATCCTCAGCGTCGATGCGCAACCGTATGACTGGCTCGGCATGTCGCTGGCGGCGGTCATGCCGGCGCACGTGATTTACCCGCAGGTCGATCCGAACCCCGCCGGATTCTCGGCCAAGTGGCTCAAGGAAATCCTGCGCGGCAAGTATGCGTTCGACGGTGTGATTTTCAGCGACGACCTGTCGATGCAAGGGGCGAGCGCCGCTGGCGATGTCGTGACGGCGGCGCATGCCGCCATGGCGGCCGGCTGCGACATGGTCCTCATCTGCAACAGTCCGGAAAAGGCGGACCGATTGCTGCATGAGATGAAGTCGGTGCCCGATACCGCGTCTCAGCGCCGCATCAAGCATCTGCAGGGCCGCGGCAAGGTGCACGGCTGGGAAAAGATGCTCGCGCAGCCGGAATATCAGGCGGCGAAGCGTCTGATCGTGGAGACGTTCGGCGCGTAAGCGAGACACGCCCGCCAAGCAAAAAAGCGCTCAACCCTGACGGGAAGAGCGCTTTTCTTGTTGCCTGACGGTCGCGGATCGCGCCGCGTCGTCCGTAGACGGCGCGGGCGGCGTCGCAATCGTTTAGACGCGGCTGCGGTACTCGTCGGTACGCGTATCGATTTCGATCTTGTCGCCGGTGTTGACGAACAGCGGCACCTGGATTTCCAGCAGATCGTTGATCTTGGCGTTCTTCAGCACGCGGCCCGACGACGTATCGCCCTTGACGGCCGGTTCGGTGTATTCCACAACGCGCACGAGCGAGGTCGGCAGGTCGACCGAGATGGCCTTTTCATTGTAGAAAACGACTTCGCACTTCATGCCGTCTTCGAGGTACTTGATCGCGTCGCCCATGTTTTCGGCTTCGACTTCGTACTGGTTGTAGTCGGCGTCCATGAACACGTACATCGGGTCGGCGAAGTACGAGTAGGTCACTTCCTTCTTGTCGAGCACAACGACGTCGAACTTGTCGTCGGCCTTGTAGGCGAATTCGCCACGGCCTTCGCCCATCAACTTCTTGTACTTCATCTTGACGACGCTGGAGTTGCGGCCCGACTTGACGTATTCGGTCTTCAGCACGACATTGGGCTCACCGTCGATCATGACGACGTTACCGACGCGGAGTTCTTGAGCGGTTTTCATAAAAAACGAGATCCTGTGACGAAATAAGCGATTTGCCGCTTGTTGAGCGCTTCCATACGCCCACTCGCCGCTTGATTCCCGCGCCCGCCTGGAAACGGTCCGGTGCAGCAGGTTCAGCAGCAAAGCGTTGAAAAACCAGCTATTTTACCTGATTTTCGGTGAAGCTTGCCAACTGTCGCGCGAGGTCGGGGAGGGCCGCCTGCCTGCCTGCCCACGCCCGCGCATGGCGATTCAGTTCGGGCAGGACGGCGGCCAGTGCCGGCCAGTCGGGCGGGGTGCTGGCGTAGCCGTTCCAGAGATGCCAGAAAGTGCGCAGCGCCTCGCGTGCATCGTGTCCCAAGGCGCCGGTTGCCGGCGAGTCGGCGCTCGGATCGCTCAGATAGCGGTCGAGAAACGCGTCGAGTTTCACGTGGTGCGTGTTGTCGTCCTGCGGATAGATATGCCAGACGAGCGGCTTCGCCGCCCATTGCGCGCGCACGAACGAATCTTCTCCACGCACAAAATTGAGATCGCACGCCCACAGCAGCGCGTCGAACTCGGATTGCGCAACGAATGGCAGTCCATACGCCGTCAGTGCTCCTTGCGTTGCACAGTCGCGTGGCGCCAGTACCTCGCGGCCAAACCACGCGCCGACCGACGGTGCGATCCGACCTGGCGGGACCAGGCAGACGATGGGTGTCTCGCTGGCGGCCCATTGCGCAAGCAACCCCGGAAGCGCGGCGTTTTCATACGTGAAAAGCGATACCACCAGCGTGTCCCTCGGTGCGCCCGGGAGTCCGAGCGTGCGCTGCCACCAGGCGTCGCGAAGCGCCGGCGATGCAAGGAAGGCGTCTCTGCGCGAGAACAGCTCCCGTTCGCGCGCGAGCCCACCCGTGCGTTCCGTGAAGCCCGGGAAGAAGAACGTTTTGACGAGCCCCAGTTGCGGGTGTATCGACTTTTGCAGATGACATCCCTCGACCCAGTCTTCGGCGCTCAGGTACTCGAGGTTGATCCACACCGGCGCGTGTCCCGCCTGTTTGCGCACATGCATCGCCTGAACGCAGGCGTCGGGAATCTGGCAGGCAAACGCTTCGATGACGACATCGCCCGGCGCATTGTCGTCAGTGATCGGGCCGAAGTCGGCATCCCATCGGCGTACGTCCACGCCGTCGCAGCGTTGTCGGGCCAGGGAGGGATCGATGTCGGGACGCAGGTGACGGAAGCTCGCGAGGTCGTCGACCCATAGCCGCACCGACCAGCCATGTTCGCGCACGAGTTGCCGCGCGAGCCGCCAGCAAACGCCGATGTCGCCGAAATTGTCGACGACGGTGCAGAACAGATCGCAGCGCGGCACCAGAGGCAGGGTGGTTGCGGCGGGCGAGAACGTAGTGGGCAGGGACATTGAGAGGCGGCAACCCGGATTGGTCTAAACTTCGGATTCTAGTCCCTGCGCCTGCTGGCGACGCGTAACGATGCCATCGCACACAATTTGCGTGCCGCCGCGATCGCACGGTTTCGCCCCCGGGGACGCTCCGATGCCTGAGTTCATGACTGAAGACGCCCACGACGTCACGCCGCCGCGCAAGTCCCGCAAAGCCAAATCCACCACGGCCCCCGCGGTCGCCACGACGGCGGATGCCGCTCAGCCCCCCGCCGAGGCGTTGCCCGACAGCGCGGCGTTCGACGCCCGCACGGTGCTTGCCCAGTTGCCGAACCTGCCTGGCGTCTATCGCTACTACGACGCAGCGGGCAGCGTGCTGTACGTCGGCAAGGCTCGCAATCTGAAGAAGCGCGTGTCGAGCTACTTCAACAAGACGCAGCTTTCCCCACGCATTGCGCTCATGGTTGCGCGCATCGCGAAGCTCGAGACGACTGTCACGCGCTCGGAGACCGAAGCGCTGCTGCTTGAGAACAATCTGATCAAGGCGTTGCATCCGCGTTACAACATCCTGTTTCGCGACGACAAGTCGTATCCGTTTCTCAAGCTCACGCAGCACAAGTATCCGCGCATGGCCTACTATCGCGGCTCGGTGGATCGCCGTGGACAGTATTTCGGACCATTTCCCAGCGCTTGGGCCGTGCGCGAGAGCATTCAGATCCTGCAGAAAGTATTCCAACTGCGTACCTGCGAGGACTCCGTCTTCACGAATCGCACGCGGCCGTGCCTGCTGCATCAGATCGCGCGGTGCAGCGCGCCTTGCGTGGGCGCCATTCAGGATGAAGATTACGCACGCGATGTGAATAACGCGGCGGCGTTTCTCTCGGGGCGTCAGAGCGAAGTGCTCAGTGCGCTCGAAGCGAAGATGATGACGTACGCTCAGGCGCTCCAGTTCGAGCAGGCCGCCGTGGTGCGTAATCAGATGCAGGCGCTCTCGGGCGTGCTGCAACAGCAGTCCGTCGAGACGGCGGGGGATGTCGATGCCGATATCCTCGCCGTCGCCTATGCGGGCGGGCGCGCGTGTGTGAACCTCGCGATGGTGCGGGGTGGGCGCCATCTTGGCGACAAGGCGTATTTTCCGGCGCACGTGGAGCGCGGTGTCGAAGGCGGGATTGCCGACGAATTCGAGCCGGACGAGGCGCTCGCGCCGGACACGTCCGAGGCCAACGCGGACGATGCCGCCACACAGGCGCGCGAGATCGCCAACGACATGCCGTCGGATACCCCGTTGGCATCGCTCGAATCGCGTTTGCTCGAGGCCTTCGTCGCGCAGCACTACCTGGGCCAGTCGGTGCCGCCGGTACTGGTCGTGAGCCATGCGTTGCCGAGCGACGAGTTGCTCGCCGCGTTGTCCGAGCAAGCG
Source organism: Pandoraea sp. 64-18 (assembly GCF_001899225.1). Lineage (NCBI taxonomy): Bacteria > Pseudomonadati > Pseudomonadota > Betaproteobacteria > Burkholderiales > Burkholderiaceae > Pandoraea > Pandoraea sp. 64-18. Next base: position 322,130 of record NZ_MKVU01000020.1, on the reverse strand, counting down.
GGCAGGCGCATTGCGATGGTGCGTCAGCCGCAGGGGCAACGGCGTGCCTGGCTCGACATGGCGCTGCAGGGCGCGCAGCTCGCGCTCACGCGATTGTTGACGGAGCAGGGGAGTCAGCAGGCGCGCACGCACGCGTTGGTGCAAACGATCGGACTCGACATCGACGATCCGGCGCGGTTGCGGGTGGAGTGCTTCGACATCAGCCACACGCAAGGCGAGGCGACGCAGGCGTCGTGCGTGGTGTTCCATCATCACAAGATGCAGACGAGCGAATACCGGCGCTACAACATCGCGGGTATTACGCCGGGCGACGACTATGCGGCAATGCGCCAGGTGCTCACGCGCCGCTATGGTCGTTTGATGGAGGCGGCCGCTCACGTGACCGATGCGGCCGATCCGTCCTCCGTGGCCGCCGACGTGGCGCGCGCCGAAGCCGAGACGCGCGTGCTGCCGGACGACGGGGCGGCGCTGCCGGCCGGCGAGTCTGCCGATGCAGGCGCCGCAACGGCCGCGCCCGAAGCGTCTGACGGGGAAGCGAATTTGCCGCAGCTCGTGCTGATCGACGGTGGCAAGGGGCAGGTCGAGGTGGCGCGCCAGGTGTTCGTCGAACTGGGGATCGACATCGGTCGATTGGTCGGCGTGGCGAAGGGCGAGGGCCGCAAAGTGGGGCTTGAGACGCTGATCTTTGCCGATGGACGCGCGCCGCTGGAATTGGGGCGCGAGAGTGCCGTGCTGATGCTGATCGCGCAGATTCGTGACGAGGCGCACCGGTTTGCGATCACGGGCATGCGGGCCAAGCGCGCGAAGGCGCGTCAGACGTCACGGCTTGAGGAGATCGAGGGCATCGGAGCGAAGCGCCGTCAGCGCCTGCTGATGCGGTTCGGCGGGTTGCAAGGGGTGGCGTCGGCCAGCGTGGACGAACTGGCCAGTGTCGACGGCATTTCGACAACGCTCGCCGAGCAGATCTATCGCCAACTGCACTGACGCGCGCAGCGCGTCACGTATCGCCGTGGAACAGCAGGCGCATGACGGTCTCGTTGTCGACGGTCTCGCCGGACAGCGTGCGGGCGAGCAGCTCGCCGCCGACGACGGGCGGCGCAAAAATCATGTCGGGCTGAACACGTTTGAGTTTGCTCAGGTGCTTGCTGTCGTTGACGGACGCGATGGTGCGCACCGTTGGCGCGATCTCTTTCGCGGCGAGCACGATGAAGGCGTTCTCCGAGTCGTCGGCCCGCAGGGCGAGCACGGCCTTGGCGTGTTCGATGCCGGCGTGGGTGAGCACGGTGTTGTCGCTGGCATCGCCGTGCATGACATCCGCCTCCTCGGGATACGGGTTATCGCTCCCGCTCGCGATGATGACCGTGACCGACCAGCCGCGCTTGGTGAGTTCGTGGTGCACGTTGATCGCGAGCGGCGATGCGCCGGCCACGATGAAGTGGTTCTTTCGTATCACGTGAGTGAACCTCCCCGAGAGAATTTTCTTTAGGTTGCCGCCGACGAGCGGGCCGATGACGACGGTCAGCGACGTTGCGAAGACACTGATCCCGAAGACGATGACCGAGGCGGTGAACAGGCGTGCGTCGACGCTGTGCGGCACGATGTCGCCGTAGCCGACGGTCGTCATCGTGACGATGGCGAAGTAGAACGCCGTGGCCAGGTCGGTGACGGGCGGCGCGAACTCGTGGCCGAGATACATGGTGCCGAACGTCGCGTAGACGAGCAGCGCGAACACGGCGACGAGCGTGTAGAGCGTGGCCGCCGCGAAGCTGGCGCGGTCGAATTCCCGCCAGTACCAGAGCAAAAGCGCAATGCAGGCGAGCGAGAGCGCGAACGTCAGGTCGAAGCGAAGGTTCAGGTGGAAATTGATGGCGGCGGCCAGCACGAGCATGACGAGCGTGAAGGCCCAGGCGGTGCGCGCGCGGATGACGAGTCCGCAGGCGAGCGCGATGAGCGACAGGCCGGAGAGCGCACGGGGCAGATGCGAGAAGTCGATGCGCTCGATGGCGTTCAAGCCGAAGAGCAACCGCGGCAGGTGGCTGGCTTCGATGCGCGCGAGCGCCGAGAGGTCGCCGCGCACGAAGAGATCGATGAGCAGTGAACTGGGCACGCGCAGCAGCACGGAGGCGACGAGCAGCAGGCCGTCGATCCCGACCAGTGCCGCGATGAGGATGTGGGGTGACAGCAGCGGTCGTCGTAATGTGGGCAAGGGCCAGGGCGGTTTCACGAGATCGGCGCTATTGGCGGAGGGTTGCAAGCAAGATAGGGGCACACCGACGCACATGTCAACCGCTGCGCGGCGCCTCGGCCTTGTCGCTACGGGGCAGACACGGCACAATGCGGGTCTGGTACGGCTGCCGAGGGCGCCGTGTGTCGACCGCCGTTTGCCGAACTCATGCTGCCATGCCCTTTAACGTCCCGATATTACTGACCTGGCTCCGGATCGTGCTGATCCCGCTGGTGGTCGGCGTCTATTACGTGCCGCCGACCTGGTTGTCGCCGGTCGAGATGAATTGGGTGGCCTGCGGCGTGTTTGTGCTGGCGGCGCTGACCGACTGGTTCGATGGCTTTCTCGCACGGCGCTGGAACCAGACGTCGGCGTTCGGCGCGTTCCTGGACCCGGTGGCGGACAAGCTGATGGTCGCGGCGGCGCTGCTGATGCTGTTGCAGATGGGGCGGATCAATGCGTTGGTGGCGTTGATCATCATTGGCCGCGAGATCACGATTTCGGCGTTGCGTGAGTGGATGGCGCAGATTGGCGCGTCGCGCAGCGTGGCGGTGCATCAGTTGGGCAAGGTCAAGACGGCGGCGCAGATGGTGGCGATTCCGCTGTTGCTGTTCAACGGCACGGTCGTCTGGGGGGCGTGGCACTTCGACTCACGGTTCTGGGGGACATGGTTGATCTACGTGGCGGCGATTCTCACGTTGTGGTCGATGATGTATTATCTGCGCCGCGCGTGGCCGCAGATTCGAGAGCGGGGCGCGGGCAAGATGTGAGTGCAAGTCCCTGAAGACGCGGGATTTGCGCGGTCGGAGAGAATAATCTTCACAAATTTTCGGTGCGGATGCTTGACACTGAATCACGGTTTAGACATAATCTCCTTCTCGCTGCTACGGCGCTAGCTCAGCAGCGAAGTTTTAAGAAACGGTTGGATTGGTAGTACGCATGACAATGCGGGAGTAGCTCAGTTGGTAGAGCGCAACCTTGCCAAGGTTGAGGTCGCGAGTTCGAGACTCGTCTCCCGCTCCAGTTTTCACACTGGACATTGAGTGAAGCAATCCTTGGTGTTCGGTGTCATGCGGGAGTAGCTCAGTTGGTAGAGCGCAACCTTGCCAAGGTTGAGGTCGCGAGTTCGAGACTCGTCTCCCGCTCCAAATCCAGAGGGAAGCCTGGCTTCCCTTTTTATTTGCCGAAAAGCCCGCGGCGATCGATCCGAAGGGCGCCCTCGATGGCAACACCGAGCGGTTACAATGCGGCATATCCCAATGGCGGGATGGCAGAGTGGTCATGCAGCGGCCTGCAAAGCCGTGTACGCCGGTTCGATTCCGACTCCCGCCTCCAAAATTCAAAAGCCCTGACTTGTCAGGGCTTTTTCTTTTTCCGCCGTTGATACGGCGCGTCCATGCAGATGCTGGTGCGCTGTCAAGTGCCGCTCGTTCATAGCGTTGCGCGGCTCACCCATGTCAGCATCATGGTCCGTTGAGAATTGCCGCATTAATATTCTGAGAACGATCCCAGGCATCGGAAATCGATGAAAGACATGACCGTCCCGAAACTGTTTTGCGTGAGCGCATTTTTGACGAGCACGCATTGCCGATGCTGGAACGGGCTAGTGATGCACGTGTTTGCATTGGCCAGACACGCACGGATTGCCCGCCAGCTTCGCAAGCGCTTGGGCATGGCGCAGCACCTCGCGAACCTCCAAAGGCCCACCGTGACCCATGTGGAACCGCTTGCCGCCGCTCTGCACCATCCGAATCAGTTCACGCGACACCGTGGCGGGGTCATCTTCAAACGGCGGTCGAATGGCTCGCCCCTTTCGAATCACGCCACCGATAAGGATGCCTGAGGCGATCAGGTCGCCAACCATCATGTCCTGGGACGACAACTCCACGGCAATCGAGCCGGGCGTATGGCCGCCCGTATGCCGCACGATGCCATCAACCCCGAAGTCGAGCAGGTTCACCGTGTGGCCGTTGCTCATCATGATGTCCGGGACAAAGCCGTCGTATGGTTCATGCGGAACTGGCGTCTTGAGAAACAGCTTGCCGACCCAACTCGTCGTGCAATAGGTCATCGGCTCCTTGCGGCTGTAAAAATCCGCGTCATTCTGATGCGCCAGAATGGGCGCGCCCGACAATGCGCGCACACGTGCCGCGCTGCCGGCGTGATCGGTATGCGCATGCGTGACAACGATCAACTTGATGTCGCGAAACGTCAGGCCGTGTTCGGCGAGCACCTTGCCGATCTTGAGCTCCGATCCGGGAATGCCGGTGTCAATGAGTACACAACCGGCCTCGCTGCGGATGAGATGGGCGTTGACCATACCGAAAGGCAAGATCGGAATGGTAATGATCTGGGTCTGAAACATGACGTAATCCTTGGATAGGCAAGTAGACGGTGGCATGCGGTCTATGGTGTCGTGGCGAAGTCTTCGTCATCGCTGCGATGCGGTGCGAAGCGTTGCGTGGTGCCCGCGATCATGTTGCGCTCGGCAGGAGGCGCTTCCGCAGGCTCGATCAGTGCGGGCGTTGCAGCTGCTAACGGCGTGGCAAAGTCCCGGATCAGGTCTGACAGGTCGCCCGGTGCTTCCAGGGGCGAGAGATGGCCGATGCCCGACAAAATATGCAAAGTGGCGTGCGGTATGCGCGTCATCAACTCCTGCCGCAGCACAGCAGGGGGATCGACCTGATCTTTTTCGCCTGAAATGACGAGTGTGGGAACGCGAATCAGTGCGGCTTGCGCGCTGATGTCTTCCTGGCTGGCGGCCAGCGGCCACGCCACTTTGGCTGCGGGCGCTCCGCGCAGGCTGTCCTGCACGACGGTTTCCAGATCGTCCGGCTGAAGCGGACTGGCTGCCAGCACCTGCCGGACGGTGGCCAGGATGCTTTCCCGGCTATCGTAGGCGCTGACCATGTCTTGCCTGACGGCAAGCGGCACGCGCATCGGCGATGGCGGCGATGGTGCTACCAGCACCAGTCCCGCCAATCCTGCCGGGTGGCGCGATGCCAGCAGTTGCGCGACTTTGCCACCCATCGAATGCCCGACCAAGAGGTAATGGTCGAGGCCGAGGCTTTCGATCAGCCGTTGGGCATCGTCGGCCAGCGTCGCGAGCGTATAACCACTGGATGGTTTGTCCGACTGGCCCCAGCCGCGCTGATCGAGCGCGATGGTGCGAAAAGCGGGCCTGAGGCGCTGGGTGACATGCCGCCACGTGCGCGACGACCCGCCCCAGTAATGCAGGAACACGAGCACCGGAGCGGTTATCCCGAGATCCTCGACATGTAGTTGGACGGTGTCCGAAAGGGTGTTCATGAAACGGCTCCTGAAACAGGCTGGCAGTGAGGATATTGCGGCTGTGGTGATCTCAGGCGGCGGCCTGAAGGATGAAGTCAGCGACGACAACGGGATGCGACAACATCGGCACATGGCTGGAAGCAACACGCTTGACCGTTGCATTCATGCGCGCGGCCATGCGTTCCTGATCCACGCGCAGGATGGCCTGATCGTCTTCGCCAATCAGATAGAAGGTGGGACGACTGCGCCATGCGGCCTGTGTCAGCGTGCCGCCGAGCGCCGCGCCGTTGATCGGGCCTTGCGTGGCATGGACGACTGTCTGCTCGACGGGGTCGAGGTCCTGTGCGAACAGGGTGGCGACGCCTTTGGCGGTGAGCGACAGGAACCCTTGCGCGTCGGGCCTGATTTCGTCGTTGAGCGGGGCGGCTTCGAACTGGGCGAAGAGCGAGCCGGCTGATTCGCCCGCGTCCGGCGCAAAGGCGTCGATGTACACGAGCCGTTTGACCTTGGGATCGTTGCCTGCCTGCCCGATCACCGCGCCCGCATAGCTGTGACCCACCAGAACCACATCGCCCTGCGCCAGCGCGATGGCACGGCCAACCGCCGCGACATCGGCCTCGAAACTGGTGAGCGGAAGCTGGACGGCAGTCACGGCCATGCCCTTGGCGGCCAGCAGAGGGATGATCCTGGCCCAGCTGGAGCCATCAGCCCAGGCGCCGTGAACGAGGATTACGTTAGAGATCGAGTTGGATACAGAGGCAGTCATCGCATTTCTCCTTGAATATATGGTTTGTGGGAAGAGGCTTAGCCGTGCCAGTGTGAGCAGCGGATGACGGCGCAGAAATTCCCGCGATGGAAGTGCGGCGCCTTGTCGGCGATCACATCTGCCTTGACGTTGCCGAATGTGGTGTCGGGCTTATGCTTGATGCCGTCGTAGAAGGCCTGGATGATGTCTTCCTTGAAGGCGGGGGTGCGTGGAAAGGCGGCGACCACGGCCTCACGGATGTCTGAGGGATAGCGGTCATAGGTCAGGCCCAGCACGTCCATCTCAACGCCTGCGGTGGTAAGGGCGATCACCGGATGCATGAATTCGGGTACGCCCGGCGTGGTGTGCAGCGCAATGCCGGTCCACACCTTTTCAATGTCGGCGGGGTCGAGCTTGTAGCTTTGCAGGAAGTCGCGGGCGGCGTTCGCCCCATCCACTTCGAAGCGCAGGTCGGCGCTGCTGTGCGACGGCATCAGACCGACATCGTGGAACATCGTCGCCGCGTAAAGCAGCTCCGGATTGAAGGTCAGTCCGCGTTGCTGCCCGGCGAGGGCGCCGAAGAAATAGACCCGGCTCGAATGGTTGAACAGCAGCTCGGTCTCGGTATCGCGCACAAATTCGGTGATCGCCCGGGCCAAGGCGCTGTCGGGAATGGCAATGCCATTGATGGCCGGCGTTGCATGATGATGGTGGGTCAAGATGGTTCTCCGTAGGTAGCGAACTTGGCGGGTATCGGATGAATGCGCCAGCGACGGTGCTGACGGCCATTGCCGTGGATCGAATGCGTGGTTTGGCTGGCGCCCGACTAGGACCTCGCAGCCGACCTAGTCATCATCGCGACAATCCGGTGTGGCAGCAATCGCATTGATCCGCGAAAAACCGCCAAGCGTGAGTGATAAACTGCCAGCGGCGTTTCGGGCGAATGGGAGTCCGAAAAACGGATCAATCTTGGCGCAGGGGCACGGGTACTGATGGCAAAGCGAGAAGTTGCAATCGTCATTTTCGACGGCGTTCAAGCGCTTGACGTAGCCGGCCCACTTGATGTCTTCACGGCAGCCAATGGCTTCTTGCCGGAGCAGGACCATTACCAATGCGTTCTGGTGGCAAGCAACACACAGCGCCTGCGCGGTTCCAACGGAATGTGGATGATGGCTGATCTGAGCTTCGATCAGGCAGACCGCGCTTTTGACACGGTGCTGGTGGCAGGCGGCCCGCACCTTCCCGCAAGTCCACCCGACGATGCCTTGTCGGCATGGCTGAGGCGATGGGGTGTCGCGGCCCAGCGATATGGCTCGATTTGCACGGGCGCTTTTGCGCTAGGCCATGCCGGACTGCTCGATGACCGAACCGTCACGACGCATTGGATTTGTTCGGAGCAGCTCGCAACGCAGTTCCCTGCAGCGCGGGTGGAGCATGACCGGATCTATTCTCGTGACGATCGCTTGGTGACCTCCGCCGGCGTGACGGCCGGCATTGACCTCAGCCTCTCTCTGGTGGGTGAAGATCACGGACCTGCGCTTTCTCTCGCATGCGCCAAGGCGCTCGTTGTTATCGCGCAGCGCCAGGGAGGCCAATCTCAGTTCAGCCCCCTGTTGATCTCGGCCCGTGACCCGGAAACTCCGCTGGGCAGGGTGCAAACCTACGTAATGGAACATATCCGCGAGGCGTTCCCGGTTGAGCGGCTCGCTGATATCGGCGGTGTAAGCCCGCGTAGTATTGCGCGGCTCTTCGTGAGTGAACTGAGCGTAACCCCGCATGAATTCGTGGAAGGGGTTCGCCTGGATCAAGCTCGCAAACTTCTGGAATCCACCGAGGCGGCCCTCAAGACCATCGCTTTCGACTGTGGTTTTACCAGTCCCGACCATATGCGCAGCGCGTTTCAGCGGCGACTCAACGTCACGCCTCAGCAATATCGAGGAAGCTTCAAAACCGTGTAGAAGAATTTGCCTCGGTGAAGTTGGCCCTTCGTTGTTGAACGGCTCACTCGCCGGCAGTTTCGCGCAACACTCATGCCGCCGCGCCGAGGCGCGCGACTACCTGAGCGCGTGGTGACCAAAGCGTTCAACGAGAAAATCAATGAACGCGCGTGCGCGTGCCGACTGATTCAGTTTGTTCGGGTAGTAGACGAACAAATCGGCATCCGGCGGAACGTGTTCGGGGAGTACCGCGCGCAGTCGCCCGCTCTCCACGAGATCCACCGGCCGATCCGTCACGTCCAATTGCACTTCCACGTGGGGGTGCCGCTTGGCGAATTCGGAAAGGAGCGGCGCAATCACGGTGCGCCCGAACCCCATGGGCGCGTTGACGCGCAACAGGCCTCGCGGCACTGACCGGCTCGACGATACCGCATCCTCCATCTCTCGGATCTCGGCCAGGATGCGCGTCGCATGAACTTACGTGGGGGGGCGCAAGCGACGGGCGGGCGGTGCGGACCGACCAGCATCGGCCAGCAACGTCGCTTTGCCCCCCCGCCATTGCGTCAACCGATGGAGCGACGTGCGATGACGCGTCGTGACAACAGCAGCAGCACCGTCAGCACGCAAAAAATGGCGCCTGCGTAAAACGTCGCCATGGCGCCGACCCGATCCCACAGCATGCCGGCAATGACGCTCGACCCGAGCGTGACGATGCCGCTCACCAGGTTGAAAACACCAAAGGCCGTCCCCCGCAATTGGGCCGGCGCCGTCTGGGCGACCATCGTGGCCAGCAGCCCCTGGGTCATGCCCATATGCAATCCCCAAAGGGCGACACCGACGAGCAGTACCGTCCAATGGTTGCCGTGCGCGAGCACGATGTCGGACGCGAACAACATCACAAGGCCCGCGATGAGCAATCGGGTGTGGCTCATCTGGTCGGCGAGCTTTCCGAAGGGATAGGCCGACAGCGCATAGACGGCGTTCATTGCCACCATCACCAGCGGCACCCATGCGACAGGCACGCCGCTGTCCATGGCCCGCAGCACCAGGAATGCTTCGCTGAATCGCGCCAGCGCAAATACGCCCCCCACGCCGACGACCCACCAATAGCCGCGTCCGAGGCGTTTTGCGTTCTCCCAGCGAATCGGGTTGACCCGCTTGGCCCCGCGGTCGTGAGCGGGTTCTTCAATGCCCAGCGTGAGCAGCGCCACGGCGATCACGCCGGGGATCATGGCCAGCCAGAAGGCCAGCCGAAAGTTGTCCGATCCTGCGAGCATGATGAGAACCGCCAGCAACGGTCCCAGGAACGCGCCCACCGTGTCCAGTGCCTGTCGCAAGCCGAACGCCGCGCCGCGCAGGTGGGGTGGCGTAACGTCGGCCACCAGCGCGTCGCGTGGGGCACCGCGTACGCCCTTGCCAACACGATCGAGCACGCGCGCGGTCACGACAACCCCGATCGTGGGCGCGATGGCGAACAACGGTTTGCTGATCGCACCGAGACCGTATCCCAAGACCGCAAGCCACTTGCGATTACGCAAATAATCGCTGAGCGTTCCGGAAAACACTTTCACGATTGGGGCCGTGGCTTCGGCGATCCCTTCGATCAGGCCGATCGTCGTCGCGCTCGCGCCGAGACTTGCCATCAGAAACATCGGCAGGAGGCTGTGGATGATCTCGGATGAAATGTCCATGAACAGACTGACGAAACCGAGTATCCACACGCTCCGTGGGATCTGTTGCAGTACCTTCGTTCGCGGGTTGGCTGACATCGAACATTTCCGAGGGGCGGCGGAATCGAGTGGGGGGCTGGACCTGCCTCCCACAGGGTAAACCACCTGCAGGTTAGCTGGCAGGCACGTTTTCGGCTATTACTATTGTTGGGATTGCCCTGCCGCCGGAGCGACTGCTGCTGTGCGTCGTCGCCCTGCCAGGGGGCAACCGCGGAACGACGTGTCCGAGCGTGCCGGCTGGAAAGCGCCCGAACTCTTCTCTACAATGAAAATCCGCACTCGAAGCCGAAACCGAACATCGGCTTGCGAGCCCGCCGGCTGCGCTGGCGAACGCCGGCAATCAAGGAAGGCAACCATGTCGACACTGATCGAAACGATGACGGGCGCGATCGACGGCCTACTGCCGGAACTCGAGGCGATCTACAAGGACCTTCACCAGCATCCGGAACTGTCGATGCAGGAAGTCCGCACCGCACGGATCGTGGCGGACTACGTCGAGAAGCTCGGCTATGAAGTCGCGCGCAACGTGGGCGTGACCGGAGTGGTGGCCGTGCTTCGCAACGGCGCCGGGCCGACGGTGATGCTGCGTGCCGACATGGACGCGCTGCCGATGGCCGAAGCCACCGGACTGCCCTATGCCAGCACGGTGAGCGCGAAGGATGAAGACGGCGTCGAGGTCGGTGTCGCACACTCGTGCGGTCACGATATGCACGTGACCTGGCTGATGGGCGTCGCGCGACTGATGGCCGAACATCGCGACGCCTGGCACGGCACCCTGATGGCCGTTTTCCAGCCCGGAGAAGAAGTCGCCCGCGGCGCGCGCAGCATGATGGACGATGGGATGACGCAGCGCTTTCCGAAGCCCGACGTGATTCTCGGCCAGCACGTGATGGTCGGCGCGGCGGGCACGGTGGGCTATCGAAGCGGCACGATTCTCTCCGCCGGCGACAGTCTCAAGGTCAAGCTGTTCGGCCGTGGCTCGCATGGGTCGCAGCCCCAGACGTCGATCGATCCGGTCATCATGGCGGCGTCCACGACGCTGCGCCTGCAGACGATCGTGTCGCGCGAAATTTCGCCACGCGACAGTGCGGTGTTGACCGTCGGGGCCCTGCAGGCGGGAACGAAAGAAAACATCATCCCCGACGACGCCACGCTCAAGCTCAATGTGCGCACATTCGACGAAGACGTGCGCGAGTACATGCTCGGTGCGATCCGTCGTATCTGCTGTGCGGAGTGCGCCGCCTCGAACGCCCCGCGCGATCCGGAGTTCACAACGCTGTCGAGCTACCCGCTTACGGTCAACGATGCCGCGACCCACGCGCGCCTGCTTGCCGCCTTCGAAGCCCATTTCGGCGAGCGCGTTTATGAAACGCAGCCCGCAGCGGCCAGCGAGGACTTCAGCGTGTTCGGCCGTGAATGGAAGGTGCCGTATGCCTTCTGGTTCGTCGGCGGCACCGATCCCGAGGTGTTCCGGCGCGCCGTGGCGGCGAAGCGGATCAACGAGATTCCGAGCAATCATTCGCCGAAATTCGCACCAGTGATCGAGCCAACGCTGCGCACCGGGTTGGAGGCCATGCTGTGCGCCGCCGGCGTGTGGCTCGCCCAACACGACGCAGCGGCATGAATTCCCACACGGTCTATCTCGTTCTCGACCTGATCGGTACCTTCGCCTTCGCGCTCAGCGGCGCGGTCGCGGCGCGTCAACGGCGACTCGATCTCTTCGGCATTGCGGCAGTGTCGTTCATGGTGGCTTGCGGCGGCGGTATCATCCGCGATGTCTGTATCGGCGCGATTCCGCCCACCGGACTCTCGAACTGGCGCTATCTAGCGGTGTCGTTGCTGGCATCCGTCGTGGTAATTGCCGCCTACGCGCCGGTTCGCCGGATGCACCAGCCAGTGCTCTTCTTCGACGCGATCGGGCTCGGCCTGTTTGCGGTCTCGGGCGCGCAGAAGGCACTGGCCTTCACACACAGCGCCGAACTGGCGATTCTGCTGGGGATCGTGAGCGCGGTCGGTGGCGGCGTCATGCGCGACGTGCTGCTATCGCGCGTGCCATCCATTCTGGACCGGGAAATTTATGCCTCGGCGGCGCTTGTCGGCGCGGGCGTGCAAGTCGGTTTCTTCTATGCGGGATGGACGGACTGGTGGACGCCGTGGTTTGCCACGTTTGCCTGCGTCGCGCTGCGTCTCGCGTCACTTCGTTTCGGCTGGGGGCTGCCGGTATTCGGCAAGCCGCGCGTGATCGACGGCCCCGACGGAAAGTAGTGGGGCTTCCGGCAGGCAGGACCGCGAAACACAACCGGCCGTCAAACGTCGACTGTCAAAGGCGCTGTGCTCGCGTGCCGGGCTGCGGCATTACGCTTGCGGACCGGCCGATTCCTGCGCGCGACGCAGACGCTCGCGGCTGTTGGTGAGGTGCGTGCGCATGGCCGCGCGCGCCGCTTCCGGATCGTGTCGCGCAATGGCGTTATAGATGTCTTCGTGCTCGCGATTCACGCGATTGAGATACGACACCTGGTCGTCGTCGGCGAGCTCGGCGGAATTCACGCGCGTACGTGGAATGATCGTGTTGCCGAGCTGCTCGAGAATGTCGTGGAAATAGCGGTTGCCGGTAGCGTTGGCCACTTGCAGATGGAACGCGACGTCGGCCGTCACCGCATTGCCCGTGCGTTGGCGCACGTGCATCTCGAAGTCGTCCAGCGCCTGACGCATCAGCTTGAGCTGTGTGTCGGTACGGCGATTCGCCGCCAGCCCGGCCGCTTCCGTTTCCAGCGAAATACGCAGCTCCAGGATCGCCATCACGTCGAGCATTGTGAGGATGCGGTTGGTGTCGACCTGCAATGAATTCTCGCGCGGCGCTTCGAGCACGAAGGTGCCGATGCCGTGGCGCGTTTCCACCAGTTGCGCGGCTTGCAGTCGCGAGATCGCTTCGCGGACCACGGTGCGGCTCACGCCCAGGCTTTCCATGATGGCCGACTCGGTCGGCAGCTTGTCGCCCGGGCGGAACGTCCCGCTGCGGATCTGCTCGGACAACGCGCTCACCACCTCTTCCGTGAGGCTGCGAGACTTGCGGCGAGGACGTGCGGGCAACGGGCTGGTCATGGACATGGCGTTGGTTGGAATGTTGGGTGACGACAGAACGCCCCCAGTTTACCTTATCGCCGGTCGCATACATACGACAACCGATAAGAATCGACCGCCAACGCCACCCCCTAATCGGTATCAGGCATTGGCGGCCGAAAGTACCACCTCGTGCGACTTCTCGCGACCACTCATGACTGCCTGGGCCGGCACGCGCACGGCGACAGCCCGGACAGCTTTCCTACGGACGAACCCGCGTCAGAAATCGACGCGGATCCCCAGCATGCCGACGACCTGCGAACTCGTCGCCGACGGCGTGCTGTTCTGCGAGTCGCCCACCGCCGGGCCGGCATTTATGATGCTCGCCGCGTTGGCCGAGAGCGACTTGCCGTTGGCGTGCTGCCAGGCTTCGAGCGCGTACAGGGAGGTGCGCTTCGAGAGCGAATACACTTGCGCAAGCGAGACCTGATGGTAGGTGGCGGCATCGGTGATGCCGTTCGCCTTCGAGGCCGCCGTGTAGCTGTAAGCCGCCGCCAGACGCCACTGCGGCGACACGACCCACGACGCATGCACGCCCGCGGTGTTGAAGATGGCGGTGTCATGGAAGAGCGACGCCGCGCCCGGCTTGTACTGCACGTTGCTGTAAGTCGCGCCCAGCGTCACGCTGCCGATCGTGTAAATACCGGCCACGGCGATGTGTTGCAGCACATCGGCGGTGACATAGCCCTGGTTGAGGGAGGACGTGCCCGGCGTGCCGGTCGACGCACCATTCCACGTCGCCCCGCTGCCGCCCACGTTGTTCAGGCGCAGGTAGCCGGCGGCCAGCGAGAGCGGGCCACCGTCGTAGCGCAGCGCGCCGGAGTAAGTGTTGCCCTTGCTGAACGCACCGGCCTGTCCGCCAAAGCCGTATTGCAGGCTGGCCGTCACGCCCCACATCACCGGCGACGTGTAGGTCACCGAGTTGTTGATGCGGATGGTGGTGTCGAGACCGTCGATATCGCCCGGGTGTGCGCCGGTCGCGCCCGTCACGTAGGTCGTCGGGCCGATGGTGCCGACCATCAGGTAGTACGGCGTGTACTGACGGCCGATGGTAACCGTGCCGAGCCGATCGTTCTTCAGGCCGACGAAGGCTTGACGATTGAACATCGAACCGGACGCGCCGAGTGTGCCATTGTTGAGGTCGAACCCGTTTTCCAACTGAAACAAGGCCTTGGTGCCACCGCCCAGATCCTCGGTGCCGCGCAGGCCCCAGCGACTCCCCGCCAGATTGCCGCTGCGCAGATAGGTGTTCGACTTGCCGTTCTGGTTGCTGCTGTACGTCATGGCATCGTCGACGATGCCATATAGCGTTACGCTCGACTGCGCAAACGCCGGGACGGCGCCAGCGGCGAGCCCGGCCAATACAAGCCCGGCAAACAATTTCGAATGTCTCACGACTTCTCCTTTTGTGGTGTGTTTTCTTGGACTTCGCTTGAAACGTTGTTGCATGCTCACGGGGGACTAAAAACGGGGTGCCCGGCCGCTCCAGTCGGGTTGGTATTTGCGCATCTGGATGGCGTCGTTGCGAGTGCGCACGCCGCAACGCAGAAACTGCTCGTGCAACTTGGCCAACTGGTCCTGATCGATCTCGAGACCCAGCCCAGGGGCCCGCGTCACGGCGACTGCGCCATTGCGAATGGCGATCTTGCCGCCGCGCACGACTTCCTCATCCGGCGCTTGCCACGGGTAATGCGTATCGCAGGCGTACGACAGGCGCGGCACGCTGGCGGCCAGATGCGTCATGGCCATCAAGCTGATGCCGAGGTGGGAGTTGGAATGCATCGACAGTCCGAGATCGAACGTCTCGCACATGCGCGCGAGCAGTTGGGTGTCGCGCAATCCGCCCCAGTAGTGATGGTCGGAAAGGATGATCTGCGCACCATTCAGTCGCACGTTCTCGCGGAACTGCCGCAGGTCGGTCACGACCATGTTCGTGGCGAGCGGCATGCCCGTGGCGCGATGCAGTTCCGCCATGCCTTCCAGCGTGGGCGTCGGATCTTCGTAGTACTCGAGATCGCCGGCGAGTTCGCGGCCCATTGCGATCGCAGTGGCGAGCGACCAGTTGCCATTCGGATCGATGCGCAACGGCTTGTCCGGAAAGGCGCGCTTGAGCGCCTTGATGCACTTCACCTCTTCCGACGGTTCGAGCACCCCGGCCTTGAGCTTGATGCTGCCGAAGCCGTGGGCGTCGATCATCGTGCGTGCCTGGGCAACGAGTTGTTCGGCGTTGAGCGTTTCCCCCCAAGGGTCGAGCGGATAACCGGTCGCCGGCATGTCGATGTGCTGCGCGTACTTGAAGAACAGATACGCGCTGTAAGGCACCTCGGGACGGACTGCGCCGCCGAGCAGTTCGACCAGCGGAATACCCAGATGACGCGCCTGCAGATCGAGGAAGGGCACCTCGAACGCGGCGTAGATCTTCTCGGCGTCCTTGCGCGGATCGGTGCCCGGCGCGAGTTCGTATTCCACGCGCTCACCGCGCACGCCCTGACGCACTACCGCCGCGACGCGCGCGCGCAAGCCGTTGGTGTCGAACGGATCCATGCCGATCAGGTGCGCTCGGGTGCTGTCAAGCAACGCTAGCACTGGCGCGTCGCCGTACGTTTCGCCTAGGCCCACGTGACCGTTATCGGTCTCGATCTCGATGATCGAACGCAGCGCATACGGCTCGTGAATGCCGGCCGCGTTAAGCAACGGTGGGTCGCGAAAAGCGATGGGGGTGATCGTGATGCGGCGAATTTTCACAGCGACTCATCCTCCGGCTCCAGGGGGAGCAGGGCAAGGGACGGAAACGCAAATTGCGTTTTGTGGACTACTTTTACGTCATCGTATGACTGGCCGTAATTTAGGTGACGGACGGGACGTCTCTCTATCGGTGAAATCCCTGATGTGTATCGAAAGATCCCACTAAAATCCCCGGAATTTCGACAAATAATCAATCGAATAGGAATCTCTTAGGGAAATCTCTGAGATGTTCCGACGTGTCTCCTGATTGCAAATTCACCTTTCAAGTCATATGATGACTTACGAGAAATTCAACACGAAGAGGAGACAGCATGACCTTCAGCCGCAGAGGATTCTGGCAACGCACGCTTGGCGCACTGGCATGTGCGACCGTATTGGGAAGCATCGCGAGTACCGCAACCGCTGCGCCGGTCGCGCTGAACATTGTCGACGTGGCGGGTAACCTCGCCCTCACGCAGAAGGGCTTCGAGGCCTTCCGCGACAAGTACCCGGATCTTGTTTCCAAGATCACGTTTACCAACGCGCCCGCTCCACAACTGCCGGGCAAGATCAAGGCCATGCAAGCGGCGGGTCGTTCCGACATCGACATCGTGCTCACCGGTACCGATGCGCTTGCCGCCGGTATTCAGCAAAACCTCTGGCAGCGTCTGCTGCCTGATGACAGCGCAAAGCTGCCGGGCGTACTCGACAAGTACTCGCCTAACGTGCGCGCGATGCAGGAACTCTCAAAGGGCTACGGTATTACCGTGACGTATAGCCCGGGAGGACCGCTCATTGAATACAACCCGGCCAAGGTCAGTCATCCGCCGAAGACAGCCGCCGAGCTGCTCTCGTGGTGCAAGGCCAATCCGGGAAAGCTGATTTATGCACGTCCGGCCAACTCGGGCCCGGGCCGCGCATTCCTCATGGGGTTGCCGTATCTGCTGGGCGACAAGGACCCGCACGATCCGATCAAGGGCTGGGACAAGACGTGGGCGTTCCTGAAGGAACTCGACTCGTGCATTCCCTATTACCCGGGCGGCACGTCGGCGGTGATGAAGGAACTGGGTGAGGGCAGTCGCGACATGACCGTGACCATGACGGGTTGGGACATCAACCCGCGCGCCTTGGGCATCGTGCCGGCAAGCTTCAAGGTGCAGGCCTTCGACAAGTTCACGTGGGTCAATGATGCGCATTACATCGTCGTGCCCAAGGGCGTTGCCAAAGAGAAGATGGAAGTCATTCTCAAGCTGATCAACTTCATGCTCGAGCCTGCGCAACAGGCGCTCGCCTACGACGACGGCTACTTCTACCCGGGCCCCGCCGTGAAGGATGTGCCGTTGTCCGCCGCGCCGGCGAAGAGCCAGGAAGTGATTGCGAAGTATGGCCGTGCGGAATACGCGAAGCTCATCGCCGACTTCCCGCATGCCGTGCCGCTCGATGCGACCGCAATGGTCGCCGCATTCCAGAAATGGGATGCCGAGATCGGCGCGCGCAAATCGAAGTGACCGGAGTGATCGGAGTCGTCCATGAAGCACAACTTTCAACACCTGCGCCTCGACAACGTTGCGCGCGCTTTCACCAACGCGGAAGGTCAGTCCGTGGCCGCCTTGAACGGCCTGGACCTGACCATCGAGCGCGGCGAATTCATCGCGCTGCTGGGGCCGTCGGGATGCGGTAAATCCACCGCGCTCAACTGTATTGCCGGACTGACGCCGCTGACCGGCGGCGCCATCTGGCTAGACGACGAGCGCATTGACGTGCTGCCAAGCGAGAAGCGCGGCTTCGGCATGGTCTTTCAGAACTACGCGCTGTTTCCGCACATGAGCGTGCTCGATAACGTGGGCTTCGGCCTGCGCATGCGCGGCATGCCGCGTGCGGAGATCGAGAAGCGGGCCCGTGCGGCCTTGCAACTCGTGCAGCTCGTGGGGCACGAGCGCAAGCTGCCGGGCCAGCTCTCCGGCGGGCAGCAGCAGCGCGTGGCCATCGCTCGCGCCATCGTGATCGAGCCGCCCGTCGTGCTGATGGACGAGCCGCTCTCGAACCTCGATGCGAAGTTGCGCATCGAGATGCGCGCCGAGATTCGCCGCATTCACGGCGAACTCGACCGCGCCACGATCTACGTGACGCACGATCAGGACGAAGCGCTCTCGATGGCCGATCGCATCGTGGTGATGAAGGAAGGCGTCGTGCAGCAGATCGGTGTGCCGCGCGATGTTTATTGCCGTCCGCGCAATCTGCATGTGGCGCGCTTCATGGGCTATCGCAACGTGTTCGACGTGTCGATCACGT
The DNA here is from genome assembly GCF_001899225.1 of Pandoraea sp. 64-18. NCBI lineage: Bacteria > Pseudomonadati > Pseudomonadota > Betaproteobacteria > Burkholderiales > Burkholderiaceae > Pandoraea > Pandoraea sp. 64-18. The sequence goes on along the minus strand of NZ_MKVU01000020.1, from coordinate 304,067 downwards.
CGGCGCAGGGCGATCGCGCCCGTGTGTCGAGCGGTGGTGCGTCGTTCGACGGCGTGCTCATGGAGTCGCCCGGCAGCGAGGGCAAGGTCAGCGTGGCGATTCGTCCCGACGATTTCGAGCGTGCACAGGCCGCCAATGACAACGCGTTCGATACGGTCGTGGAGACCGTCGAATACGGTGGCCGAGATTCGTTGTTGCGGGTGGCGTCGCCCTTTGGTCCGTTGTATGCGCGCCTGCCCGGCGACTATGCCGTGGGTGAGCGCGTGCCACTTTGCGTGCCGGTCGAGCGCACGCTCGTCTACGCCGGAGAGCGCGCATGAGTGCCGCCGCGTCCTCCCCGTCGCTCACGCCGGCCGCGCGCTTCGACGGCCGTGGCTGGCTCGTGGCCCCGGCGCTCGTGTGCCTGCTCGCGATGTTCGTGTACCCGTTCGCCTACGGCCTGTTCCTGTCCTTCCAGCCGATGGAGGGCGGCGTCTTCGCGAACTACGTGAAGTTCTTCACCGACCCGACGCTGTGGCCGACGGTGCTCATCACGCTTAAGCTCGCCGTGCCGGCCACGTTGATCAACGTCGGCGCGTCGATTCCGGCGGCGTTCGCGCTGCGCAAGAGCACGCGTGCGTCGAAGTTCGTGACGATGCTGCTCGTTGTGCCCGTCACGCTCGGCACGGTGCTGATCGCCGACGGCATGCTGACGTACTATGGACCGAACGGCTGGTTCCCGCAGGCATTGCATGCGCTGCATCTCTACAGCGACGAAGTCCGCCTGACGCACAACTATTGGGGCGTGTTGATCTCGCTGGTGATTTCCGGTTTCCCGTTCGCGTTCCTGCTGATTCTGTCGTACGTAACGGGTATCGATCCGACGCTCGCGCGTGCGGCCGGCACGCTTGGCGCCGGGCCGTGGCAACAGTTCCGGCTGATCTATTTGCCGCTGCTGGTGCCGGGATTGACGATGGCGGCGTGCCTGTCGTTCGTGCAGGCGTTCTCGGTGTTCCCGTCGGCGGTGCTGCTCGGAGTGCCGGCCGGGGCCACACGCGTGGTGTCGATCGCAGCGTATGAAGCCGCGTTCGAGAGCTACGACTACTCGCTGGCGTCGTGCGTGGCGATCGTGATGGGCTTCGTGCAGTTGCTGATCGTGGCAGGGATGCTCGGCGCGCGCCGGGCCTTCTATAGCGGTCCGACCACGGGAGGCAAGGGATGAGCGCCACCAACAAGCATTTGGCCGGAACCCTGGCCGCGCAAAACGGAGATTTCATGACCACGCCTTCGCCCGTGAGTTCGCTGGCGGCTGCCCCCACGACCCGACGCAAGATGCGCCGTGAAGGACCGGGCTCGCGTCTGTGGCGTGTGCTGGTGTGGGGCGCGATGATCTTCTTCCTCGTGAACGTGGGGTTGATGATCGCCACCGTCACGATGAACTCGCTGGCCACCCGCTGGTTCGGCACGCCGCTGCCGCAAGGCTTCACGCTGCATTGGTACGCACAGGCATGGCGCGATTTCCAGCTTGCCGATGTGCTGTGGGTCACCATGGAGGTCGTGGGTGCGGTCGTGCTGCTGTCGATCGCGCTGGGCGTGCCTGCGGCGTATGCGCTGGCGCGTGCGCAGTTCCCCGGCAAGAAGCTCGCGATGCTGGTGTTCCTGCTGCCGTTGATGGTGCCGCCGGTCACCTACGGCATTCCGATGGCGACGGTGCTCTACAAGGTCGGGCTGGGGGGCACGCTCGCGGGGGTGATTCTCGCGAACCTCGTGCCGTCGCTGCCGTTTGTGATTCTCGTGATGACGCCGTTCATCGAGCAGATCGATCCGAATCTCGAAGCCGCCGCGCGCATCTTCGGGGCCAACACGCTGAAGTATTTCCGCTACGTCTTGCTGCCGCTGCTGGTGCCGGGGATTCTCGCGGCCGGGTTGCTGGTGCTCGTACGCACCATCGGCATGTTCGAGCTGACGTTCTTCACGGCGGGTCCCGACACGCAGACGCTCGTCGTCGCGCTGTACTACGCGGTGTTCTCGACCGGCGTGCGGGCGCCGCAGTCGATCGACGCCATGGCCATGATCTATATGGCGATCACGCTGTTGTGGGTGCTCATCGCGCTGCAATTCGTGAGTCCGACGCAGCTCGTGAGCCGCGTCAAGGAAGCGCCGAAGGGCGAGTAGGTCGTTGGGAGTGCCGCCGTCGCCTTGGGAGGGTCCGGGGGATGTGCGGCACTTGCCGCTTCCGCTGCCATGGCATTGCCGTCCCCCGCTGTTCTCTCCTTCGCTCCGCGCTGCATTGCGGCGCAGCAAAAAAATCGCTGACATCGGACGGAATAAAGCGTCGCGACCGGGCGTTCTGAGAGTGTCGTCCCCGACATTTCATTCAGGAGCCAATGTCATGAACCAACGTCAATCGATGTCCTCCGTTCTCACCGCACTCGTGGCGGCCGCCGGCCTGTTCGCCGCTGCCGCTGCCCATGCCGAAGCCCCGCTCAAGGCGATGGGCGGCATGATGGTCGATAGCCAGAACCGTACCGTCTACACGTTCGACAAAGATGTGGCCGGCAGCGGCAGGAGCACCTGTAACGGCCCGTGCGCCGATGCGTGGCCGCCCGTGATGGCCGCGCCGGGAGCGAAGGCCGAGGGCGATTACACCGTCGTGACGCGCGACGACGGCACGATGCAATGGGCTTACAAGGGCAAGCCGATGTATCGCTTCTCGAAGGACACCGCCCAGGGCGACATGAAGGGCAACGGCTTCAAGGACGTGTGGCACGTGGTCAAGCCCTGAGCGGGAGCGCACGCAGATCCGACAGGGAGTCAAGGGTGTTGGCGGTCTGGCCGGCCACGCGGCGTAGTGCAAAGTCGCGGCGGCTCAGTATAATTTCGCGGCAAGCGTCGGCGGTCGTCGCCGGCGCTGCTTCGGACTGGCTTGACGCCAGGCACCCTCCGCCAGGACATTTGCCGATGACCGGTCAGGATTTGCCCAGCTTGCTCCCTGGCTTGCTGCCGCGCCTCTGGGCGTTCGCCCTGCGCATTACAGGCGATCGCCACGATGCCGAGGATCTCGTGCAACGTGCCTGCCTGCACGCGCTTGAGCGCGTGCATCAGTGGCAGCCGGGCACCTCGGCGTTGAGCTGGATGTACCGCATCGTGCACACCACGTGGATCAACGAGATCCGTGCGCGTCGTGTCCGCTCGCGCGGCAGCCTGGCCTGGGACGATGCCGACGTCGAGGCGATTCCCGATCTTCAGGCGTCCACGCCCGAAGACCTGGCCAGTTACCATCAGGTGTTCGGCGCCGTCGATCGTCTGCCCGAAGCCCAGCGGCTCGTGGTGCTGCTCGTCGCTGTCGAAGGGCTGAGCTACCAGGAGGCCGCGCTGGTGCTCGACGTGCCCATCGGTACGGTCATGAGCCGCTTGTCTCGCGCACGCCGAACCGTCGGCGACCAGTTCCGTCAATCCAGGGGGCAACCCCGCCGTGCCGACAACGTCGGCCCTGACGCCGGCGCACGTGAGGAGGATGCGTGATGAACGAAGACGATATCCGCCTGCTCGCGTACGTCGACGACACACTCCCCGCTGCCGAGCGGGCCGAGGTCGAAGCGGCCATCGGCGCGTCGCCCGAATTGGCCGACGCGGTCGAGGCGTTGCGCGCGTCGCGCCTGCCGTATCGGGAGACGTTCGCCGCACAAGTGATCCCGCCCGTGCCTGCCAGCCTGAGCGCCCATCTCGATGCATTGCTGCGCGCGCATGCGCAGCGGCAGACGCCGCAAGACGGTGCCGATGCCATGAAGCCGTTGAGCTCGGCGTCGCCCGTCGCGTCCGTATCCGTCAATGCATCCCTTGGTCCGCCCGCGGCGAACGATGCGCCCGCCGCACGCCGCGTGCGCGCGGGGTGGCTACTCGCCGCATTTGCCGCTGGCGTAGCCGTCACCGCCATCAGCTTGCCCTGGTTGCCGGGTGCGCTGAACCGCCTGGGCGCGGGGGGCGGAGGACTCATGACGGCCTCGGTAACGGCGCCGCCGAAGTCGCCGCAAGGCACGACGTGGGTGCGCGCGGCCGCCGAATACCAGCAGCTCTATGTGCGCGACACGATCGCGTCGGTACGGGTGGACGATGGCGACATCGCGCGCACCGTCAGCGATATTCGGCACGACGACAAGCTCGATATCAGCGTTCCCGACCTGCGCGCACAGGGGCTGACGTTCAAGGGCGTGCAACGCCTGCGCTGGCAGGATCGAACGCTGGTGCAGATGGTGTACCTGCCGGAGACGGGGGACCCCGTCGCCCTGTGCGTGGTGCGTGACCCGCGTCCGGATCAGGACGTGGCGGAGCAGAAGATCGACCGGATGGGCGTGGTGACGTGGCGCAAGGGACAGATCGGCTACGCGCTGATCGGTGCGCCGGGTTCGATCAATCTGAAGGCGGTGGCGAAGGGGCTGGCGCAGGGACAGGTCACGCCACTGTATGGTCTGGCGACGCCGCCGGCGCTTGCGCGAGGGGATGTGGCGTCGTAGCCGCGACCGCTGCCCTGTATCCAAGACAAAACGCCCTCGGATCGAAATCCGAAGGCGTTTGTCGTTGCGGCAATGTCGTTCGCTACGTGTTGAGCCTGCGTGTCATGCCTGCGACATCTCACCGTCGCGAAGTCGCCACAGGCCGAGCGGATTGGCTTCCTGCAGGGCTTCGGGCAACAGCGTGTCGGGCAGATCCTGATAGCAGACCGGACGCAGGAACCGATCGATGGCCGTGGCGCCCACCGACGTGAACATGGCGTTCGACGTCGCCGGGAACGGACCGCCGTGGACCATCGCATGACACACCTCGACGCCGGTCGGGAAGCCGTTGGCGAGAATGCGTCCGGCGCGACGCTCCAGACTCGGCAGCAAGCGGCGCGCCGCCTCGGTATCGCCGGCGTCGAGTTGCAGCGTCGCCGTGAGCTGTCCTTCCAGACGCTCGGTGATCGCGATCATCTCTTCGACGGTATCGCAGGCAATCACGACCGATGCCGGGCCGAAGACTTCCTCATGCAGTGCCGGCGTAGCGAGGAATTCGGCGGCGCTCGTGCGGAAGAGAGCCGCTTGGCCCTGGCATGCCCCCCCCGCCTGACCGCGCGCGAGCAGCGTCACGTTCGGTTCGTCGACCAGTCGCGTCACACCCTTGTCGTACGCCTGATGAATGCCCTGCGTCAGCATCGTGCCGGCGGCTTTCGCACCGAGCGCTTCAGTAGCCGTGCGGCAGAAGCGCTCGAGCGCGTCGCCCGCGATGCCCAGCACCATCCCCGGGTTGGTGCAGAACTGACCGACGCCCATCGTGAGCGAGTCGACGAACCCCTTGGCGATCGCTTCGCCGCGCGCGTTCAGCGCCTCAGGCAGCAAATACACCGGATTGATACTGCTCATTTCGGCATAGACCGGAATCGGTACGGCACGCGACTGCGCAATGCGCTGGAGCGCGAGGCCGCCGGTGCGCGAACCGGTAAAGCCCACGGCGGCAATCGCCGGATGCGCAACGAGCGCCTCGCCCACGGCGCGTTCGCCCACGAGCAGCGAGAACACCCCTTCCGGCAGGCCAAGTGCCTGCACCGCTGAGCGGATGGCGCGGGCCACGAGTTCCGACGTTCCCAGGTGCGCCGAATGTGCCTTGACGATCACCGGGCAACCCGCGGCAAACGCCGATGCCGTGTCGCCGCCCGCCACCGAAAACGCCAGCGGGAAGTTGCTCGCGCCGAACACGGCCACGGGACCGAGACCGATCTTGGCCAGACGCAAGTCGCTGCGCGGCAGCGGCTCGCGCGCCGGCTGCGCCGGGTCGACGGTGGCGTCGAGGAAGTGGCCGTCACGCACCACGCGGGCGAACATGCGCAGTTGGCCAACGGTGCGCCCACGCTCGCCTTGCAGGCGGGCGGCAGGCAATCCGGTCTCCGCATGCGCACGCTCGATGAGCGCGTCGCCCAGATCGAGAATGGCCTGGGCGACGGCCTCCAGGAACTCGGCACGCTTGGCGAGCGGCAACGCGCGGAACGGGTCGAACGCGGCGCGAGCCAGCGCGCAAGCGCGTTCGACGTCTTGCGCGTTGCCCGCGCCGAACGCGGGCGTCAGCGGCTCGCCGCGCGACGGGTCGAACGCTTCGAGCGTTCCCGCGCTGCCCCGCACGTCGGCGTGGCCGATCAACATCTCACCGGTAATTTGCATGCGTGGGCTCCTTAGCCTTCAACCTTCTTGATCAGCGCGTCGAGCATCTCGAGTTCGTTCGGCAGCAGGTCGGTCAGCGGCGCGCGCACCGGGCCGGCATCGCGACCGACGAGCTTCGCGCCCGCCTTGACGATACTCACGGCGTAGCCCGCGCGGCGGTTGCGGATTTCCAGGTACGGCAGGAAGAACGTGTCGAGCAAGCGGCCGATCGTGGCCTCGTCGTTCTCGCACACGGCGTGATAGAACGCCATGGCCGTCTTCGGAATGAAGTTGAAGACCGCCGACGAGTACACCGGCACGCCCAGCGCACGGTAGGCGGCGGCATAGACTTCGGCCGTCGGCAGGCCACCCAGATAGGAGAAGCGGTCGCCCATGCGGCGACGGATCTGCACCATGCGTTCGATATCGCCCACACCGTCCTTGAAGCCGATCAGGTTCGGGCACGTCTCGGCAAGACGCTCGAGTTGGTCGGCACCGAGCTTCGAATTGGCACGGTTGTAGACGATCACGCCGATGTTGACCGAACGGCAGACCTGTTCGACGTGAGCGGCGATCCCGTCCAGGCTCGCTTCGGTCAGGTAGTGGGGCATGAGCAGCACGCCCTTGGCGCCAAGACGCTCGGCTTCCTGAGCGTATTCGATAGCCAGACGCGTCGGGCCGCCGGCACCTGCCAGAATCGGCACCTTGCCTGCGCAAGTGTCGACGGCCGTCTTGATCACGGCGCTGTAATCGCGCGGGGTAAGCGAGAAGAATTCACCCGTGCCGCCCGCCGCGAAGAGCGCCGTCGCACCGAACGGCGCCAGCCACTCAAGTCGGGCCGCGTAACCACGCGCATTGAAGTCGCCGTTCGCGTCGAAGTCGGTGACGGGGAAAGACAACAAGCCGTCGGAGACGATCTGCTTGAGTTCTTGAGGTGCGGTCATGTCAAGAGTTCCTGTCGGCCACGGGGCCGGTTTCGATAAGGAAGAAAGAAGCTCAACCAGCGCGCGGCGCTGAGTTATATGTCATCGTATAACATGTGGCGAAATCGAACAAGAGGCTGTTGGAAAGAATGGCAGTGGGATTAACCCGTACAAAGCATGGAAGGGCGATTTCCCCGATTTATCCGGCAGACTTGAGGGGTACGCACAGCGCGAATCTAGATGTATGATGACACATGAGTGGCGGCATGCGCGACAACGTCGAAATTCGACGCCGTTATGCGCGCTGGCCGAGAGAGTCTCTAGCGTCGATGGCGTATCGCATGTGTGAACCCGTGCAGGCGCCGCATCTCATCGGAAAACAGGAAGGAGTGAGCAACATGGCATCAATGATGGACGCGGGGCGCACGGACGCCGCGGGCGAAGCCGGGTCTGGGACGAAGGATGTGCCGCGCTATATTCGGATGCAGCCGGACGACAATGTCGCCATCGTCGTGAACGACGGCGGTTTGCCTGCCGGTCGCCGGTTTGCCGACGGGCTAACGCTCGTGGACGCCGTGCCCCAGGGGCATAAGGTCGCGCTGAGCGATCTGGCCGAAGGCGCGCCGGTGATTCGCTACGGTGTGGTGATCGGCTATGCGGCGCGTGCGCTGCCCGCGGGCAGCTGGGTCAACGAGCGCAATCTGGTCATGCCCGAGGCGCCTTCGCTGGATCGCCTGCCGATCAGCACACGGGTGCCCGCGTCACTGCCGCCGCTCGAGGGCTTCACGTTTCAGGGCTATCGCAACGCCGACGGCTCGGTCGGTACCCGCAACATTCTGGCGATCACGACCACGGTGCAGTGCGTGGCCGGCGTGGTCGAATTTGCCGTCAAGCGGATCAAGGAGACGTTGCTGCCTCAGTATCCGAACGTCGACGACGTTGTCGGGCTGGAACACACCTACGGCTGCGGCGTGGCCATCGATGCGCCGGACGCCGACGTGCCGATCCGCACGCTGCGCAACATCTCCACGAACCCGAATTTCGGCGGCGAAGTGATGGTCGTGAGTCTCGGTTGCGAGAAGCTTCAGCCCGAGCGCCTCTTGCCGGCGGGCAGTATTCCGATCGGCAGCGCCAATGCGGATGGCAAGCCCGATACCGTCTGTCTGCAAGACGACGCGCACGTTGGCTTCCTGTCGATGATCGATTCGATCCTGGCAACGGCGCGCACGCATCTGGAGCGGCTCAATGCGCGCCAGCGCGAGACGGTGCCGGCGTCGGAGCTGGTGGTGGGCGTGCAGTGCGGCGGCAGTGACGCGTTCTCCGGGGTGACGGCGAACCCGGCGGTGGGCTTCGCCACGGATTTGCTCGTGCGCGCGGGCGCGACGGTCATGTTTTCCGAAGTCACCGAGGTGCGCGACGGGATCGATCAACTCACCTCACGCGCGGCGACCCCGGAAGTGGCCGACGCGATGATTCGCGAGATGGCCTGGTACGACGCCTATCTCGAGCGCGGCCGCGTCGACCGCAGCGCCAACACCACGCCTGGCAACAAGCGCGGCGGGTTGTCGAACATCGTGGAAAAGGCGATGGGGTCGATCGTGAAGTCCGGCACGGGGCCGATTCACGGCGTGATCGCGCCGGGGGCGAAGCTCGATCGCTCGCGCCAGCGCGGGCTGATTTACGCCGCCACGCCAGCGAGCGATTTCATCTGCGGCACGCTGCAACTCGCGGCGGGGATCAACATGCACGTCTTCACGACCGGACGCGGCACGCCTTACGGGCTGGCCGAGGTGCCCGTCGTCAAGGTGGCGACGCGCTCCGATCTGGCCCGTCGCTGGCATGACCTGATGGATGTCGACGCCGGGCGCATCGCCACGGGCGAAGCCACCATCGAAGACGTCGGCTGGCAGCTCTTTCACCTGATGCTCGCCGTGGCGAGCGGCGAGAAGACCTGGGCGGAACGCTGGGGCCTGCACAACGCGCTCGTCCTCTTCAACCCGGCGCCCGTGACCTGACCCGGAGGCGCACTTCAGAGATCGGCTGGCGTTTGCGCCAGCCCGAACTCGAGCATGGCCGGGACAAAGCAATGATTGAGCGTGTCGCGCCGCGAGAGCTTCGCGAGCACATAGCGACGGAACGGCGTGAGCGTGGCCCAGTCGCCCACCGCGGGCGGCAGCAGATCGGCCAGTTCGCATTGCTTGAGCAGTCCCGGCGGCAACGCGTTCGTATCCTGCCAGGCGGTCGGCGCAGGGTCGACGCTGCGCGCCACCGCTTGCCCGAGATACTGGCTCGCCATCTCGTCGAGACGCGCGGCAAAGTCCTCGTCGCCGGGCCTGCATGAGGCCAGCGCCTCGCGCGCCGCTTCGGGCAGGCGTTGCCAGTCGGCCAACGATAGATGTTGACCGTTGCGATCCAGATTGAAGCGAATCGCCATCGTGATGAATGTCAGGTTCTCGCAGGCTTCGATCTCGAAAACGAAGATCGGCAGACGCTGATAAAGATGCATGAGAGTCACTCCCCGGGGCGCAGCATCGAAAACAATCATGGTACTTCAAGAGGGCGCACTCTCGTGCGCTGCGCTGTGTCGCCCGCGTCGCTACGAGGAAGGCGTGCCGGCGGAACGTCGTATTCCGACATCAATCCCCTAGGTTCTTGGGAAAAGTCTTGAATTTGCGTGTTTGAGCGACGTTGTCCGCATTTGCCGTTCACGATGGCGACCGACGTCGAATCGTCGTCATCCCTCGGGGCGCGGACGGTCGTTCACGCCGCCCCCGCGGGGAGGCCGGAGGGCTATGGAGCGACGTGGTTTGCGCACTTCTAGAGCCTCCGTTCTTTTTCGTATCCCTAAGGGATTCCTATGGTAGATGTTTGGCCCGCAGGCGCCTGCGTTCATGCCCGGCATGGCATGCGCGGCTTGCGCGGCAGTCTTGCACGAGGCGCGGGCGTCCGCGCCATGCGATTTTTGAAAGGAGCCGACATGCCGTCCAATGCGCCGCCGTCACCGTTTCCTTTTCTTCCCGTCGTCCTGGAGTCGCCCGTCGGGGCGCAAGGTCGCGCGATGTCTTCGCCCGACGGGACCGCCTGCATGCCTGAGCCGGCGTCACGTCGGCTGGCGCGCGGCGCGCCGGACACGCCGCGTGGCAAAGGGCGAACCCCGCCCCGCCGTCGTTTGGGCGCCGTGCAGAACGTGCCGGGCCTGTCGCTGGGCGATGGGGGCGCGACGCTCCGCGTGGAGGTCGTCAGGCGTATCGATCCCGCGGGGGTGGCGCTGCTGGGGGCGATCGTCCGATGAGTGCCCCGATCGCGTCACCGGTCGCCACGCCTCTGCCCGCCGCGCCGGTCGCGTTGGCGGCGTACGACACGGCGGTATGGGTCATCGCGTCGCCGCATGCGCGATGGACGGTCGAGGCGCAGGCCGTCGTCGTGTCGTCGCACGAGGTGTCGTGCACGTTGCACGGCGCGCTTGCCGAAACCGCGATGTGGCTGGATCGTATGCGGCACGGTGTGCTGCTCGCCGAGGCGCCGTTGCCGGGCACCTGGCTCGCGATGCTGGTCGACGAAGCGCTGGTGCAGGTGTTGCCCGCCACGCAGGGCAGTATCGTGCCGGCGTTCGGGCGCATTTGCGACGATTGGGTGCGCGGCATTTTCGCCGCGCCATTCTGGACCCGCTTCCTGGCAGGCGAATCGAGCGACGTCCAGGTGCTGGCGTTTCTCGCGCAGCACTACCATCGCGCGGCGGGGGCGGATGTGCACAATCGCATGGCGGTCGAGCGCTGCACCGACGCGGCGCTGCGACCGATCCTGTTGCGCCAGTATCGCGAGCAGCGCGGACAGGCGACGATGCTTGCCGCCGGCCTCCTTCGCTGTGGCCCGGCGGCCCGCACCTTCCTCGACAGCGGTGCGTTCGATGCGACGCACGCGCTCATCGACTTCATCATTGGCGCGGCGGGCGACATGCCCGCCTACGTGGGGTGTTGCGCGCTCAGTCAGGCACCGGCGGCGGTGCGTGCGGCCAGCGAGATCGAGGCGCAGTTCGACGCGCTCGCGCAGCGGTATCCGTCGGCTGCCGAAGGGTTCGCGGCCGTCGGAGCGCACGCGCGGCAAGACGCGAGTGTCTGCGGCGGGACCCCGTTGCTCGCGCAGTGGGTGGAGGAGGCGGGCGAGCCCGATGCGGCGTCGCGCTTGCGCATGCTGCGCGGGGCGCACGGTGTGGCGGCGGCCTATCGGGTCATGTTCGACACGTTGCATCGTCTGGACGACGAAATCTGAGGTCGGCGCGCGGGCCATGCCCCCGAATGGGGCATGCGACTCGTATAATGGCGTCCGAACGGCGGGGGCGGTGGTGCCTGCGAGCCGTCTGCCCCCTGACCATGACAACCCAACTCGCCTACCTTGCCGCGCTCGGTGCTGCCCTTTGCTGGGCCTTCAGCGGCATGATCGCCATTACGCCCGTGCGCCGGGCCGGTTCCTTCCCGTTCAATTACGCCCGCATGCTGCTCGTCTTCGCGATGCTGCTCATCGCGGTGGCGGTGCAGCGAGGCTGGCCGTCGCTTACGCTGGAACAGTGGCTGCGACTCACGGCGTCGGGGCTGATCGGCATTCTCGTGGGCGACACGATTCTCTATACGTCGCTCGGCCGTCTCGGGCCCCGCCGCAACTCCATCGTCTTCGCGACGAACGCCCCGATGACCGCCGTGCTCGGCTATGTTTGGCTCGGCGAGGCACTGGGCTGGCGCGCGGTGATCGGGGTGGCGCTGGTCACGACGGGCGTGGCGCTCGCCGTCGCATTCGGTGGCCGGCGCGAGGATGCTCATCACTGGGAGTCCGTGCGTGGCGATGTGCGTGTGGGCGTCGCCATCGGGCTGGTGGCGGCGCTGTGTCACTCCGTGGGAACGCTCATCGCCAAACCGGTCATGGCCGCCGGCGTCGATCCGGTGAGCGCGTCGGCGGTGCGTGTGGGGGTGTCGGCGCTCGGGCTGACGATGCTCGCCGCACGGCGCGGGCGTGACCTCTTCTCGGCCTTCACGCCGGGCACGCTCGCGCTCACGGCAGCGTCGGGCTTCGTCGGCGTGGCCGTCGGCATGACGCTGCTGCTCTACGGCATGGGCCACGGCAACACCGGCGTCATTGCGACGCTCTCGGCGACCACGCCCGTCGTGGTGTTGCCGCTGATGTGGATTCGCACCCGGCAGCGTCCGGCGGCAGGCGCCTGGTGGGGGGCGTTGATCGCGAGCGCGGGCGTCGCGTTGATCTTCAACCGGTGAGCGGAGACGGACGCCAATATGGGGGGCGGCTCAGGTGCCGCCTCGCGCTCAGCGCGTGAGTGGCGGTTGCAGGGGGTCGGAATGCTGACGCGATGCGTCGGTCGTCATGCCGGACGGCGGTGCTTGCGGCGCAACGGCCGGGCGAGGCAGGTCCGGCGTCAGCAAACGCCGCAGCCAGGCCGCAAGCCGTTCGAAGACGCCTGGATCGTCGTTGAACAACTCGGGGCGCAGGACTCGCAGGTAGTCGAGAATCTGTTCGGCCTCCTGAGCACCAACCGACCCGTAGATCACCGCCAGATCGAGGAGTGCACGCAGTTCGCCGAGTCGCTCGCGCGCTTGCAGTGAGCGGGCCGTTTCCACGCTGCGCTTGGCGTCGAACACGCGCTCGCGCAGCACGGAGGCGGCGCGCCACGCGGGCGTCTGCAACGACGCTTCCAAGGCGCGGAGGTCTTGGGCAGAGCTGACGATCTGTCCCGCGAGCGATTCCACGATGCGTTCCTCGCCCTTCGCTTCGCGCACGATACCTTCGGCCCAGCGGCTCGCCTGACGCGACATGTCCTCGCGCGTCCATTCGGGGCGAGAGACGAAATAGAAGCCGTGTTGACGCGCCTGGTTCAGGATGATCGAGACGACGTCCGGGAACTGCTTGTCGAACGTGCGCTTGGCCCACGCGTAATGCCCCCCGGCGAGCAATTGTGCGACGGCGGCTTCGGTGAGCGGAACGGTGCTGTCGAGCAGGCGGGCGCGCAGGAAGTCGTCGAAGGGCGGTGGCGTGAAGTGACGGTCCACGGCGGCGGAAATGCGCACGAACGCGTCGAAGTCTTTCTTCAGATCCGCCAGCGCGATGTCGGAGAGGGTTAGCGAAATGCGGCTCATCGTGACCGACCCCAAGGCGCCGTCGCGACGACGCAAAGCCGACGCGCGAGCGAGTGCGCGTTAGCCAGTCGAGTGTCTGTGCCAGTGCCGCGAGCCGCAGGTGTTACTGCCGAAGCTCGTGCCACGTGCATCCCCATTGCGCGTGAAGTCATGTGCAGCGATACGTGTCAACGGTGCGCCGCGGTCATGGCCGCGCGCTGTGAAGATGGCCCTTGAGGGGACACAGGCGGACGTCCCGGCGTGTCGGATCCCATGGCGTTCATGGCGGCAATGCTAGCCTAATCCTGGCTAGCGATCCCCGCGTCTCCACCGTCTCCCCAGGAAATTCACATTTCGCATGGCGGACAGCAGGCGTCTGCATGCATCAACGGCATGGTGACGTCAAAACTTTAGCGATAAGGGCCGGATTTTTTGCGCGGCGTCGTGCGCGGGTCAGCTTCCCGCCGCGGGGCGCAGCAGATAGACGGCGAAGCGCGCGCGGGCATCGAGCCAGACGCGCTCGACATCCCACCCCGCGGAGCTTGCCAGGGCGCGGAACTCCGTCTGACCGTACTTGTACGAGTTCTCGGTGTGAATGGACTCGCCTGTCATGAAGTCGAAGCGATGGCCCAGCACGCTCGCGCGGAAAGGGCGCTGGGCGACGAGATGCATTTCGATCCGACTGGCGGCCGCGTTGAAGCGGGCTTCGTGACGGAAGGCGTCGAGCGGCAGGTCGCCGTCGAGTTCGCGATTGATGCGCGTGAGCACGTTCAGATTGAACTGCGCGGTGACGCCGCGCGCGTCGTCGTAGGCGGGCAGCAGCACGGCGGCGTCCTTGCAGGCATCCACGCCGACGACCATCCGGCGGCGCGGGCCGAGCATCTTGCCGACGTGGGCAAGAAAGGCGGCGGCCTGTCCGGGCGCGAAATTGCCGATCGTCGAGCCGGGAAAGAAGCCCAGGCGCGGCCCTTGGGTGGTCTGCAACTGCGGCGGCAGGCGAAACGGCCGGGTGAAGTCGGCGCGCACCGGCAACATGGGGATGCCCGGGCAGCGGCGGGCCAGCGTGGCGACGGCGTCGTCGAGGAAGTCGTCGGCGATGTCGACGGGCACATAGGCGCGCGGCGTGACCAGCGCGTCGAGCAGCAACGGCGTCTTGCGACTCGAGCCGCTGCCGAATTCGACGACGACGGCGTTCGGGCCAATGACGTCGGCAATCGCGGCGGCGCATTCGCCGAGCAGCACCGTTTCGGTGCGTGTCTGGTAATACTCGTCGAGGCCGGTAATCGATTCGAATAGTTCGCTGCCGAGCCGGTCGTAAAGCCAGATGCTGGGCAGCGACTTGGGCGTGTGGCCGAGACCGGCGAGCACGTCCGCCGCGAACGCATTTTCCGGCAGCGACGGACAAACGAACGGCGTGGCTTGGGGGGCTTGCGACATCAGCGATCCTCCGCGAGCCTCAGGCCGCAGAACTGCCAGCGCTGATGCGGGTAAAAGAAGTTGCGATACGTGGTGCGTGCATGTCCCGGCGGCGTGGCGAGCGAGCCGCCGCGCAGCACGAATTGTCCGCACATGAATTTGCCGTTGTATTCGCCGACGGCCCCCGCCGCCGGTCGGAATCCCGGATAGGCGACGTAAGGGCTGGCCGTCCATTGCCATACCGGGCCGAAGCGTTGCGCCATGGCGGGTTGCGAAGCGGGCGACACGGTTGCCGCGACCTCCCACTCGTGTTCGGTCGGCAGACGCTTGCCGGCCCATCGCGCGAAGGCGTCGGCTTCGAAATAGCTTACGTGCCGCACGGGCGCGTCGTCGTCGATCGGTTGCATGCCGGCGAGCGTCATCGACTGCCATTCGCCGTTGTGCAACTCCCAGTACAGCGGATGTCCCCACCCTTCGCGTTGCACCGTCGCCCAACCGTCGGACAACCAGAGTCCCGCCGTGCGATAGCCGCCGTCGTCGATAAACGCGCGCCACTCCCCGTTCGTCACCACGCGCGAGGCGATCGCGAAGGGGCGGAGCAAGATGTCGTGGGCAGGGGTTTCGCAGTCGAACGCAAAGGGTCCGCTCGATTCGCTCTCGTGCCCGACGCGATGCTGGCCACCGCTGTGGGCAATCCATTGCAGCGGCCCGGCGATGTCGCCGGCGCAGGCCGGTTGGCGATGCGCGGGACGCAACGGATTTTGCGCGAACAGATGCAGCAAGTCGGTGTGCATCAGCTCCTGGTGCTGTTCCTCGTGATGCAGGCCGAGGGTGACGAGTGCGTGAACGTCGGGCGGGAGATCGGCATGCAGCAGGCGCTCATGCATGGCGGCGTCGACATGGCGCCGATAGCGCAGCACGTCATCGAGCGTGGGGCGAGAGAGCAAGCCGCGTTGCGGGCGCGGATGGCGCGGACCGGCGGCCTCGTAATATGAATTGAAGAGATAGGCGAAGCGCGGATCGTAGGGGCGGTAGTGGCGGCCCGACAGGGCGCCGGACTCGCTCAGCAAGAAGGTTTCGAAGAACCATGTGGTGTGCGCGAGATGCCACTTGATGGGGCTGGCGTCGGGCATCGACTGCACGGTGGCGTCGGCGTCGGAGAGGTCTTGCGCAAAGGCGACCGAGGCGGCGCGCACGGCATCGTAGCGCGCCACGGCTTGCGACGTACAACAGGGGAGGGCCATGGGGACACGCCGTGTTGTGAAACGTGCTGCCTATTGTAGACCCGTTGCTTGCCCCTCGTGTGTCACCGGGCATCGCGTCGGCGAGGTCACGACTGCCCGTTGCCGGTGGGGCCGTGGAGTTCGTGTTCGAGACGCACGACTTCCTGCGCGACGAGTGCGATGGCGTTGCGAATTTCCATGAGCGCGGTGTAGAGCGCTTGCGCGTTCTGGGGGGATTGCAGGGCGAGGTCGCGGGCGGCGGCTTCGATGGCGTCCAACGACAGGGCGATGCGGTCGAGATTCTCCAGCATGGGGCGATCTCCGATGGCGCGCGCAGCGCGTGCGTAGCCCTATGATACCCAACTGACGTATCTCGGTGGGGATGTTAGAATGCGTGCCCTTGCCGGGGTGATGCGTTTGGTGAACACCGCGGACTCGGAATCTGTTGTGCCGAGCCTTTCCCGCCGCGGATGCGGCGCCGGAAGGCCAATGATGACAGGGATTTGCGAGCATCCGAGATGTAGCGTCATGGCTTGTCTTGGTAGCTGGGCGCCATCCAGGCGCCAGTGAAAAGCAGAAGGACAGATCACTCACGCCCGAGTGGTGAAATTGGTAGACACAAGGGACTTAGACAATTTGAGCCTTCGGGGGGAAACGCCCGAAGTGACGCCCGTCAAAGTCGGCGAAATCCCTGGATGCTTCGGCATCCGAGTCAACGCCGAGCCAAGCCCAAACTTCAAGATTGGGAAGGTGTAGAGAGCAGACGGCGGGCACCTACGGCCGCAAGGCTATGGTGAAGGCGTGCTCCAGACCACGAACAGTGCAAACGCGCTGGCGGCGAAAGTCGAAGTGGTAAGAAAATCCCTCGACCTAACGGTCGTGCCGGTTCGATTCCGGCCTCGGGCACCATCCAGAGCCGCCCCTGTTTGCGCAGGAGCGGCTTTTTCGTTCCGCGGACGGCGACTCGGCGAGCTTGACCACTTGCATCCTTCATTCCCGGCCATGAAGGCTTGCAGTCTGTGCGGAATCGGCGTCGCCGCGTCGACGGTCTCGCCATAGGTCTGCGCACGCAACGCGACATAGCGGTCGAGGTCGGCCTGGAGGTCAGCCGGGCACAGATGGGGCCGCGCCGTCAGCCGGCGCTGTCCGGCGAAGCCAGACGGCATCCGCCTGGCGTTGTATGCGCTCAGACCGGCGCCATGCCGCCGTCGACGAACAGGTCAACGACATTGACGCGAATACCGCGATCCCTCAGATCCTGCGCGCGCCGCACCAACGCATTGTGCGTGATTAGTCGAACTTAAAGAGCCGTGCCGGCGTCTCGACCAATACGACTCGTCGATCGTCATCGTCAGGAAGGAGCTCGTGGATGAGCGCGTAGGCGTTCTCGAAACGGCGGTCATGTTCGAACTGCGTGTGCGGCCAGTCGCTTCCCCAAACGAGCCGCTCCAAGCCAAACGCCGTCCTGAGCAGCGGCGTCGCGGCGCGCGCTACGGCGACGCCGGCTTCGCCAGCGCCATTGCGGTATGCGCCGGACAGCTTGACCCATACGCGGCGGGACGTCGCAAAGCCGAGCAGATCGCGGAACCCCGGATCCGCGACACCAAGCGCTGGATCCGGGCGTCCGAAATGATCGACCACGACGTTGATGCCGTGAGCGACGAGCGTCGGCACAACGCGGCGAAGCCTGCAGGCTTCGCAATGCACTTCGACTTGCCATCCGAGTGCGGCGATGCGCGGCAGCAAGGTTTGCCAGGCTTGCGTTGCCCAATTGGGATCCGGCGCGCCGAACAGGTTGAGCCGGATTCCGACGACGCCGCCACGAGCAAGGGCATCGAGATGCGCTGAATCGGCCGCGGCCTGCACCGGGGCGATCACAGCGATGCCACGCAAGCGGTGGCGTTCCTGGGCGAGCGCTGCAAGGAGATAGCGGTTGTCGGTGCCAAGGAAGCTCGGTTGCACGAGTACGCCATGGGCGATCCCGTGTGTGCCGAGCTGCGCGAGATACGCGCTCAGCAGTGCGTCGTAGTTCGGCGCGTAGCGCCGTTCGCCTGCGAGCGGAAGATCTCGCGTGAAAACGTGCGCATGCGTGTCAATTGCCAATACCGTCTGTTGGGGCGTATCGTATCCGCCGGTCGCGGCGGTCGGGGTAGGCATTGCAGGAAATTCCTTTTCAGGGCCCGGCGCAAGCGCCGGGGGTGGGGTCGTCTCGCCATCGCCAACGTGCCCGTTGGCGTGGCATTGGCAACGTTGGCGGCCGTCATTCAACGGGGGGCCGCTTCTCCGTGCTGATCGCTCAGTGACGTCATGGGCAGATGTTCGGCGAGCGCGCGCCCGCGCGTCTCCGGTAGCATCAGGACGGCCAACGCGACGATCGAGTAGGCGATTCCCGCATCGATTCCGATGGCGAAACCAAGCGAGGTTGTGGCGGCAAGGTGGCCTACCATGACCGGAAATGCGGCCGACGCCACGCGTCCGAAGTTGTAACAGAATCCGACGCCCGTGCCCCGCATGCCGCGCGGGTATAACTCGTTGAAGAGGGCCCCCATGCTCGCAGGAATGCCTGCGGCAAAAAAGCCGAGCGGGAAGCCAAGAAACAGCATCGCCGTGTTGCCGAGCGGCGCGAACAGGTAGACGACGACCGTGGCGACGCAGCATACCGAGAACAACAAGATTGTGCCGCGTCGCCCGATACGGTCGAGCAGGTGCGAGCTCGCGATGCAGCCGCAGAAGAATGCCGCGATGATGACGGCCAGAAAACCACCCGTGCTCAGGACGGACAGGTGACGCTCCGTTTTGAGATAGGTCGGTAGCCACGTCATGAGTGCGTAGTAGCCACCGTGCGCACCGACGCCGAGCAGTGCGCCGATCAGTGTCATGCGCAGCAACTGCGGCGAAAAGATGCCGACGAGCGGTGTGCTGTCGCCAGTCGCTACGGGGCGAGTGCGCGGTACCTCGGGCTCCTTGATGTGGCGGCGCACATACACGACGAGCAGCGCCGGCAGCACACCGAGGGCAAACATCGCGCGCCACGCAAGGTGTGCGGGTGCGAAGGAGAAGAGCAACGTATAAAGCAGCACGGCGGCCGCCCAGCCTACGGCCCACGCGCTCTGCACGGTCCCCATTGCCTTGCCGCGATGCTCTGGACGAATCGATTCGGCCATCAGTACCGCGCCGGCCGCCCATTCGCCGCCGAAGCCAAAACCTTGTAGCGTCTTCAGTACGATGAACTGCGGGAACGATTGGGCAAACGCGCTCGCGAACGTAAAAAACGAGAAGAACAGAATCGTGATCTGCAGCGTGCGCACACGCCCGATCCTGTCGGCGAGTGCGCCGGCAAGCCAGCCGCCGAGCGCTGACGCCACGAGCGTGGCGCCGCTTACGAATCCGGCTTGTGTCTTGTCGATCGCCCATTCGGCAATGATCGCCGGAATGACGAGGCTGAACATTTGCACGTCCAGCGCGTCGAGCGCCCAGCCGCCGAAGCACGCCCAGAACGTGCGTTTCTCTTGCGGTGATACCGTTTTGAACCAGTTGAACATGAGGGGTCTCCTTGTTGGAATGGCAGCGTCCGCTTCAGCGGATCTCCACCTGATACGTAAATTCGCTCGCCGGCCCGCGAGACCGGCGCCATTCCAGTGGCCGCCTGTCGAAGCTGTACGCGACGCGCTCAATCACGACGACAGGCGTGTGCGCATCGACGCGCAGCAGCCTCGCCTGCATCGGGTCGACGGTCTCTACCGTAAGCGTCTCGGTCGCCGATGCGATGACCTGGTTGCAGTGCGATTCGTAGACGGGATAAAGGAGGTCGCCGATATCCTCGGTCTTGAGTTGGACAAACGCCTCAAAGGGCGCGTACGGCAACCAGATCTCCTCCACGAGGATCGGCTGGTCGTCGATGAGACGCAGCCGCGACATGTGAATCACCTCGGCGTTCGGCTCGATCTGCAATGTTGTCGACACGGCCGAAGGCGCTTTCGTGATTTCGCGCGTCAGGATGCGACTGGACGGGATGCGCCGTTCGCCCTGCCGACTCTGGAAACGAAAGAAGCGAAATAGCGATCCGTCGAAACTAGCTCGCCGCACGAAGGTTCCACGGCCCTGAAAACGTTCGAGCATGCCCTCGGTCACGAGGACATCGATGGCTTTACGCACCGTTCCAATGGCAACACCGTAGGTACGCGAAAGTTCCTGTTCTGTCGGAATGGCTTCGCCAGGGCGCCACCGGCGCTGGGCAATTTGCGCCGTTAGCTCATCGCGCAGGCGCTGGTATCGGGGCAGGCGGTCGTCGGCTTGCATGGTTGATTCCGTTAGTCAACTAAACATATATATGATTAGTTGAAATGCCATTCGGCACAACCCGGGAAGACCCGTATTCTCGAAAGAGGGGGGCGGATCGTGGCGCTTTCTGCGTGCCGCCGCTTCGACGTCCCCCCGTATTCAGTAGCATCCGGCTTTAGAGTCCGGGGGTTAATCGAGCACGACCCCATCGCTGGTAGGCGTCTCATGTCGAGATCCACAGCACAGTACCCCCATCGTCTCCCGCCGTAGCCGGCCGTCGCGGCACGAAACCCGCCTCACCGTTCCTGTCATCCGGAACGTGATGAGGTCGCGTTCATGCGCAACCGGTGCGATGGCGCCGGCATTCGGATCCATGGATTTCATCCGTGCCATCTTTGCGACCAGCGTCGCTCACGGTGCGTCGCCAAAGCCGAGCGCGAACGCATGATCGCGCACATCGGCAGGCCAACCAGCGACCAGTTCTCCAAAGCGCGCGCGATCGTCCGCGAACAACGCTCGCGCCACTTCCTCGAAGCCGGGTAGATCGCCGGCCAACGCCGACATGAAGTGGTAGGCGCGCTCGTGAGAGGCGCGGCGATTGTCACGTTGGGCGTTGGCGCGACGCGCGTCTTCAACCAGCTTTCGGAGCGCAACCGATGCCCCTCCGGGCTGCTTAGCGAGCCAATCCCAATGGCGTGGCAACAGCGTGACCTCACGCGCGATGACGCCGAGCTTCGGCCGCCCCCGGCCGCGTGCTTCGCTCTGCGCCACCGTGCTGTCGGCGCCGTCGGTGTCGTCGGTGCCGTTGGGGTATGGCGCATCGGATGCCGCCAGCGCGAAGCGCGCGGTGATGTCGTCGTCAGTGCCGCGCGTGTCGATGTCGATCGAGCGCCCAGTCGCGTTGTCGAAGATCAGCACAGGCGTCTGGGGAGCCTTTTCCACGGCATGCTTTACCGCAAGCGCGACGGCAGCAAGCGAGCCGGAGGCGATGCATCGTTGACCCACGAAGGCGATGTGGGAGGGAAGCGTCGAAGGCGTCATGGTATTCAGCCAGGTTGTGAGGATTGCAATTTATACCCGGATAAAATAATCGTCAATATTATCCGGGTATAAATATGATGCTGACCGTCAAACGAATGCAGCGGTACGCGTAGGCGATGCCGACCATGAGATTCCTGCCGGCGGTTATCCAAGCGGCAGGTCGCCAGCGCACAAAGCATTGGCTTCCGCAGCATGTTGGGGGCGCTGACCGAGTCGACGTGTGTTGAGCCGGTCGCGCGGGGCGGACGTCAACGCGTGGGGAGCGCTCAATCCGACCGCCCGGCGAGTGTCCCGATTCCGACAGTAGTCCATCCGAGCCTGCGCAACGTGGGCTGACTTTTTTAGATATCGAAAATTTAAAGAATCCGCATTTCTGATAGTTGTGCGCGCGCAAGAATAGCGGTGCCGTGCGGCCACTTCGGCAACGTTTCCGAGTGGCTTGTCGCGACGGCATTCAACCGCAAACCACAGCTACACAGGAAAAAACATGCAACTCCAAAACCACCCGTCATGCAGGCCTTTCTACGAAGCCGGGGACATGTCGCAAATGGCCGCATTTTATGAGGAAGGCCGAAACATCATGTGGATGATGCTCCGTGCCGCCCCCCGCCCGTGTTTCAATCAGGGGCTTCTCACCGAGATCATGCACCTTGCCCGTACGGCGCGGGAATCCGGGCTGCGCATCGATTTTTGGGTCACGGGATCGCTGGTGCCCGAGCTTTTCAACGTTGGCGGAGATCTTAGCTTCTTTGTCGATGCGATCCGCTCCGGCAAGCGTGACATGCTGATGGCGTATGCGCGGTCGTGCATCGATTGCATCTGGGAGATGTACAACGGCTACGGCACCGGTGCGATCTCGATCGCGATGGTCGAGGGCAGCGCGCTCGGCGGCGGACTCGAGGCGGCGCTCGCGCATCACTTCGTGCTTGCGCAGAAAGGCGTGAAGCTCGGTTTTCCGGAGATCGCGTTCAATCTGTTCCCCGGCATGGGCGGATATTCGCTCGTCGCACGCCGAGCCGGCATGCGCGTGGCGGAGGAACTGATCAGTACCGGAGAGTCGCACGTGGCCGAGTGGTTCACGGAAAAGGGGCTTGTCGACCAGCTATTCGAGCCCGGCGACGCGTTCCTCGCGACACGCACGTTTATCGACGTGATCCGGCCTAAGCTGAATGGGATTCGCGCGCTGATCCGCGCGCGTCAACGCGTGCTGCCCCTGGATCGCTCGGAGCTGATGGACATTACCGAGGACTGGGTTCGGTCGACGTTTACGATCGAGACGAAGGATCTCGCCTATATGGAGCGACTGGTGATGTTGCAGAACCGCCGCGTTTCCAAGCTCCGCACGGTATCTTGAGGCACAACGGCGGTAAAGTGATGTAGCGAATCGAGAAGGCTCAGGCGATAAGCCTGAGCTTTCTTTTTTCGATGATCCAAGCCTCGAGATCGTGTGCTGGCATCGGCTTCGCGTAGAGGTAGCCTTGCGCACGTTCGATCCCGGCCTGCCGCAGGAATGCCGCCTGGGCGTCGGTCTCGACCCCTTCCGCCACCACCGAAAACCCCAGCGCCTTGGCCAACGTGAATACTGACGACACGAGCGCCTGGGCATTCGTGTCGCTGTCGACGCTGGTCACGAAACTGCGGTCGAGCTTGATCACATCGAATGGCAGGCGCGCGAGCTGCGCAAGTGACGAATAGCCGGTGCCGAAATCGTCGAGATAAATCCGTGCGCCGAGCTTTCGGAACTGCTCCATCAGACTGAGCACCCGGTCCTCGTCCTCGATGAAGCAGCTCTCGGTCAACTCGACGTCGAGCAGGCCGGGCTTCAGACCGACGCTGTCGCAGATCTCGCCGAAGTGATTTGCGACATTCAGGTCGCTCAATTGACGCGCGGACACATTGATCGAGACGCGCATGTTCAGGCCCTTCGCTTGCCACTGAACGGCCTGTTTCGCTGCCGCTTCCATCACCCAGCGTCCGAGTGATCCGATCAGGCCGAATTCCTCGGCATGGCGAATGAATTCGACAGGCCCCACCAGTCCGCGCTCCGGCGATTGCCAGCGGATCAATGCCTCGACACTTTGTATGTCGCCCGTCGCGATGTCGACGAGCGGCTGATAGTGCAATACGAACTGCTTTTCCTCGAGCGCCTTGCGAAGATTGGTATCGAGCCACATGGCCTTCGCGACCTTCTGGTTCATTTCCTGAGTGAACACCCGATACGTCCGCTTTCCGGCTTCCTTCGCAACGTACATTGCCGTATCGGCGTTGCGGATGAGGGTTTCCATGGTGTCGCCATGTTGCGGATGCAGCGTGATGCCGATCGAGCAACTGGTATAGACCTCCATCACGTCCAGGCGAACCGACGTCTCGAACCGGTCGATGATCGTCTTCGCGGTGTCTTCGAGCATGGCGAGCGTTGCGTGCTCGAACAGCACCAGGAATTCGTCGCCACCGAGACGCGCGAGCGTTGCACATTCGGGCAGGCAGTTCCTGACGATCGCGGACACTTGGGTCAGTAGACGGTCGCCGGTCACATGTCCATAGTGATCGTTGACGTGCTTGAAGTTGTCGAGATCGAGAAACAGGATGCCGACCTGCCGTGGGGTGTCATCCGGGCCGCCAGCTAGCGCGGCGCGGATCATCTCGGTGACGGCATGGCGGTTCGGCAGCCCGGTCAGCACGTCGGTATTCGCAAGCTCGGTCAGGCGCTGCTGTGCGTTGCGCTCCTCGGTGATATCGACGCCCGAGCAAATCAGGAACCGCTCGTCGAGTCCGCTGCCGCTCTGCACGAACTTATTGCGAAACTGATACAGGCGCGGGCCGTTGACCGTATTGATGAAGCGCTCGACAGCGAATGGCTTGTCGTTTTCGAAGAAACCCGTGATGTTCGTGCTCGACTTCTTGCCTTGCTCTTCGGTCATGAACAGATCGAAGGCGCTCCTGCCAATGACGTCTTCCTCGCGTTTGCCCAGTACTTCTTCGGCGAGCCGATTGAAGCGCTGCAGGATGCCGTGCCGGTTGAGGACCACGACGAGCGAATTGACTTCGGAGACGACCTGCTCGGCAAAGGCAAGACCGTGCGCGAGGTCGCGCGCGACGGAGCGAGTATCCGAGTAGGCGGAGGCGGTGCCGGCCCAGGTGGTCGCATCGAGCTTTTTGCCAACCATGTGCAGGCGAAGCGGATGGCCAAACAGGGCGATCTCGAGTTCGAAGGACGAGGTGACGCCAGTCAGGCTGCGAATCGTGGCGGCCTGCGCGGCATCGAGCGCGATGCTGATGTTCGTCAAGCCGCGAACCGCGGAAAGCTCGAGTGCGTTGCTGTCGATGCCCAGGCGCCAGTATGGGCTCTGTGTGCCGAGGTGGACTTCGAGGACTTCACTGTCGTTTTCGTCATGCATGGACGAGACCCGCCTTTAAACCGCATAAGTTAGACGGCGCTCCATGACGGATGCCCATCGACGCGCCTCGCCATACGTTGCGCCATTCGCGGCAAAGCGCGATGCGCATCTGTTCTCGCCGGCTGGCGTCCCGGCTTGCGCCGACCGGGCGGTCGCATGGGGTGCATTGAACGATTACGTGTCGGTCATCTTATCAAAAGATGACTATGGGTTTCAATGTTCATACCTAACCAGTGACGTTCGCGTGCGGTCGGTGCGCTTCCCCCCTCATCGTCGGCAATAAACGGACATTATCGAACCCGAACGCCAATCTGGTGGAAGTCGTATTTCAAACGCGCGTCAGCGAGTACTGCTTTGCTTTACCCATTGTCACGGCCCCACGTGGTGCATGACGCCTTCCCGCAGCCCCCGGAACCGCTGCCGCGCTGACCTTCGCCGAATCTGGTACTTTTTGGTATCTGCGCCCGGATGCAGATCCGATCATCTGATTTCATGCAACGTATGGAGCGAGAAATGGAAAGCAAAAGCGCGAGTGCTTCTGGCAAGTGCCCGGTGATGCATGGCAGTGCCACGTCGGCGGAGATGTCCCACATGGATTGGTGGCCCAAGGCGCTGAACCTTGACATCCTGCATCAGCACGACAGCAAGACCAACCCGATGGGGGCGTCGTTTCACTATCGGGACGCCGTCAAGACGCTCGACGTCGATGCGCTCAAAAAAGACCTCAAGGCCCTGATGACCGACAGTCAGGACTGGTGGCCGGCGGACTGGGGGCACTACGGCGGCCTGATGATCCGCATGGCCTGGCACTCTGCAGGCACCTATCGCATCGCCGACGGGCGAGGCGGCGGCGGCACGGGCAATCAGCGATTCGCGCCGCTCAACTCCTGGCCGGACAATGCCAATCTCGACAAAGCCCGTCGTCTGCTGTGGCCGATCAAGAAGCAGTACGGCAACAAGCTGAGCTGGGCGGACCTGATCATTCTCGCCGGCACGCTGGCTTACGAATCGATGGGGTTGAAGACCTTCGGCTTCGGCTTCGGACGTGAAGATATCTGGCATCCGGAAAAGGATATCTACTGGGGATCCGAAAAGGCGTGGCTCGCGCCCACCGACAACCCGAACAGCCGCTACTCCGGCGAACGTGATCTGGAAAACCCGCTGGCGGCAGTCATGATGGGGTTGATCTATGTGAACCCGGAGGGCGTCGATGGCAAGCCCGATCCGCTGAAGACCGCGCGTGACGTGCGCGAGACCTTCGCGCGCATGGCGATGAACGACGAGGAAACGGTCGCCCTGACCGCTGGGGGCCACACCGTTGGCAAGACGCATGGCAATGGCAACGCGGCCAATCTCGGCCCGGCGCCGGAAGGTGCGGATGTCGACGCGCAGGGGCTGGGCTGGATCAACGCGGTCAGCCGTGGTGTGGGGCGCGACACGGTCACCAGTGGCATCGAAGGGGCCTGGACCACGCACCCGACGACGTGGGACGGCGGCTATTTCGACATGCTTCTCGGCCATGAGTGGGCGTTGCAGAAGTCGCCCGCCGGCGCCTGGCAGTGGGAGCCGGTCGACATCAAGGAAGACGCCATGCCCGTGGATGTCGAAGATCCGTCGATCCGCCGCAAGCCGATCATGACCGACGCCGACATGGCCATGAAGATGGATCCGGCATACCGGAAAATCTCGGAACGGTTCCACCAGGATCAGGCGTATTTCTCGGAAGTCTTCGCTCGCGCATGGTTCAAGCTGACGCACCGCGACATGGGCCCGAAGTCCCGCTACCTCGGCCCGGATGTGCCGAAGGAGGACTTGATCTGGCAAGACCCGGTTCCCGCGGGCCGCAAGGATTACGACGTGGCTGCGGTGAAGGCAAAAATCGTCGCCAGCGGCCTCGGCATCGCCGATCTGGTGGCGACGGCGTGGGACAGCGCGCGCACCTTCCGAGGTTCCGACAAGCGCGGCGGCGCCAACGGCGCACGCATCCGTCTGGCACCGCAGAAGGATTGGGAAGGCAACGAGCCGGTGCGTCTGGCCAGCGTGTTGGCCGTGCTGGAGAAGATCGCGGCCGAGACGGGCGCCAGCGTGGCCGATGTGATCGTGCTGGCCGGTAACGTCGGTGTGGAGCAGGCGGCCAAGGCGGCGGGTGTTCACGTCACCGTGCCTTTTGCACCGGGGCGTGGCGATGCCACGCAAGCGCAAACCGATGTGGCGTCGTTCGACGTCCTGGAGCCTGTGGCGGATGGGTTCCGCAATTGGCTGAAGCAGGCATATGTGGTGAGCCCGGAGGAACTGCTGCTCGATCGCGCCCAGTTGATGCGGCTGACGGCGTGCGAAATGACGGCCTTGATGGGCGGCATGCGCGTACTGGGCACCAACCACGCGGGCACCCGGCATGGCGTGCTTACGAACCGCGTTGGCGCATTGACGAATGATTTCTTCGTCAATCTGACCGACATGGCGAACCTCTGGAAGCCCGCGGGCAACAATCTGTACGAAATCCGCGATCGCAAGTCCGGCGAAGTGAAATGGACGGCCACGCGTGTCGATCTGGTCTTCGGCTCGAACTCGGTGCTGCGGGCCTATGCGGAGGTCTACGCACAGGACGACAATAAAGAGAAGTTTGTGCAGGACTTCGTCGCCGCCTGGACGAAGGTCATGAACGCCGATCGGTTCGACCTGGCGTAATTCCCGATGGGGCGTCCCCCGCAGCCCGGGCACGGCTGCGGGGGGCGTTCAGACACCGTGCGAGCGGATGAGCGGATAAATCAGCACGCCAATGATCGCCGCCGCCAAGACAACCACCGGCTCCGGCAGACGTTTGAAGCGCCATAACAAGGCGATGGTCACGACCGCCATCAGCAGCGTGGGCCAGTCGACGATCGAGCGGCGTGCGATGACAAGGACCGATCCCGTGATCGCGCCTACGGCTGCTGCTGTGATGCCGTCGACGAAGGCCCGTATCGCGGGCAGCTTGCCGTACTTCTTGAAGTACGGCGCCGGCAGCACAGTAAAGAGATAGCAGGGGAGAAACGTGCCGAGCGCGGCAACGCACGCCCCCGTCAATCCAGCCACGAGATAACCGATAAAGCCGACAGTAATGACAACGGGCCCCGGTGTGATCATCGCCACCGCGACGGCGTCGACGAACTGCTTGTCGTTGAGCCAGTGGTGCTCGGTGACCACCCCGCCATATAGAAACGGCACGATGGCGAGTCCCGAGCCGAACACGAAGGCGCCGGCCTTTGTGAAGAACAGACCGAGTTGGCCAAGCAGAGGCCAATCGAGACCGCTGATTACGCCGCTTGCCGGCGGCAACTGCGCCAACGCAACTGCGTTGATGCCGCCTTTGCCCAGCCATTTGGGCGGTGCCTTAACCAGCCAGTTGATGACACCTCCCGCAATGAACAGCCACGCGATCTCCGATTCGGTGACCACCGTGACGGCAGCCAGCGTCAGGTAGATCGCGAGTAAGAGCCGGTGTCTGCCCACCGTCTTTGTGGTGAGCTTGTACGCGCTCATTGCAATGATGCCCACGACGGCCGCGCCGACGCCATAGAAAACCGCCTGCATCCAGGCAAGACCGCCAAAGTGCGCGTAAGCCCATCCGAGCAGAACGACCATCGCAAACGACGGCAGGACGAAGGCGATGCCAGCGAGCGTCGCGCCAACCACACGATAGTGGACGTAGCCAAGATAGATGCCGAGCTGCGCGGCGAGCGGGCCGGGCATCATCTGCGCCAGTGCCAAGCCCTCGCGGTAGTCCGCGTCGGTAATCCAGCCGCGCCGTTCGACAAGATCGCGATGCATGTACCCGACCAGTGCCACGGGACCGCCGAAGCCGAAGGTGCCAAGCCGCAGCATATAAAGCACCATCTGACCCAGCGTGTAGCCTGGTGCGGAGGCGGTTGTCGTGCTCATGGGCGGCTCCTGCTTTCCTTGTGCTTCGTGCTGGCGGCAAAGTGCGCGTAGAGCGCGTCGAGAACCGGCATCATCGCGTCGAGCAACTGATCATCGTCGGGCGCAGCCTCGCGCGTGCCGGCCAACACGGCTTCGAAGCCGCTGGCCTCTGGCACGGACTCGCCGCCGACATCCAGTGAATGAACCAGTTGCCCAAGGCGCAGCAGCGCCGCGTCGTGATCGAGACCGAACGTCGCGAGCAAAACCTCGAAAGTCACCCGGTCGTCGACGTGCGTGAATGCGGCGCCATCGAAATCGAAGCCGAGCGCGTCTGCGGGACACGCCTTGGGCGACTCGAGCCACACGAACCGAGCCTCGAGATCGATAAACCGACCAATCAGCCATGCGCTCGCTACCCGGTCTACCCACAGGCGACGACGTGTCGCCCAGATTCGCCGCTGATAGTCCTCGCGCTTGAGGAGGGCGATGGGCTGGTGGGCCGCGTGCGGCTCACCCGGCGACACGACCGTCTCGACATGAGAAACGAAGTCCCCCCACGCGGCTGCCGCGCGTGCGGCAGCCTCGGTGGGGAAGTAATCGATTGCGGCAACGCTCTCATAGTCCTTTTGCAGCCGCCGTTGCAACCGGGCCAGCTCGGCAGGCGACTGCGCAGACACCGCCTTGCGTGCCTCGGCGAGCGATTGGACGACGTTGTCGTAGTCGTCGGATCGGTCGAACAGCCCGCGGAAGTACGCCTCCTGCGCCGCGTCGAGGCTTGGGGTGCGCAGCAGATGCGCGGTGCCGCCGCTGTCGCTGATGGATTCGGCAAGCTCGCGCAGCATGCCTTCACGCTCGGCGTTGTAGGGCAGCAGATAAACGCCGTCCCGCAGAACGGCACAGCCCCGGGCTTTCAATGCGCGCCAGTACCGCATGCGCGCGGTGGCGTTTTCCGTCGGCAGTGACAGCACTAGCAGCGACCAGGTGGAAATTCGTTTCATGTAGATAACATTACGTAAACGTAACATATTCTACAAGTTTACTTTTCGTATGATCGGCCAGGTTTTGTCCGCCGAGCCGGCTGGGGGCCAGTACACTTCCCCCAATAGACGATGCGAGGTTTGACGACCGTGAAATTCCGATACAGCGCGGTATTCACCGCTTTGGCTGCCGCGGCGCTTTTCGGCGCCGCGACGCCGCTCGCCAAAGCGATGCTCGGCGCCGTCAGTCCATTCATGCTGGCCGGGCTGTTTTATCTGGGGAGCGGCTTGGGGCTGGGTGTCGGGATCGCGTGGCGCGCGTTGAGTGGGCGTGGGCGTCATGCCGGCAGCGACCATCGCATCCAGCGGGGCGAGCTGCCGTGGCTGATCGGCGCGATTGCGATGGGGGGTGTCGCCGGCCCGGCGTTGCTGATGCTGGGGCTGTCGAGCACCCCGGCGGCAACGAGTTCGCTGCTGTTGAACCTCGAGGGCGTGCTGACGGCCGTCATTGCCTGGGTGGTTTTCCGGGAAAACGTGGACCTCCAGGTTTTTCTCGGCATGGTGGCGATCGTCGCGGGCGGCGTGCTTCTCTCATGGCACCCTGGCGGGGTGGGTTTGCCGGTGGGCGCGCTGTTGATCGTCTGTGCGTGTATGTGCTGGGCTATCGACAACAACCTCACGCGCAAGGTCTCGGCAAACGACGCAATGGTGATTGCGTGTCTGAAAGGATTGGCGGCGGGTCCGGTAAATCTTGGCATTGCGTTCGCGGCGGGTGCTTCGCTGCCGTCGCCAGGGACAGTGGCCGCGGCCATGGCGACAGGGCTTGCCGGTTACGGAATCAGTCTCGTGCTGTTCGTGGTCGCGCTGCGCAATCTCGGAACCGCGCGTACTGGTGCTTACTTTTCGGTGGCGCCGCTGTTCGGCGTCATACTTTCTCTGATCATCTGGCCCGCATGGCCTGATCTGACTTTTTCGTTGGCTGCCGGACTCATGGCGGTCGGTATCTGGCTGCATGTGCGTGAGCGGCACGAACATGCGCATACGCACGAGCGGCTCGAGCATACGCATCGCCACCGCCATGACGAACATCATCAGCACGAACACGACTTTCCTTATGCCGGCGATGCGCCGCACACGCACGCGCACGCACATCTACCCATCACGCATTCGCATGCGCATTTTCCCGACATCCATCACCGGCATCGGCACTAGCCGGTGGGGTCGGTCCGAAGTCGGGGCAGCATGCAGCGACACCTCGGGATCGCGCCATGGATGTGGTTGAAGCAGCCGTCCGGCGCGCGGTGCATTCCGGTCCCTTTCATTACATTGACGATGCGCCGAAACGCTCCACAACCTCCCACCCCAAACCACCTCACTTCGTACTTTTGGAGTGGCGACGCCATCCGCAGCCGGGGCGTGAGCGACGTTGTGCTGTCGGGCACTGTCGACGTGCCTGAGCTCCCAACGCGCCTGCTCGCCGATTGGACGCGGGAGTTATCGCTGCGCATGACGCTGGGCGCCGGGGATGTCGATGTGATGCCGCTCGCTCGCGCGCGGGCGCGCTGGCCGAACTATTCGCAATATGTGCAGGCCGCGTCCGATTGGACGAACACGCTTGGCTTGCCCGGGTCGCTCGCGTCGAAGGATGTCGCGCTCATGGCGTGCCGTGGTGCGAGGTATCACCACGACGGAGAACAGTACGGCGGCGCGGCCTTTTGCAATTTGTTCCTGAGCGAAGACAAGGGGCAGGACGTTCATTTCCCCGGATTGGACCTTCGCATTCCTTTGACCCGGGGGACGGTGCTGATATTCGACACCTGCCAGCCGCACGGGGTGATTCAACGCGGCCGCCACGCCTTCGATGCCGACGATTTCCCCGTAGATCAGGATGGCACGCAGGTATTCCTGACCTGGGAGCTTCCGATCGAGGATCCCGATGTCGCACGCGCCCTCCACGTCGCCTTCGACGTCGACCCATCGGGCCCGACGACGGTGAATGACGAGCAAGTGCGGCGCAATGGCGGAAGGGTCGAGGTCTGCCCGCAATCAGGTCACTGGCGTCGCGCGGGCGCATCGGGTCACGCGTTGAACGACGGCGTTCGATGATGCCAACGGCGTGGGCTGCTGCGCGCCAGCACCAGCGCTGACTACAGCGGGACGTCTTCGATCAAGGCCAGTCGAAGTGCGCGAATCCGTCGATCGACGAAATAACCACCGCCTTCCGTGTAGCGCAGATACAGCCGAGCGCACGACGTGCATTCCCACACGCTGCAGCGGTTGTATGGGAAGTAGCGCGGGGCGATCGGCGCATCGTCCGCCCAGTACGTCGTCTTGCCCGGCAGGTATTCGGCAACGGTCGGTTCCGGAGTGTCTTCCGCGAGCAAGGTGCCGATCTCCCGCAATGGCGTTTCGTCGAGGGAAACCGGTTGGGATTGCCAGCCGTCGAGCGGCGTTTTCGTGCACGCACACGGACCGGGCGTCTTGGCTTGCGCGCGTCGTGCAAGATCGATCAGGGTGGCGGTGTCCAGAGGGGCGGGCATGGTGCGTATAGTCGTGTCGATGAGGCGGCAAACGCGCCATCATGCGCGCGTTCGCCTGGGTTCGGCAAGCTGTCAGCCGTTCATCATTCGGTCACGCGGGTCCCGGCGACCGTCGACGACACGACCCTCACGTGCTCTCTCGATCGATGATCGTGAACCCTGTATCGACACGCAGCGTTTCGTTGAAGCGCGGGTTCCCATCCAGTCGCTGCAGCAGGGCCTCGGCGGCAAGGCGTCCGATCATCGCCCCGTCGATGCGGACCGTCGACAAGGACGGATGGACGTGGGCGGCGGTGCTCAGATCGCCGAAACCCATCACCGCCACTTGCTGAGGAACGCCAATGCCGCGACTCGCCGCCTCGGCGAGAATGCCCTGCGCCAGCATGTCGGTGCTGCAAACAATCACGTCCGGCAATCCTTTGTCGAGCAAGCGTACAAAGCCTTCGCGCCCCGCTTGCAGTGTTGCCGGCGCGGGCAGGACTTCCAACGGCACATCGTCCATTCCGTGCGCCTTCAATGCCTCCACGATACTGATACTGCGGCGCATTCCGCGCGGATCGTCGGCTGACATCAGGGCGAACCGCCGGTACGATTTCTTCAGCAGATGGTCGACCACCGCGCGGCCGACGGCTTCGTGCGAGAAACCGACCAGCATGTCGATGGGGTCGTCGGCCAGGTCCCACACTTCCACGATCGGCACGTTCGTCTTGAGCAATCGCTCGCGTGTGACGCGGGAGTGGTCTGTGCCGGTCAGGACGATCGCATCCGGTCGACGGCCGAGCAAGGTGTGCACGAGTTGCTCTTCCCGTTCGCGACGGTAGTCCGTTAGCCCCAGCAGCGTTTCATAGCCCGACGCGGCCAGCGTCGACATCATCGTCTGCACCAGTTCCGTGAAGATCGATGTCGCAATCGTCGGCAACAGCAACGCCACGAGGTGGCTCCGGTTCGTGGCAAGCGCGCCCGCCAGCAGGTTGGGCACGTAGCCGGTCACGCGAACGGCGTCGAGCACCCGTTGCCGCGTTGCTTCGCGTACGAGTTCCGGTCGCTTCAGCGTGCGTGACACCGTCATCGCCGTAACGCCGGCAAGGCGTGCAACGTCTTCCAACGTCACGTTGTCGTTCGTCTGAGGCGGCCGACTGGCGGACGGCCTGTAGTGCTCTTCCATCGCGGCTCCCTGTGTTCATCCATTCTATCGATAAGAGAACGCGATTAGAGAGCCCAATGACATACGACGTCGTATGTATTAATCCCGGGAAAACCCGGATTTTCGGACTGTTTGCGCTAACATATGCTTCCAACACATAAGACATCACACAACATTTCGGAGACGATGATGGAAAATGGCGTAACGCGGGCAGCCTTGGCTCGGGATGAGGCGCTTGGCACGGCGGCCGCGACGGCAGGCGGCGTCGATGGCCGTTATGCGGGGCAAAGCAAGGCGCGCTACCTGGTCGTTTTCATGCTTTTCCTGATCACGACGGTCAACTACGCCGATCGCGGAACGCTCTCTATTACGGGCACGGCCATACAGCACCAACTGGGTATTTCGCCGGTCGCGATGGGCTACCTGTTCTCGTCGTTCGCATGGGCCTATGTCGCCGCGCAGATTCCCGGTGGCTGGCTGCTCGATCGCTTCGGCACCAAGCGGGTCTATGCCTGCAGTATCTTCTTTTGGTCACTGGTGACGGCGCTGCAGGGTCTGGTCGCGGGCTTGCCGGTGGCGATAGCGGTCATCACGCTGTTCGCGTTGCGCTTTCTCGTGGGGGCGGCCGAGGCGCCGGCATTCCCGGGCAATTCGCGCATGACCGCCACGTGGTTCCCGACGGCCGAGCGGGGCACGGCGTCGGCCATCTTCAATTCGTCGCAGTATTTTGCCGCCGTGCTGTTCACGCCGCTCATGGGCTGGATCACGCATGCGTACGGTTGGCAGTACGTGTTCTATGTGATGGGCGCGCTGGGCATCGTGCTCACCGGCGTCTGGCTGAAGACCATCTATGCGCCGCGCCAACATCCGCTCGCGAACGACGCGGAAGTCCGCTTCATTGCCGATCACGGTGCGATGATCGACCTCGAAGACAAACAAGTCGCCGCGCAGCGTCGCGTCGCGACGGCGGGTTCGAACGACGGAATGCAGGGGCGCAAGATTTTCAGGCAACTGCTCAAGAGCCGCATGATGCTTGGCGTGTTCATCGCGCAATACTGCATCACGACGCTCACCTATTTCTTCCTGACGTGGTTCCCGATCTACCTCGTGCAGGAGCGCCATATGTCGATCCTGAAGGCGGGCTTCGTGTCGTCGATCCCGGCGATTGCCGGCTTCCTCGGCGGCTTGCTCGGCGGCGTGGTGTCGGACCGGATGATGAAGCATGGCTTCTCGACGTCGACCGCGCGCAAGGTGCCCATCGTCGTCGGGCTGCTGCTGTCGACCTGCATGATCGCCTGCAACTATGTGGACAACCAATGGGTCGTGGTCGGCATCATGGCGGCGGCGTTCTTCGGCAAGGGCATCGGCGCGCTGGGCTGGGCCGTTGTGTCGGATACGGCGCCGAAGCAAGCAAGCGGGCTGTGCGCGGGCCTCTTCAATACGTTCGGTAACACGGCAGGTATCACGACGCCGATCGTGATCGGATATCTCGTGCAAGACACGGGTTCGTTCGCGGCGGCACTGGTCTTCGTGAGCGCCAATGCGCTGATTGCGATCGTGTGCTACCTGTTCGTCGTGGGCAAGATCGAGCGCTTCGAGCTGGCGGCGTAACGCATACCTGGCTACCGGTCCCATCGCAAGGAGATTCGATTGAATACCGCCCGCGGATTGCACGAGCAAGGTTCGCCCCTCGAGGCCGCATCGTCGAGCGCCATGGCGACGGCGGATGCCTTCGCCGGTGCGCAGCCGCTCGGCGGGTCGCCCGATGCCCATCGGGTGGCATTCCAGCCGAGCACGCGCTACCCGGACGTCGCCATCGAAATTCTCGATCCGAGCTTCGCGAAATACCGGCTCTACAGCAGCGCGGTCGAGCAGTTGGGGACCGGAATGCGCTGGGCCGAAGGCCCCGTGTACTTCCCCGCGGCACGCTACCTCGTCTTGAGCGACATTCCCAACAATCGCATGATGCGCTATGACGAAGTGACGGGGCATTGGGGTGTCTTTCGCCAGCCGTCGAATCAGAGCAACGGGAACACCCGAGACCGGCAAGGGCGACTCGTCACGTGCGAGCATCTCACGCGGCGCGTCACGCGCACGGAGCACAGCGGCAAGATCACGGTGCTCGCGAACGGCTATCAGGGCAAGCGCCTGAACTCGCCGAACGATGTCGTCTGCCAGTCGAACGGCGCCCTCTGGTTTACCGATCCGCCCTTCGGCATCGCCGGGCATTGGGAAGGCGAGAAGGCGACGCCCGAGCTGCCGCCATCGGTCTATCGTCTTTCGCCGGACGGTGAGTTGCAGGCGATGATCACCGACCTCGCCGGGCCGAACGGCCTGGCGTTCTCACCAGACGAGTCAAAGCTCTATGTGATCGATAGCCGGGCCACGCCGAGCCGCGTGCTGTGGCAATACGATGTCGGCGCAAACGGCGTCACACTGTCGAACAAGTCGAAGCTTTTCGATGCCAACGGCGCCGGGGCGCTCGACGGCTTCGCGGTCGATACGGATGGCAACCTGTGGTGCGGCTGGGGCGCTGACGGACGCGCCGGTGTCAGTTCCGCCGACCTCGACGGGGTGAAGGTCTTCAACGCGAACGGCCAGCCGATCGGTTTTATCCGATTGCCGGAACGCTGCGCGAACTTGACGTTCGGCGGCCCGAAGAACAACCGGCTGTATATGGCAAGTTCGCATTCGCTTTATTCGCTTTACGTGGAAGCCGAGGGCGCCGTCTGATCGTCACGACGCTCGCCTGTTTCCCTCAACTACTGGTACTTCGTTTATGTCCACGACTCTCACTCGCGTCAACGCCACGCCTACCGTCACCGAACTGCGCGTCATTCCCGTCGCCGGGCGCGACAGCATGCTGATGAATCTTTCGGGCGCACACGGCCCGTTCTTCACGCGCAATATCGTGATCCTGACCGACAGCGCGGGGAACACGGGGGTAGGCGAAGTGCCGGGCGGCGAGACCATTCGCAAGACGATCGACGATGCGCGTGCCTACGTCGTCGGGCAATCGGTCGGCAATCTGCAAGCGATTCTGAATCGCGTGCGGACCGCGTTCGCCGATCGCGACGCGGGCGGTCGCGGTCTGCAGACCTTCGACCTGCGCACCACGATCCACGCCGTCACGGCGCTCGAAGCGGCGCTGCTCGACCTGCTCGGCCAGCACCTTGGCGTGCCGGTCGCCGCCTTGCTCGGCGAAGGCCAGCAACGCGACGAGGTGGAGATGCTCGGCTACCTGTTCTACGTCGGCGATCGTAACAAGACCAATCTACCGTATGCCTCGGGCGCGCAAGGGCGCGACGATTGGGAGCGTCTGCGCACGGAAGTCGCACTGACGCCGGAAGCGGTCGTGCGTCTGGCGCAAGCCGCGAAGGCGCGTTATGGCTTCAACGATTTCAAGCTCAAGGGTGGCGTGCTCTCAGGCGACGCGGAAATGGAAGCGGCCACCGCGCTTGCGGAGTGCTTCCCGGAAGCACGCGTGACGCTCGACCCGAACGGCGCCTGGTCGCTTGCCGAAGCGATCCGCCTGTGCCGTGACAAGCACGACGTTCTTGCCTACGCGGAAGACCCGTGCGGCGCGGAGAATGGCTATTCTGGCCGCGAAGTGATGGCCGAGTTCCGTCGTGCGACCGGACTGCCGACCGCGACCAACATGATCGCGACCGACTGGCGTCAGATGGGCCACGCGATTCAACTGCAATCCGTCGACATTCCGCTGGCCGACCCCCATTTCTGGACGATGCAGGGCTCGGTGCGTGTTGCGCAGATGTGCAACGACTGGGGCCTCACGTGGGGCTCGCACTCGAACAATCACTTCGACGTGTCGCTGGCCATGTTCACGCACGTTGCCGCCGCCGCGCCCGGCAAGATCACCGCGATCGACACGCACTGGATCTGGCAGGACGGCCAGCGCCTCACGCGCGATCCGTTGCAGATCGTCGGTGGCAAAGTGAAAGTGCCGGAAGTGCCGGGCCTCGGCGTAGAACTCGATATGGACGAAGTCGAGAAGGCGCACGCGCTGTATCAGCAGCATGGCCTCGGTGCGCGCGACGACGGGGTCGCGATGCAGTACCTGATTCCGAACTGGACGTTCGACAACAAGCGTCCGTGCCTCGTGCGCTGAGGCACTTCGCTCGAGCATCGGTGGAAAACATCGGAGGCTGGTAAAATGC
This sequence comes from Pandoraea sp. 64-18, assembly GCF_001899225.1. NCBI lineage: Bacteria > Pseudomonadati > Pseudomonadota > Betaproteobacteria > Burkholderiales > Burkholderiaceae > Pandoraea > Pandoraea sp. 64-18. The sequence goes on along the minus strand of NZ_MKVU01000020.1, from coordinate 266,778 downwards.
GCGTCCCATGCGGAACGTTATTTTATGAAGTCTCAAACACTTCGGGAGCAGTGGCTCCCGAATCTCCCCGGCAACGTGCTTGCCGGTCTGACCACGGCGTTCGCGCTAGTGCCCGAGTGCATCGCCTTCGCGCTGGTCGCTCAAGTCAATCCGCTCATGGGCCTCTACGGGGCCTTCATCGTCTGCGCGCTCACCGCCATCTTCGGCGGTCGTCCCGGCATGATCTCGGGGGCGGCCGGATCGATGGCGGTGGTCATCGTCGCACTGGTCATCCAGCACGGCGTGCAATATCTGCTGGCGACCGTCGTTCTGGGCGGCGTGCTCATGATGCTCTTCGGCCTGTTGCGTCTCGGCAAGCTGATTCGCATGGTGCCGCACCCGGTGATGATCGGTTTCGTGAATGGGCTCGCGATTGTCATCGCCATGGCGCAGCTGGCACATTTCAAGCGAGCCACGCCGCACGGCGACGTCTGGCTGCAAGGCACACCGCTGGCAATCATGTGCGCGCTGGTTGCGCTCACGATGCTGATCGTCTATGGGCTGCCACGCCTCACGAAGGCCGTGCCGCCCGCGCTCGTCGCCATCGTTGGCGTCGGGCTCTTCAGCCAAGGACTGCACCTGCCCACGCGTACGCTCGGCGACATGGCGCACATTGCCGGGGCACTCCCGTCGCTCCATCTGCCGCAAGTGCCTTTCGATCTGGAGACGTTGCGGGTCGTCTTCCCGTACGCATCGCTCATGGCGATGGTCGGTTTGCTGGAGACGCTGCTCACCTTCAATCTCACCGACGAGATCACGCAAACGCGCGGCCGTCCGAATCGAGAATGCCTCGCGCTTGGCGCGTCGAATGTCGTATCTGGAATGTTCGGGGGCATGGGCGGTTGCGCCATGATCGGCCAGACCATGATTAACCTGAGTTCGGGCGGACGCAGCCGCGTTTCGGGGGCGACGGCTGGCATCATGATCCTGCTGTTCGTGCTTTGCCTGTCACCGCTCATCGAGCGCATTCCGCTGGCGGCGCTCGTCGGTGTGATGTTTGTCGTCGCCCAGCAGACGTTCGCCTGGGGCTCACTTCGCGTACTCGGCAAAGTGCCTCGAAACGACGCCCTCGTGATCGTCGCGGTGACGGTCATCACCGTGTTCACGGATCTGGCCGTCGCGGTGATGTGTGGCATTGTTATCGCCGCACTCAACTTCGCCTGGCAGCATGCCCGCGACATTCGTGCCGACGTGCAAGAGAACGGCGACGACGCCCGTACCTATGTGCTTCATGGCACGCTGTTCTTTGCGTCGACCGCCAATTTCCAGGACCTGTTCCAGCCGTTGTCCGATGTCCGCCGGATCGTTGTGGATTGCCGGTCTCTGCACGTGGCGGATCACTCGGCCATCGTGGCGTTCGAGACGCTCAGGGAGCGTTATCGGACGTCGGGTCGAAACGTGCGCTTCGTCAACCTTTCGTCGCGCAATCAACGCCTGCTGGAACGAGCCGGTGTGAGCCTCGTCGAGGCCTGAGGCACGCTTGCGGGCGATGGCCGTCGCGCGTTACTTGAACGTGTGCAGGTAGGCCAGCAAGTCGGCCACCTTGCGCTCGTTTCCGATGCCCCAGAAGCGCATCTTCGTTCCCGGCACGGTTTTGCCCGGATTGGCAATGAAGGTGGCGAGTGTCTTGTCATCCCACACAATGCCGGACTGCTTCATCGCCGTTGAGTAATCGTAGTCCGGCAGGCTGCCCGCGCGGCGGTTGACGACGCGGTTGAGTTGCGGGCCGAAGCCCGACGTCGCCATGGGCCCGACCGCATGGCACGACGCACAGCGTGCCGCGAACATTGCCTTGCCGGCTTCCACGTCGCCAGCGGCCATGGCGGGCGACGCGAGCGCGCTCAGCGCGCCGAGCAGCGCGAGCGTTGGCGCAACCCGGCGTCGGCGGGCGACAAGCGGGAGTGGCGGGAATGGCGGGAATGGCGGGAGTGGCGCGAGTCGTACGACACGCGGGACAGCGAAGATCGGGAAAGCGGAGCGGGCAGTCATCGGAGGGCGTGCAGCCGGGGAACGGGTCGAAGGCAATCCGCTAACTTACCGCGTTCCCTCCGGCGCGACCAGCGATTCCCGTGCGAAGGCGGTGCGACATCGTGTCGCGGCCGTCGACGCCAGAGCATCGACGGCCATTCGCCGCAGGCGGCAGCGGTCTTACGCCGCGCCCTTGATCACGCTCTCCGGCAGATCGCGACCGTGGTACTTCTTGTAGATCGCGTTGAGCTTGCCGTTCTTCAGATTGGTCTTCACCCAATGGTTGATCCAATCCTTGAGCGCCGGCTGATTCTTGTTGAGCGCGATGCCCAGATTGAATTCCGTCTGCGCAAACTTCAGTTCGAGGTTCTTCTCCGGGGCGCGCTTTTGCATCTCGCCGAGATTCGACGGCGTGCTCGAGAAGATGTCGACCTGACCGGTCACCATCGACGTGATGAGTGTCGCGTCGTCTTCGTAGCGCACGATCTGCGCACCCTTGGCGTTCTGCGTGGTGAGCGTGTCGTTGACGGTCGCGCGCGTGAGACCGATGCGCTTGCCGTTCAGGTCGTCATAGCCCTTGATGAACATGCTCTTGGGGCCGCCGACGATGATCGAGATGACCGCGTACGGCATCGAAAAATCGATCACCTTCTCACGCTCCGGCGAGATCGCGAGATCGGCCACCACGATATCGGCGCGGTTCGACTGCAGCGTGGGGATGCGTGCGGCGTTCGTCACGGACACAATGTCGAGCTTCACCCCCAGATCCTGTGCCAGCAGCTTGGCCGTTTCGACGTCCGAGCCCACCGGTTGCAGGTTCGCGTCGGCATACGAGTACAGCGGCGTGCCCATGGCGATGGCGACGCGGATCTTGCCTGCCTTCTTGATGTCGTCGAGCTGGTCGGCGAGGGCAGCATGCGCCACGGCGCCGAGCAGAGCGGCGGCGCAAGCTTGGGTGAGGAACGTCTTGAGTTTCATGCGGGTGTCTCCTTGGAATAATGGATTGTCTTGCGTGGCCGGACTACAGGCCGTTGGCGAGGAATGCACGCAGTTCGGGCGTTTGCGGGTTGTCGAGCATGTCGCCCGGACCGACTTCCCACACCTTGCCCTGATGCATGTAGATGATCTGGTCGGCGACGCGCTTGGCGAATGCCATTTCGTGCGTGACGAGCACCATCGTCATGCCGTTCGCCGCGAGGTCTTCCATGACGCGCAGCACCTCGCCCGTAAGCTGCGGGTCGAGCGCCGACGTCACTTCGTCGAACAGCATGACCTTCGGCGACATGGCGAGCGAGCGCGCAATGGCCACGCGCTGCTGCTGGCCGCCCGAGAGTTGCTCGGGATAGCTCTCGGCCTTGTCCGACAGTCCCACCTGATCGAGCACGCGCTTGGCCACGTCTTGCGCTTCGCTGCGCGCCATGCGCTTGACGTGCCGCAGCGCGAGCATGATGTTCTCGCGCACGTTCAGGTGTGGGAACAGGTTGTAGCTCTGGAAGACGATGCCGACTTCGCGGCGCAATTGATGCAGGTCGATGTGCGGATCTTCCACGCGAATGCCGCACACTTCGATGGAGCCTTCGTCGATGGTCTCCAGACGATCGATGCAGCGCAGGGCCGTACTCTTGCCCGAGCCGCTGGCGCCGATGACCGCCACCATCTGGCCGCGTTCAACTTCGAATGACACGCCCTTGAGCACCGGGTTGTCGCCAAAGCGCTTGTGAATCTGGTTGACCTTAACGATTGCCGACATTGAGCTTGTCCTCCAGTGATGCGCTCCAGCGCGAGAGCGGGTAGCACAGCACGAAATAAAACACCCCGACCAACGAGAACACGAGGAAGGGTTGGAAAATCGAGTTGTTGATGATCTGTCCGGCGCGCGTCAGCTCCACGAAGCCGATCACCGACGCGAGCGACGTCATCTTGATGATCTGCACCAGGAAGCCGATGGTCGGTGGCAGCGACAGGCGCACCGCCTGCGGAATGATGACCAGACGCAGCGTCTGCCAGCGCGAGAGCGACAGGCACTCCGCGGCCTCCCACTGCGCCCGCGGCATCGCTTCGACGCAGCCGCGCCAGATGTCGCCCAGGTAGGCGCTGGTGTACACCATCAATGCCAGCGCGGCCGCCACGATGGCGGGTAACTCGAAGCCATACACCGACAGGCCGAAGTAGACGATGAACAGCAGGATCAGCAGCGGAATGCCCTGAATTGCCTCGATGAACACTTGCGCAGGCAAGCGCAGCCATCGGCGCGGCGAGATGCGTCCGAGCATCACGACAAAGCCGCCCGCGCTGCCGAGGACGAATGCGATGAGCGAGAGCACGAGTGTCCAGCCGATGGACTGCACCAGATAGTTGAAATAGGTCCAGGAAAAATTGCCCATCATGAGGCGCTCCGTTGCGCGGCGTTGGTACCGGATGTGCCTGAAGCGCCCGGCGTGCCGGCGTTGCCCGGGGCGTTCAGGCCGGCGGCGCGCGACGCGGCCGCCCGACGGCGTGCGGCCTGAGCGGTCTGCGCGGCGGCGCGTCGCACGATGCGGCGGCGCTTGAAGAAGTACTCGCCGGCGGCCCACGCCACGAGCTTGACCAGCAGCGAGAGGCACAGATAGAGGGCGGCCACGACGATATAGGTTTCGAGCGAGCGGAACGTGTCCGACTGCACGGTATTCGCCACGGCCGTCAGTTCCTCGGCGGAAATCTGCGACGCCATGGCCGAGGCCTGCATCATCAAAATGAACTGGGTGGTGAGCGCCGGATAGACCTTTTCGATGGACGGTTGCAGCATGACGTGCCACGCGATGCGCCATTTCGGCAGCCCCAGGCACTCGGCGGCCTCGATCTGACCGCGCGGCACCGATTCGAGCCCCGCGCGAATGATCTCCGCCGCGTACGCGCCGATGTTGATCACCATCGCAATGACCGACGCGGCGAACGTCGGCATGTGCACGCCTACGCTGGCCAGGCCGAAATACAGTAGAAAGATCTGGACGAGGAACGGTGTGTTGCGCACCGCTTCGATATAAATGCCGCACAGGCGGGAGAGCCAGCGGTGGCGGCTGCGCTTGGCAAAGGCCACGAGCGTACCGACGACGGTGCCGAGGACAACCGACATCACCGTCATCTTCAGCGTGAGCCACGCGCCATCCAGGAATACTGGCCAGTAGGGGAGCAGTGGGGCGAAATTCAACGAGAAATGCATGGCAAGCGCCTGTCTCCGGTGACGTTCGGGGCCGACGCGCCAGGCAGTCCATTGCGGTCACGGCACCCGCAATCACTGTGGTGGGTCTTTCTTGTACGTCGTCATATAAGTGATGCGATTTTGCGCATCGCGATACGGCGTTGTCAATAGCGGAGGATTGGGGGGATACCCTTGGCTTTCGCCTTGTCGGGGAAAGGGTTAAAGGGGATTCTGGCCGGTGGGGCAAGCAACCGCACGCCGCGTGAGGCGGCCTCAACGGCGGGTTGATGAGGACGGATTTTGTCTGCGTGTCATCGTATCTCTTGACGTCGGGGGGGGGGCGTCGGACGGTTGGGCAGTCGGGAAGCGCCGAGCGCGGCGGCGCGGTTCCTGGTTCTATAATCGCGCTTTGCCATTCCAACCGTGACATTCAAGGCGAAATCCGATGACGCTGTCCGCGACCGCCCTCGACGAACTCGACCGTAACCTGCTCGCCCTGCTGCGGGTCAATGCGCGCGAGAGCACGGCCAATCTGGCGCGCCGTCTCGGCGTGGCGCGCACGACCGTGGTGGCCCGCCTGGCGAGGCTAGAGCTGGCGGGCGTGATCGCCGGCTATACGGTACGACTCGGGCAGGACGCCGCCGGAGGCGGGTTGCAGGCCTGTGTCGGCATCAGCGTGCAACCGCGCTCCGGGCGCGACGTGTTGCGGCGCCTGAACAAGATGCCCGAGATTCACCTGCTGTGCACCGTCAGCGGCGAGTTCGATTACGTGGCATGGCTGCACGCGGCGTCGGCAGACCAGCTCGACGCGCTGCTCGACACCATCGGCGAGATCGACGGCGTCACGCGGACGACAACGTCGGTCGTGCTCGCCCGCAAGATCGACCGGGGGGGCGTGTTGCCCTGAGCATCGCCCAGTAATTTTTCGTAAACGTCGGCCAAGAATCGCGCCGCGCGCCCGCTGGCGCTCGCGCTGTGCTCGAATTTCCCGTTCATCCCCGTGTTGCCTTGACTTCGTGGTTTGTCTGACGAATGTGTTAGTGCTAAAATTACTGAGAATTGTTTGCATTAACTTCTTTGTCAATCTGGAGTGTGTATGCGCGTGAAATCCCTCGTGGCTGCGGCGCTGTTCGTCGGTGCAGCCACCCTGGCGAATGCCGCCGAATTTCCCATTGGTAAGCCGCTGAATGTGGCGGGCATGGAGATCAACACGGTGTATCTCCAACCGATCTCGATGGAACCGGCCGGCATGATGCGCGACGCCGCCAAGTCGGACATCCACCTCGAAGCGGATATTCATGCGATTGCCAAGAACCCGAACGGTTACGCCGAAGGCGACTGGATTCCCGGGCTGGAAATCACGTACAAGCTGCAAAAGATGAAGAGCGACGGCAAGACCCCCGAGGGCGCATCCATCGAAGGGTTGATGATGCCGATGGTCGCGAGCGATGGTCCGCACTACGGCGATAACGTCAAGCTGGCCGGTGTCGGCAAGTACAAGCTGACGATGGTCGTCAACGCACCGGGCACGCTGCAGGCGTTCGGCTGCAAGATGGGCGGCATGCCCGCCGCCGACGCCCACGCGGCGCACGGGGGCATGGGCCCGTGGTGCTTTGGCCGTCACGTCGACAAGGAAACCGGCGTGGGTCCGTGGTTCAAGCCGGTGACCAAGGAAGTGGATTTCACTTTCTCGGGAATTGGCAAGAAGGGCGGGTACTAAGTCGCCCGCATGAATTTGACTCGGCGTTGGCCTGCGGGCCGGCGCTGTTTTCGTTTGGAGCGGAAGAATGAATCAGCGCATCGCGCGCCTGCTGGCCACGATGACAGCCGTGGTGGCGACTTTGTTCGTGCTGGCGGGGCCGTCGCTCGCGCGCGCGGACGACTTGCCAACCTTCAGGCTGGAAATGAACAACGGCAAGCTCAACCCGGCGCGCATCGAGGTGCCGGCCGGCAAGCGCATCAAGATTGAAGTGCACAACACCGGCACGAACGCTGTCGAGTTCGAGAGTCTGCAACTTCGCAAGGAGAAGGTGTTGGCACCGGGTGCGCAGTCGTTCGTGGTGATCGCGCCGCTGCAGCCGGGCGAGTACAAGTTTTTCGACGATTTTCACCAGCAGGCACAAGGCGTGATCGTTGCCAAGTAAGCGGGCGGAAGTCGTTCTGGATAGTCGGTAAGACACGCATCACGAGAGGAATCAAACGATGGGTCAGGTCATGTTCATCGTCTGGCGCGAAAGCGTCGAGGCATTGCTGGTTGTCGGCATTCTCCATGCCTGGCTGGCCAACCCGGAGCACGGTGCCAAGCGCGGCCTGCCTTATCTGTGGGGCGGTGTGGCGCTCGGGATTGCGGCGGCCGTGGCGCTGGGCGCCGCTCTCGTTGGTTTTACCGAGGTGCTCTCGGGCGACGCGCAGGACTACTTCCAGACGGCCATGGTGCTGGTCGCCTGCGTGCTGATCGTGCAGATGGTCTTCTGGATGAAGCGCCACGGGCGAACGCTCAAACGCGACATGGAATCGTCGCTGCGCAAGAACCAGGATCAGGGCACCTGGTGGGGCGTGCTCGTGCTGGTGGCGCTGGCCATTGCCCGCGAAGGCAGCGAGACGACCATCTTCCTGTACGGCATCGGCTTCGGCCAGCAAGGCAGCGTGCCGCCATCGATGTGGCTCGCGGTGCTGATCGGTTTCGCCCTGGCACTCGCCACGTTCTGGCTGCTGCAACTGGGCGGAAAGATCTTCTCGTGGCGCCTGTTCTTTCGCGTGACCGAAATCATGCTGCTGTTCCTCGCCGCCGGGCTGCTGGAGTCCGGGCTCGATCGCCTGATCTCGCTCGAGCTGGTGCCGACGCTGGTCGATCAACTGTGGGATACCTCCGCACTGCTCGACGACACCAGCCCGTTCGGCAGTCTCGTCGCCACGTTGACCGGCTATCGCGCGCATCCGTCCGGCATGAATCTATTGGTGTACGGCATCTATTGGCTGTTCGTCTGGGCCTTGCTCAAGCGGGCTGATGGGCCGCTCAAGCAGGCCAGGCCCGCTTGAGCGGGCCGCAGGCATCGGGGGCGCAAATCTCGCCGGTGCACGACAACGGTCTGTTCGGACCGGTCGGTGCCAGCGTCACAAGCGCTCCGGCATTGGCAAGGTCCGCCAGCCTGACAAGGTTGTTTCCCCGACGTACGAGTTGAGCATGAGCATCGCCATACCTGTCCCGAACCGACTGGCCCGCGCAGGGCTTTGGATGCAACGCCATGGCAAGCTGATTCGTGGCGTGCAGTGGGGCATCGTGCTCGTGTACGCGTTCCTCATCGTGGTGCCGGTCATGTTGCCGCTGCCCGACGAGACGGCGCACATCCTCAATAACCTCACCGTCTTCGCGCAGTTCACTTTCTGGGGCATCTGGTGGCCGTTTGTGCTCATCAGCATGGTCTTGATGGGCCGCGTATGGTGCGGGGTGCTGTGCCCGGAAGGCACGCTCTCGGAATTCGCGAGCCGTCACGGACGCGGTCGCGCCATTCCACGCTGGATGCGCTGGGGCGGCTGGCCGTTCGTGGCCTTTGCGGGTACCACGCTCTACGGCCAGATGGTCAGCGTCTACCAATATCCGAAGGCCGTGTTGCTGGTACTCGGCGGTTCCACCATCGGCGCGATGGTGATCGGCTATTTCTACGGCCGCGACAAACGCGTGTGGTGCAAGTACCTGTGCCCGGTCAACGGCGTGTTCTCGCTGCTCGCGCGTCTGGCACCGTTCCACTTCAAGGTCAACGAAGAAGCGTGGCGTCGCTCGTATCACACCAACGGCCACAAGATCATCCCGGTCAATTGCGCGCCGCTCGTGCCGCTGCGCAACATGAAGGGCGGCGCGCAATGCCATATGTGCGGGCGCTGCGCCGGGCATCGCGACGCCATCGCGCTCACGGGCCGCTCGCCGAGCGACGAGATCGTGAAGTTCGGCGCGACGGAGAACAACAGTGTGTGGGACAGCGTGCTCGTCATGTATGGCCTGCTTGGCGTGGCCATCGGCGCCTTCCACTGGACGGTGAATCCGTGGTTCGTGGCGACCAAGACGATGCTCGCCACATGGCTCATCGACCGCGACATCATGTGGCCGTTCGCGACGAACGCGCCGTGGTTCGTCTTTACCAACTACCCCGCACAGAGCGACGTCTTCTCATGGCTCGACGGCGGCATGGTCGTCACGTACATCCTCGGCAACGGTCTGCTGCTGGGCTTGGCGTTCACGACGATCTTCGCGCTGGCGAACCGGGCGATGGGGCCGTGGCAGACCTCGCGATTCAATCACCTGGTGCAGTCGTTGATTCCGATTGCCGGGGCCGGGGTGTTCATCGGTCTGTCGGCCACGACGATCAGCCTGCTGCGCGCCGAGCATCTGCCGGTGTACTGGGCGAACGATGTGCGCGCTGCGATCCTCGCCGCGACCACGTTGTGGAGCCTGTGGCTTGGCTGGCGCGTGACCGGGCGGCATGCGCGCTCGCTGGGGCGGCGTCTGGCCGGGATGGCGGGTGTCGTGGCGGCGCTGGCGCTGGTCAACTGGCTCTGGCTGTTGATGTTCTGGATCTGGTGACGTTCGGGGCGCGTCGATTGTCGCGCCTCAGGCCGGTGGCCTACAATGGCGCCACCGGTCTTTCTGTGTAACGCTCATGTTGCTCGCTCAACGTCTCCCGCTGTATTTCCGCCTCGTTCGTCTCGATAAGCCGATCGGCACCGTGCTGCTGCTGTGGCCAACGCTTGCGGCGCTGTGGATCGCTTCGAATGGGCATCCCGACCTCTGGCTGCTCGCGATCTTTACGCTCGGCACGTTCCTGATGCGCTCGGCGGGTTGCGCCATCAACGATTACGCCGACCGCGACTTCGACAGGTACGTCAAACGCACGAAGGAGCGGCCGATCACGTCGGGACGCATTCGTGCCTGGGAAGCGGTGGCCGTGGCGGCCACGCTCGCGCTGGCGAGCTTTTTGCTGATCCTGCCGCTCAACGCGCTGACCAAGTGGCTCTCGATCCCGGCCCTGTTCGTGGCGGGCACCTATCCGTTCACCAAGCGCTTTCTGGCGATTCCGCAGGCGTATCTCGGCGTGGCCTTCGGTTTCGGCATTCCGATGGCCTTCGCCGCAGTGCAGGATCAGGTACCGGTCATCGCATGGGTGCTGCTGCTCTCGAATGTATTCTGGTCGGTCGCCTACGACACCGAATACGCAATGGTCGATCGCGACGACGACCTGAAGATCGGCATCAAGACCTCGGCGATCACGTTCGGACGCTTCGACGTATTGGCGATCATGCTCTGCTATGCAGGGGCGCTCGGCATTCAGGCGGGGGTGGGCGTGTATCTCGGCTTCGGCTGGCCGTTCTGGCTCGGCATGGCGGTGGCGGTGAGCTTCGCGATCTATCACTACTTCCTGATTCGCGCACGCGAGCGCATGCCTTGTTTTGCCGCCTTCCGTCACAACAACTGGCTCGGTGCCGCCGTGTTCGCAGGCATCGCGGGCCACTACTTGTTGGCCGCGCGGGCATAGGTTGGCGTGTCGATGGGAAGGTCGGCGCGAACGACGACCGGTGAAATGAAAAACGGACCGCATGCGGTCCGTTTTTCGTTCCGGCAGACCGGCGAATCCGTCGGCCGTTCCGCTCAGGCGTCGCCCAACTCGTCGCCAAGTTCCTTGGCGCGGGTATTGGCCGCATGCACGCCGCGCACGATTGCCGCCTTGATGGCGTCGCGCTCGAACGAGCTGAGGGCAGCAAACGTCGTGCCGCCCTTGGACGTCACACGCTCGCGCAGCACGCTCGCGGGTTCGCTCGACTGCGCCGCCAGTTGCGACGCGCCGGTAAACGTGGCGATGGCCAACTGACGTGCCTGCTCGGGCGAAAAGCCCAGCTCGTTCGCGGCTTGCTCCAGCGCTTCGATGAAATAGAACACGTATGCCGGACCGCTGCCCGAGATGGCCGTCACGGCGTCGAGCTGGCTTTCCTTCTCCACCCAGACGATCTGGCCGGCCGCACCGAGCACGGTCTCGGCGCGCTTGCGCTGGTCCGAATCCACCCCCGACAAGGCTGCCAGACCCGTGATGCCCATGCCGATCAAGGCGGGGGTGTTCGGCATGCAACGCACGATCTGATTGTGGCCGCCGAGCCAACGCGCGAGATCGGACGCGCGAATGCCCGCCGCGATGCTGATCACCAATTGACCGATCAGGTGCGGCTGGAGCGCTTGTGCGACGTCCTTGAGCACTTGCGGTTTGACGGCCAGCACGATCGTGTCGTAATCGCGCAGGCGATCGTTGGGCGCGCTGGCCGTGTCGACACCGTACTGCTTGACGAGACCGTCGCGCGTCGATTCGTTGACGTCGATCGCGAGAATGTCGCGCGGGGCCGTGCCGCGCTTGACGAGTCCGCCGATCAGGGCATTGGCCATGTTGCCGCCGCCGATGAATGCAATTCTCATAACCATCCTTTGCGTTGCGTGAGTCGTTACCGTCGTTACCTTTTGCCGCGGCGAGTCGTCAAAGCGCGCTCACCGCCAGGGCGCGCCGCGATCAGGCGCGTGAGCCATAATCGCGTGCGCCGAAAATCGCGGTGCCGATTCGCACCATTGTCGCACCCTCGGCAATCGCCGCCTCGAGATCGCCCGACATGCCCATCGACAGCGTGTCGAGCGGCAGACCGTCGGCGCGCAAGGCGTTGAACACATCGCGCACGGCCTTGAACGGTGCGCGTTGGCGGGCCGGATCGGCTTCAGGCTCGGGAATCGCCATCAGGCCGCGCAATCGTAAATTCGGCAGCGCCGCGATGGCGCGTGCCACGGCGGGCACGTCGGCAGGCGCTACGCCGCTCTTGCTGGCTTCGCCGCTGATGTTGACCTGCAGGCACACCTGCAAGGGCGGGAGGTCTGCCGGTCGCTGCGCACTCAGGCGCTCGGCGATCTTCAGGCGGTCGACCGAATGCACCCAGTCGAAGTGTTCGGCCACCGGCCGCGTCTTGTTGCTTTGCAGTGGGCCGATGAAATGCCATTCGAGCGGTTCGCCATTGACCGTCTCGCCGGACAACGCGGCGATCTTGTCGAGCGCCTCCTGCACATAGTTCTCGCCGAATGCCCGCTGGCCAGCCGCGAGCGCGTCGCGTACGGCATCGGCGCCAAAGGTCTTCGAGACGGCGAGCAAGCGCACGCTGTCCGCTGGCCGGCCGGCGGCGGTGGTGGCGTGGGCAATGCGGGAGAGCACGTCGTCGAGATTCGCGGCGATGGTCGACATGAGGCAGGGCGGAGCGTCAGTGAGGGGGTGTCTGTGGCGCGGGGGCGCGTTGCAACGGCGTTGCGGATCAACGATTATAGCCGTGCCCGCACGCGAGGTGCTACCCGGGAAAAACGAGGTGCTACCCGCGCCGGGGTTCCGGACGGGAAGGCACAACGCACGCGGCACGGCGCCGGCGCGCGGCTTGTGGCAGACTGCGCGGTGCCAACCATCACTCGGAGCCAGAGATGAGCGCGAATTCGCAGACAGTTTACGATTTTTCCGTCCAGACGCTCGCGGGCGAGACCGTCAGTCTGTCGCATTATCGCGGCAAGGTGCTGCTCATCGTCAACACGGCGAGCGAGTGCGGGTTCACGCCGCAGTACGCCGGCCTGCAAGCGCTATACGAACAGCTTGGCCCGCGCGGGTTCGAAGTCCTCGCGTTCCCGTGCAATCAGTTCGGCAAGCAGGAGCCGGGCGACGCGCAAGCCATTCGCAGCTTCTGCGATCTGCGTTTTCACGTCACGTTCCCGATGTTCGCCAAGGTCGACGTCAAAGGGCCCGACGCCGCGCCGCTCTACGCCTACCTCACGCGGGAGAAGCCCGGTGTGCTGGGCACGAAGGCAATCAAATGGAATTTCACGAAGTTCCTCGTGGATGCGACGGGGCAGGTCGTGGCGCGCTATGCTCCGACGGCGAAGCCCGAGGACATTCGCGCCGATATCGAGAAACGGCTCCCCGCTTGAGCGGCGCCGTGGCCTGACCGGGTCGCCCCGGACAGGCTATCGCGCGGATCGGTTCAGCGCCCGAAGCGCTCGAGAATCCGCTGCCATTGACGCACGATGGCCCCCCGCGACTCGGCAAGGCGACGTGTCGGGCTCGCCCCCTCGCGCAGTGCCAGCTGCGCGCCGACGTCGCTGCTCAGCGCCAGCCAGCCGGACGTCTCCACCACGTACACCTGCCCGGCACTCAGCGCGATGGCCTCTCGCCAGACACCCCCCGACAGCCAGCGCGGCGCGAGGCTGACCGCCACCTGACCTAGCTGGACATGGAATACCGTGCCACGGCTTGCATACGCATGAAACGCTTGCCCACGCGCCAGCGCGAGAGGGAACGCTCGTGTGCCGGACGTGGCGCCGTCCATGCCGGCCGGATGGGAGGGGACACGAGAAAGGGCAACGCGTTCTCCTGGTGAGCTGGCATCGCCGTGACTTCGCGCAAGACGGGCGTCAGGGCGCAGGGGAGACAGCGAAGGCAATGCGGACGGCGGCGGGAAGGGGGGCTTGGCCATGTGGGACTCCGGGGCGTTGAACGGGTAAGGACAGCCTATCGACCGCCGCGCCGCCCCGGTAGGCACACAGTTACCCGGTTTCGCCCGCAACAGAAGGGTCCCCGGCAATCTGTTACGATCAAGAATCGCTGAATCTGTATCTGTTATGGTCACGTGCGATGCACGATCATCTGCGCATGGATGCCGCCACTCTCCCTCCCCCTCTCGCTGCCGCGGACGACACATCGCTGACCTCGGACGTTCCGAGGCCCCCACCCGTGGCCGTCCCGCGGGAGCGCGTGCCCCTCTACCGCCGACTCGCGGGTCACTATCGACATGCCATCGACGTGGGTACGCTCGCGCCGGGCGACCGCATGCCGAGTGTTCGCACGTTGATGGAGCGGCATCAGGTCAGCTTGTCGACGGCGCTGCAGATGTGCCGTCATCTGGAGGCGCAGGGCCTGCTCGAGGCGCGTCCCCGCTCGGGCTACTTCGTGCGCGCACGTGCGCGGGCGAGTCTCGTACCCGTGGCCGAGCCGCGGCCGTGGATGCCCGATCTGCTGCAATATGTGGGCATCAACCAGCGTGTGTCGTCGATCCTCGCGCGAGGGCTTCAGGCGGACGTCAAAATCAATCTCGCCGTGGCCCACGGTTCGCCGTCGCTCTATCCGGTCAACGCGTTGCGCCAGGCCACGATTCGGGCCTTGCGCGATCACCCGATGCTCTATGGCACCCCGCCGCCAGGCGGTGGCGAAGCCCGTTTTCGCGCGGCGATTGCGCGGCGAGCCCTGGAAGCGCGCATGCACGTCAATCCCGAGGAGATCGTCGTCACGCATGGCTGTATCGAAGCGATCAATCTCGCGCTGCGTGCGGTGGCTGGCGCGGGCGACGTGGTTGCCGTCGAGTCGCCCACGTATTACGCGCTGTTGCAGACGCTGGAGAGTATGGGCATGCGCGCACTCGAAATTCCCACGAGTCCGCAGACCGGCATCTCACTCGAAGCGCTCGAACTGGCAAGCGAGACCTACGACAACATCAAGGCGATCATCGTCGTGCCGCATTTCCAGAATCCGCTCGGGTCGGTGATGCCCGATTCGCACAAGGCACGGCTTGTGAAGTGGGCGGCGTCGCGCGGGATTGCGATCATCGAAGACGACACCTATTCGGCGCTGGGCGACGACGGTAACGTGCCGGCCGCCGTTCGTTCCTGGGATACGACCGGCAATGTGATTCATTGCGCATCGCTGCACAAGACGCTGGCGCCGGGCATGCGGTTGGGCTGGATCGCGGGCGGCAAGTGGCAGGGGCGCGTGGAGATGTTGAAGTACGCGCAGACGCGTCCCAACGAAGCGCTCGCCCAGATCGCGATGGGCGAGTTTATCGACTCGCCGCGCTATGACCGCCATCTGCGGCATTTGCGCGCCCAGTTGCGCGAGCATCGTGCGGCGATGGCCGAAGCGATCGCGACCTACTTCCCTGCGGGCACGCGACTGACGTTGCCCGCGGGCGGATTGAGTCTGTGGGTCGAGATGCCGGGCGGTGTCAGCTCGGAGTTACTGTTCGACGCTGCACTCGCCAAGGGGATTCGCGTAGCGCCGGGTAGCCTGTTTTCCAACTCGGCACGCTACGACCACTTTCTGCGCATCAACGGCGGGCAGCCGTTCACGCGTGAGGTCGACGCGGCGGTGCGCACGCTCGCGTCCGAGATCGCGCGATTGCTCGACACGAAGCGTTGAGCGCACCGAGCGAGATTACCGGACTTGGCGCCCCCGCGGGGGCATCCTGCTCAGAACTCCGGATACATCCGTCCCGGATTGAAGATACCGGCGGGGTCGAACACCGACTTTAGATTGCGGTGAATGCGCATGACCGGTGCGGGCAGCGGCGTGAAGACGCTCACGCCAGGTTCGCCGTAGCGGAAGAGCGTGGCGTGCCCGCCGTCCTGCCGTGCCGCCGAGCGCACGATTTGCGCGTCGGCGTCGGTGATCCACCAGCGCTGTGCGCCGCCCCACTCGATGAGTTGCTTGCCCGGCAGCCGGTGCGGCTCGGCCGTCGAAGGCACCGCCAGGCGCCACAGCGCCTGCCCGGGTCCCGCGTCGGCGAAGAAGTTGTCGGTCTGCTCGCGGATGGCGTGCCAGAACTTGGCCGCATGAATGGCGTCGACCAGCTCCCCGCCCATCTTTACACGCGCGGCCTTGATCCCCGCCGACGCGCCCGCCAGACGAATCACCAGCAAGTCGTTGCGCCACGCGCTGCCGGTGATCGGCAGCGGTTGCCCGCCCCATTCGTTGAGCTTGCGCACGGCGTCGATGGCGTTCATTTCGAATTGCAGCGTCAGCTCGGCAAACGGTTGCGGCAGCACCTTGAGCGACACCTCGAGAATGAGGCCCAGCGTGCCGAGCGAACCGGCGAGCATGCGCGAGACGTCGTAACCGGCGACGTTTTTCATCACCTGCCCGCCGAAGTTCAGCACATGACCCCGACCGTCCATCAATTTGGCCCCGAGCACGAAGTCGCGCACGGCACCCACGGCACTGCGGCGCGGCCCGGCAAGCCCGGCGGCCACCGCACCGCCGAGGGTCGCGCCGTGGCCGAAATAGGGCGGCTCGAACGGCAGCAACTGATTGCGTTCTGCGAGCGCTGCTTCAATGTCGGCCAGTGGCGTGCCGCAGCGGGCGGTGATGACCAGTTCCGCCGGGTCATAGGCGACGATGCCACTGTAGTCGCGCGTGTCCAGCACGTCGCCCACGCGTTGCTGGCCGTACCACGCCTTGGTGCCGCCCCCCCGCAATTGGAGGGGCGCGCGGTGCGCCGTGGCGTGCTCGATGACGGCGCGGAAGTGCTCGAGAGTGTCGTTCGTATCGGTCATCAGCTGGGTTCTGGCGGCGGTGGCAGGTCGGATTGATAAGGCCCCAGCTCGCTGCCGCAATCCTTGCAGTAGCGGGCGTCGGGGTCGTGCCCTTCGGTGTGGCACTGATGGCAGGTGCGCGTGGTGATCGCCTTCTTGCGCATGGCCGAATGAATTTCGGCACCCATGATGCCGGTGGGAATCGCAATCACGCTGTAGCCCAGCAACATGACGAAGCCGGTGATCGCCTTGCCCAGTCCGGTGACGGGCACCACGTCGCCATAGCCAGTGGTCGTGAGCGTGACGATGGCCCAATAGATGCCGACCGGAATGCTCGTGAAGCCATGTTCCGGCCCCTCGATGATATGCATGAGCGTGCCGAAGATCACCACGATGATCGAGATGAACCCGAGAAACACGAGGATCTTGCGGCGCGCGTTGTAGAGCGCAATGCTGAGCACGCCGGCTTCGTTCACATACGCCGTGAGCTTGAGAATCCGGAACGCACGCATCAGGCGCAGCAGGCGCACGTCGATCAGGCCATGCAGCTCGGGCACCAGAATCGCCAGGTAGGTCGGCAGGATTGCGAGCAGGTCGATGATGCCGTAAAAGGACAGCGCGTAACGTAGCGGCCGGTGCGCACTGAGCAGCCGCGCGAGGTACTCGGCCGTGAAGAGCAGCGTGAAGAACCACTCGAGGATCGCCATCGGCAGCGAGGCCGTGGCTTGAACGGCCGGCACGCTCGACACGATGACCGTGAGCACCGACAGCACGATGGCGATGAGCAGCGCAATGTCGAAGAGCCGCCCTTCGCGCGTGTCGGCCTCGAAGATGATGATGTAGAGCCGCTGCCGCCAATCGTGTGGCAGCCATTCCGACAGCGCTCGCATGTCAGAACCTCGGCAGGTCGGGATGCGGTAACAGACCGCCACGCACATGCAGCTTGCCGTATTCGGCACAACGCGCGCGCGTAGGGATCCCCTTGTCGGGATTGAGCAGCCCGACCGGATCGAAGGCGCGCTTCACCCCGAAGAACGCGTCGCGCTCGTCGGGCGAGAACTGCACGCACATCGAGTTGATCTTCTCGATGCCCACGCCGTGCTCACCTGTGATCGTGCCGCCGAGTTCGACACAGGCTTCGAGAATGTCGCTGCCGAACGCCTCGGCACGGTGCCACTCGTCGAGGTCGTTGCCGTTGAAAAGAATGAGCGGATGCATATTGCCGTCTCCCGCGTGAAAGACGTTAATACAGCGCAATCCGTACTGTTGTTCCAGACCTTCGATGCGTTTGAGTAAGGTCCCAATCGCACGGCGCGGAATCGTGCCGTCCATGCAGTAATAGTCCGGCGATATGCGCCCGGCCGCGGGGAATGCGTTCTTGCGTCCCGACCAGAAGCGCAGACGCTCCTCTTCACTGCGGGAAATCTGTAGCCGTGTCGCGCCCGAGGTGCGCAGCACGTGGGAGATGCGCATGATTTCCTCGGCGACTTCTTCCGGTGTGCCATCCGATTCGCACAACAGGATGGCGGCCGCTTCGAGGTCGTAACCGGCGTGCACAAACGACTCGACGGCCTGGGTGGCCGGCTTGTCCATCATTTCCAGGCCCGCCGGGATGATGCCCGCCGCGATGATCGCGGCCACGGCGTTGCCGCCGGTCTCCACGTCGTCGAAGCTCGCCATGATGATCTGTGCCGTCTGCGCCTTGGGCACCAGCTTGACGGTGATTTCGGTGACCACGCCGAACATGCCCTCGCTGCCGATGAAGACCGACAGCAGATCGAGTCCTGGCGCATCGGGGCCAAGCGAGCCGAATTCGATGGCCTCGCCGGACATCGTGATGGCGCGCACGCGCAGCACGTTGTGCACGGTCAATCCGTACTTCAGGCAGTGCACGCCGCCGGAATTCTCCGCGATGTTGCCACCGATGGTGCAGGCGATCTGCGACGACGGATCCGGCGCGTAATACAGGCCATAAGGTGCGGCGGCTTCCGAGATCGCCAGATTGCGAACGCCGGGCTGCACCGTGGCAGTGCGCGCATAGGGATCGACTTCGACGATCTTCTTGAACTTGGCAAGCGAGAGCACCAGGCCGTCGGAGATGGGCATCGCCCCGCCGGACAGGCTGGTGCCCGCGCCGCGCGGCACGACCGGGATGCCGAGCTGATGACACGCCTGCAGAATGCGCTGCACCTGCGATTCCGACTCGGGCAGCACAACGGCGAGCGGCACACGACGATACGCGGCGAGACCGTCGCACTCGTACGGTGTGGTGTCTTCGCGTCGATGCAGAATGCAATGCGGCGGCAGGATCTGCGCGAGCGCATCGAGCAAGTGACGCTGGCGCGTGGTCAGGGCGTCGGCATTCTCGGTCGCGGCACCCGCCGGAAGCGGGCCGGATTGACCTTGCGGGGTGGCGGGGGCGTTCATGCGGCGTTCAGATCGCCGGGTGCAGCTGGAAAATCTTGCCCGGATTGAGCAGATTGTGCGGATCGAGCGAAGTCTTGATCGCCCGCATGACGTCGATCGCGCCTTCGCCATGCTCGGTCACGAGGAAGCCCATCTTGTGCAGGCCGACGCCATGTTCGCCAGTGCATGTGCCGCCCATGCGAATTGCTCGCTCGACGATGCGCTGGTTGAGTTGTTCGGCCTCCTCGATCTCTTCAGGCTTGGCCGGATCGATGAGGATAGCGACGTGGAAATTGCCATCGCCCACGTGTCCCACGATCGGGCAGGGCAAACTCGACGCCCGCAGGTCTTGCTCGGTTTCGCCCACACACTCGGCCAGACGCGAGATCGGCACACAAACGTCCGTGGTCACCGCGCGGCAGCCTGGCCGGAGTTGCAGCATTGCAAAGTACGCGCTATGCCGCGCGCTCCACAGACGGTTGCGGTCTTCCGTGCGGGTGGCCCATTCGAAACCGGTACCGCCGTTGTCCTTGGCCAGTTCCTCGACGGTTTGCGCTTGCTCCTTCACGCCCGCATCGCTGCCGTGAAATTCGAAGAACAGCGTTTGCGTCTCGGGCAGCGTCAGCTTGGAATGCTTGTTGATCGCGCGCACGGCCAGCGCATCGACGAACTCGACGCGAGCGACCGGCACACCCAACTGAATCGTCTGAATGACGCAGTTCACGGCGTCCGTCATGGTGGGGAACGCACAGATCGCGGCGGACACAGCCTCGGGCTGCGGATACAGACGCACCGTCGCCTCGGTAATGATGCCCAGCGTGCCTTCGCTGCCGACGAACAGGCGCGTCAGGTCGTAGCCGGCCGAGGACTTGCGGGCGCGCGTACCGGTGTGGATCACGCGGCCGTCAGCGAGCACGACGGTCAATGCCAGCACGTTTTCGCGCATCGTGCCGTAGCGTACGGCGTTGGTGCCCGACGCGCGCGTGGCGCACATGCCGCCAATGCTGGCGTCGGCGCCCGGGTCGATCGGGAAGAACAGGCCGGTGTCGCGCAGTGCTTCATTGAGCGCCTTGCGCGAAATGCCCGGTTGCGTGGTGACGGTCAGGTCTTCGGCGTTGATCGAGACGACCTGATTCATTTCCGAGAGGTCGAGCGACAGGCCGCCCTCGACGGCGAGCAGGTGACCTTCCAGCGACGAGCCCGCGCCGTACGGAATGATGGGGACGTTGTATTTGGCGCACAGCTTGACGATCTGCGACACCTCGTCGGTGCTGTGCGCGAAGGCGACGGCATCGGGCAGCATGGGATCGAACGGAGACTCGTCCCGGCCGTGATGTTCGCGCAGCGCCGCTTGCGTGCTCACGCGCTCGCCCAGCAGCGCTTGGAGCTCGATGAGCAGCACGTCGGGGAACGCCCGCTTGGCGGCGAACGGCAGGTGGGGATGATTCACGGCTTTCTCCTTCGGGTCTCCGGGCGGCCAGCGCCGGTCGGCGGTGGCAGGCTCCAAATCGGTGGCGGGGTCTCGGGCATGGGGTGCAACGACAATACTTCGGTGCGCACGCCCTGACGCCTTATGAGCGGGGATTTTACGCTGTGGCGGCGTTTTTCCCCACCCTTTGCGTCATATCATACGGACTTGCCGCCAATGCGCGCCATCGGAATCGCCCGAAAAGTGGCCATCCGGGGCCTGCGCGGCGCATTTCAATCGATGAAGGCAAGTGGCCCCCGCAGCCGGATTGCGTGCTGGCGGGCAAGCGATGCCGCAAGGGGTAGAGAGCAGAAGATGGGGAATCGTTTGAGCAAGATCGTCACGCGCACGGGCGACGGCGGCAAGACCGGCCTCGGGGACGGCGCGCGCGTGGACAAGTTCAGCCCGCGTATCGTCGCCATCGGCGAGATCGACGAGACCAATTCGCACCTCGGGGTGCTGCTGTGTGAAGACTTGCCGCCGGACGTGCGCGCCGTGCTTCTCGACGTTCAGCACGATCTGTTCGATCTCGGCGGAGAACTGAGCATGCCGCGTCACACGCTGATCGGCGATGCCCAGGTGGCCAGGCTCGACGGCTGGCTGGCGCATTACAACGCCGATCTGCCGCCGCTCAAGGAGTTCATCCTGCCGGGCGGCACGCGCGCGGCAGCGCTGGCGCACGTGGTCCGGACCGTTGCCCGAAGGGCGGAGCGCGCCATGGTGGCGCTGGGCGTCGAGGAGACAGTGGCCCCCGCGCCGCGTCAGTACATCAATCGCCTGTCCGACCTGATGTTCG
>NZ_MKVU01000020.1:229221-245556 GCF_001899225.1 Pandoraea sp. 64-18 | reverse complement strand
GCCACATCAATTACCTGCGCCGCGTGCCAGACGACGCGCACGCACGGCATCGGCCAGCGTATCGAGCACCTTCAGACTGTCTTCCCAGTCGATGCAGGCGTCGGTGATGCTCTGGCCGTAAGTCAGCGGCTTGCCGGGCACATGGTCCTGACGCCCGGCCACGAGGTTCGACTCGACCATCACACCGATGATCCGGTCGTCGCCGCCGGCGATCTGGCGGGCGATGTCCTCGCAGACCGGGATCTGGTTTTCATGCTTCTTCTGGCTGTTGGCGTGCGATGCGTCGATCATTACGCGCGCGGCCAGGCCCGACTTGGCGATGTCGTCGCAGGCGGTCTGCACGCTGGCGGCGTCGTAGTTCGGCGTCTTGCCGCCCCGCAGGATCAGATGACAGTCTTCGTTACCCGCGGTCGACACGATGGCCGAATGGCCGCCCTTCGTCACCGACAGGAAATGGTGCGGCTGCGACGCGGCCTTGATGGCGTCGACGGCGATCTTCACGTTGCCGTCGGTGCCGTTCTTGAATCCGACCGGGCACGATAGGCCCGATGCCAGTTCGCGGTGCACCTGCGATTCGGTGGTGCGCGCGCCAATGGCGCCCCATGACACGAGATCGGCGATGTACTGCGGGCTGATCATGTCGAGGTACTCGGTGCCGGCGGGCAGCCCCAGTTCGTTGATCTGGGCAAGCAGGTCGCGCGCGAGGCGCAGGCCGTCGTTGATCTTGAAACTGTTGTCCATGTGCGGGTCGTTGATCAGACCCTTCCAGCCCACCGTCGTGCGCGGCTTTTCGAAGTACACGCGCATCACGATTTCGAGTTCGCCTTTCAGGCGCTCGCGCTGTTCGACCAGGCGCGCGGCGTATTCCATCGCGGCTTTCGGATCGTGGATCGAGCAGGGGCCGATGATGACGACGAGACGGTCTTCCATGCCGTGCAGCACGCGGTGGATGGCGCCGCGCGAGCGATGGATGAGGTCCGCGCTCTTGTCCGAGCATGGGTATTCGCGAATCAGATGCGCCGGCGGCGTCAGTTCCTTGAGTTCGCGAATACGGACATCATCGGTGTTGTGGGGAGGCATGGCATTTCTCCTGCGCAGTTCGAACTGCGGTTCGTTTCTCGGGATTCGGGTCAAAAAAAAACCGCCAGGCTGTCTGGCGGTTTTTCAGGATTCGTTTCGGTGCTTACTGCTGCAACTGCCCCTCTCCTTCCGCCAGCGGTGTGAGAATCGCAAAAAAATAAAAGTAAGACGGATGGGCGGTCATGAGAGATGTGTTCAACATTGCATTGCACGCATTTGCCGTGCACTGGAATCACTTTATACGCCTAATCGAATGACGCCGCAACCGCAGGGGCCGCTAATCGGCTGGAAAACACGCGGATTTTACGTATTTCAAGGCGTCAAATTGCATCAAATAATCGTGTTTATCGAAAAACACGCGAAAACGCCCGGTTTGAGCCGGGCGCTTTGCTATGCTTGACGCATTTTTTGCGGTGCGCCATCCGACGCGTAACATGGCACGCGCCGCCAGCCTTACGCCGTGCCGCCGACCGTCATGTTCTCCATGCGCAGCGTCGGTTGACCGACGCCCACCGGCACGCTCTGGCCTTCCTTGCCGCACACACCCACGCCCGAGTCGAGCGACATATCGTTGCCGATCATCGTGACGTCCTTGAGCGATTCGGGCCCGTTGCCGATGAGCGTGGCGCCCTTGACCGGGTACGTGATCTTGCCGTCCTCGATCATGTAGGCCTCGGACATCGAGAACACGAACTTGCCATTGGTAATATCCACCTGGCCACCGCCGAAGTTCACGGCGTACAACCCGCGCTTGACCGACGCGATGATTTCCTCGGGATCCTTGTCGCCGCCGAGCATGTACGTGTTGGTCATGCGCGGCATCGGCAGTGCGGCATACGACTCGCGCCGGCCGTTACCCGTAACCGGCATCTTCATCAGACGCGCGTTCAGGCTGTCCTGCATATAGCCGCGCAGAATCCCGTCTTCGATGAGCGTGGTGCACTGCGTCGGATTGCCTTCGTCGTCGATGTTCAGCGAGCCGCGGCGGTTGGACAGTGTGCCGTCGTCGACCACCGTGACGCCCTTGGCGGCGACACGCTCGCCGAGGCGTCCGGAGAAGGCCGACGAGCCCTTGCGGTTGAAGTCGCCTTCCAGACCGTGGCCGATGGCTTCGTGCAGCAGCACGCCGGGCCAGCCCGGCCCGAGCACGACTGTCATCGCCCCGGCCGGTGCCGGGCGGGCGTCGAGCTTGACGATCGCGCCGTCGACCGCTTCCTTGACGTATTTTTCGAGCAGATCGTCGGTGAAGAACGCGTAGTCAAGACGCGCCCCGCCGCCACTGTTGCCCATTTCACGGCGGCCGTTGGATTCGACGATGACCGTGACCGACACGCGCACCAGCGGACGCACGTCGGCGGCGATCACGCCGTCGCTGCGCGCGACCAGCACGACGTCGTACTCGCCGGCCAGCCCCGCCATCACTTGCGACACGCGTGGATCGCGTGCGCGCGCGAGCTTTTCGATGCGTTCGAGCAACGCCACCTTGCCGTTTGCGTCGAGCGAGGCGAGCGGATCGGACGGCAGGTACAGCCCGTGCCCGCTGGTATTCGAGAGCTTGCTACCGACCTTCACACGCCCGCGTCCGGCCGTGGCGATGCTGCGCGTGGCCGCGGCGGCGTCCTTGAGCGCGATGTCGGAGATGTCGTCGGAGTAGGCGAACGCCGTCCGGTCGCCCACGATGGCACGCACGCCCACGCCTTGATCGATCGAGAACGACCCCGATTTGACGATGCCTTCCTCGAGGCTCCAGGCTTCGCTGCGTGTGTATTGGAAATACAGGTCGGCATAGTCCACGCGGTGCGTGAAGATGTCACCCAGTGCGCGTTGCAGGTGGCTTTCGTCAAGGCCGTACGGCGTGAGCAGCAGCTCGCGGGCCGTGGCCAGGTTCTGGATGCCGGTGTCGATGATTTTCATGCGGTGTCAGGCCAAGGAAATATGTTCGATAGATGAGGGCGGAGATAGCGAAATCAACCCTGCAGCACGCCAGGCCGCCCTGCGCGCACGCCAGCACGCGGCACGGATGCGCGACGGCCCGTGGTCGACAGGGGCCGCGGGTACGACGCCGAGCGTACCGTCGCCCATGGCACGGGGCAACTCGGGAAAACGCAGGGCGTCGCCACCCGACCGGCCCATGCGGCCATCGAAGACCCCGGCAAGGCGTGCTTCCAATGTCCGTATGGCAACGCCGGCGCGGCGGTGGACTGTGCGGTAGACGGTGTGTCGGGACTCGTCATGTCATCGGTGGATGTGGCGCGGAACCGTGTCTCCGGCATTTCCGGCGAATAAAGCGGCATATGGCACATACCGAACGTCTCAGGCATCTCGGAAATGCCCTCAGTTGCCGCGCATGCCGGACAGTTGCGCGCTGTTTTGCGCGCCGGGCAGCGCTTCCGGGGATGGCACGATCTTACTCTTATTGCCGTCGGCTTGTTCGATGATGGGATTGTCCCAGGATCCGCTCACATGGTAGGTCGTCGAGAGCGTGCGCGAGAGCTGCTCGCCCAGCGCCAGTTGCGCGAAAAACGAACCGATGCCCAGTGCCGGGTTGACAATCGCCCACGCGAGCGACGCTGACGCCGCATTGATCTTCGGCAGCACCAGCACGGTCAGGTCCTGCGTCTCGCGCGCGAGGTCGGTATGACCGTCGATCCTGATGGTCGCGGCATTGGCATTGATCGTCAGATCGGTGGTGTTGGCCACGCCACCCTGCATCGTGGCGTTCCCGTCGATGCTGTCGAATGGCAGGCCGCTGCCGATCACGCTGCTGAAATTGAACGTCAGGAACTTGGCGAGTGTCTGCACGGAAAAAATGCCCAGCAGCTTGGCCAGTCCGGGGTCGGCCTTCAGGATCTGCCCGCGCTTGAGATCGATCGTGACACGGCCGCCGAGCGTCGGGTAGTCGATCGCGTCGGGACCACCTCGCCAACCGAAACGGCCCGAGACCGTCCCCGAGCCGTCCTTGACGGTCTTGGGCATCCCCAGGCGGTCGAGCAGGCCACCCGCGTCCTTCACGTCGAGATTGAAGTCGAGCATGGTGCGGCGCGGCACGTCGTCGCTCGCCGCGGGGGCTGCGCGGCGACGCGAGGTGCGCCAGTTGCCCTTGACGTTGAGCGTGGCGGCGCTGTTGCTGAGCGAGAGTTGGGTGAGTTGCCACACGGGCACGCCGTCCTCGATATCGTTGTGCGCGTTCAATTGCAGCCGGCCCAGCGGCTTGTCGCGCAGCACGAACTCATTGGCCACGACGTCGATGGCCGGGAACTCGTCGCTCGGCTCATCGAGCACTTGGGTGAGAACATCGTTGCCGTGGTCCTCGCGCGGAATCACCAGCTTCGCGAGCCGCGCGCGCAACGTGCCCGACGGGTTCTTCGCATCGGGCGCATGCCACTCGGCAAAGCCGGAAACGAGGTCGGAGGCCAGACTGACCTGCCAGTCGCGATCGCTGCGCTGGGCGCCCACCACCAGTTCCGGCCACTGGCGCGACATCAGGCGCACCTGCTTGGCATGCAGGGCGAGACGCGTCGGCAGGTAGGGCGTGAGCGCGCCGAACTCGTCGCGCGCCGTCGTGACTGTGGCCGACGGCCCCGCCGGGGCGGGGGGCGTGCCCGGGGCGCTTTGGGGGGCTGGCGCGTTGGCGCTCCCGGCGTCGCTGGTGAGCGACGCGATCACGCTTCGCCAGGCGTCCACGTCGAGCGTATCGAACTGGGCGGCTGCCTGAACCCCCTCGCGCGGCGCGGGCACGGGCTGGTTGATGCCGATGCCGCCACGCAGCACCTCCACGCGCGCGGGGTTTCCGGCACTCCCGCCGCTATGCTCTTGCACGTAATTGCCTTGAACGCTGCCGACGGCGAAGTCGAGTGTATCAATGCGACGGCCGCCCGGACTCGGCTGGGGACGCAGCGTGAAGCGCGCGGGCAACGAGGTCTCCGCACGCTTGCCGAGCGGGGCGGGCAGGTTGACGGCCAGGCCGACGAGCGTGGATTGGACCGCCACCTCGGTCATGCCTTGGCGCACCGTGACCGTTGCCGAATAGGGCGTGCCGCCCGTCATGCGCTTGGCCAGTTGCGCCAGTGAGGCGCTTTCCTGATTGTCGCGCAGGCCTTGCGCGCTCAACGTGCCGCCAATGTTCAGCGCGATGGTGCCGTCGCTGCGACTGCCGCCGGACGCGCGCAGGTCGCCGCCGAGGAACGTGCCGCGCAGATTGTCGAGCGAAATGCCGCGCTCGGTGAACGCGAGTTCCCCGTCCACGGCGCCGAAGGTCGGCAGGCCGTTCAGCAGTGTGATGTCGTTGCGCAGGAAGCGCGCGCGGCCCGTGACCTTGGACCGATCGGTGTGATCGAGCGGCATCGACAACTGCATCGCGAGCTGTGTGGTGCCGCTTGCGCGTGTTTCGTCGGTAAAGTCGCCGATCCAGTGCCCCACCGGGCTGCCGTTCAGGTACTTCACGAAGTCGGCCGCCGGGCCGCGCGCGTCGCCCTTGAGGGTGAGCACGGAATCGTCCTGTCCGATGTCGTTGATGTCGCCCACCACCTGGGTGAGCGTGACGCCGAAGACTGTGCCGCTGTCGATGGCGATATGCAACTTGTCGGCGTCGAAGCGCAGATTGCCGCGCACCTTGTCAAAGGCCGGCCAGACTTCCGTGTGGCCGGGGCGCACCGGCGACGGGTTGAAGGCGACGTCGACCAGCGGAATGTCGATGCGGAACTTGCCGCCGCCCTTGCCGTACGGGAAGTTGTCGAGATCGCCCTGTACCGCGAAGGGCGCGTTCTGCACCGTGCCAGCGAGCAGCGCGCGTTGCAGATAATCCCGCACGCTCGCGCCGATGTCGGTCGGCAGATAGCGCGGCACCGCGCTGGCGCTCGCGCGCACAATGTTGCCCTTCAGGTCGACGATGCCATTGCCCTTGCCGCCATTGCGCCACGTGCCGGTCACATCGCCCGTCAATTCGGCGTTCTGCAGGTGCAGGGCGTCCACGCGCACCGCTACGTCCGCCGGGGCGTCGCGTTGCGTCGCCGAGTGCGAGACGCGCCACGACGTGCGCGCGGTGAGCGTATCGAGATCGATGCGCGGCTGGTCGAAGCGGCCGGGAAAGTCGAGCGCGGCGTGCTTCGCGTTGAGGGTCAGGCTGCCGCGCGACTGATCGGCGTCGATGTGCCCGCTCAGATTGGCGAAGCCCGGGCGTCCCGCATTGGGCGACCCCGGATTCGCCGGCGGATGCTCGCTCGGTGCGCTGTCGACACCGAGATCTTCAAAGTCGGCGACCACCCGATAGCGTTCGCGCTCGGGCGGCAGTTGCCGGATTCCCGGCAGGTCGCGCCAGTTGCCCGGGCCGTGCGGCTTGGGGGCCTGGTAGCTGATGTCGAAATTGGCCAGTCTGCCGCGCGGCCGAAAACTCGCGAGCGCGTCGCGTGTTTGCGGGGCGAGCGGCAGCGACGGCACGAGCGCCATCGCGGCGCCGATGTCGAAGCGCGGGCCCGCAAAGGTGGCGTGCAGTCCGTGCTCGTTCGTGCCCGGCGCGTAGGTGCCGCGTAGATCAGGCACGTCGAGCGTCGGCCGGCCTGCGGCTTGCAATGTCAGATCGCGGGCGCGCAATTGCCAGCCGGCGTCGGCGTGGGGCGTTACGCGGGTCACGTCGATCCGGCCCTGCGTGGCGTCGAAGGTGAGCGGCGGCAAATCGTCGGCCAATTGCACCGACGTATTCGCTCCCGCGGCGCGCAGCGTCGCCCCCGTGATCGCCCCATCGTCGAAGTCGACCCACGCCCGCGCGGCAACGCGACCGCGCGTGTCCTTGCCCGGCAAGTCGACGTAGCGGGCCAGTTCAGTCAGGTCGAGCGTGCCGACTTCGCCGTAGAGCTGACCGCGCCACCGTTTGACTTCGCCGGGGCGAGCAAACAGCGGATTCGTGAATCGCGCCCGGATGTCGAGCGGTGCCACGATGCCCGTCGGCGGCGTCGCCTGCATGCCGAAGCGATGGTCGAAGCCTCGATTGCGCAGCATGGCGTTGACCTGGGTGACGACGACGTCGGGCGCGTTGCGCGTGGCATCGCGCCAGCGCAAGGTGCCGTTGCGGATCACGACGCGCGACTGACGCATGAGCCAGTCGGCGGCGGTCGAGTCGGTCGCGGCGCCGCCGCCCGTCACCGGCATGCCCGCGACGAGAATCGAGCCGTCGGTGAGGCGTTCGATGGTGAGATCGGGTTCGGACAACGTGAGGTTCGACAGGCGCACGTCGAGGTGAATCAGGCTGGTCCACGAGAGCACCGCATCGAGGCGGTGGAGCGTCAGGCTGGGCTCGGCGGGCGGTGGCGCCCCGGGCGGCGTGTCCGGCGAGGGGCGTGCCGCGCGCGTCGCGGGTGTCGTTCGAGCGCTGAGCGAGGGTGCGCGCGCGGCGGGGGGGCGGCGCGTGATGCGAACGTCTTCGAGCGTCAGGTAAGGGTGCCAGCCGTGCCAGACGGCGTCGATGCGGCCGATGGTGACGGGCAGGCCGATGGCACGCGAGGCAGCCGCTTCGATCTGCGCTCGGTAGTCCGACACGCGCGGCAGGATGACGTACCGGGTTGTGAGGACGACGGCGCCAAGTCCGAAATAGGCGATGACGACGAGCGCCAGCAGCCATTCCAGGCCCAGTCGCAAGCCACGCGGCAGTGACGAGAACCAGGACCGGTTGCCGGTGGACGAGGCGGGCGGCTTACGGTCGGTCATGCTGCGCGTCTACGAGGGAATGTGGTAGTTTCTGTGGCAAAGACTGTAACACAAGCCCAAGGCCGCCCGACGGCCCGGCCGTAGGAGAAACAGACGTGTGATCCGGCGTTTCATCGCGCACGGGTAAGCCTTCGAAAGTCTCTTCAATCTCATTGATGACCGGAACCCCGCCAGTGAGTTCACCCGAAAACCCCATCGATATCCCGTCCTACTCGCGCTACGCGGCGCGCATGCTGGCGAGCCGTCCCGCGCTTGTCGAGGCATTGCCCGCCTTGGCCGAGCACCCTGTGGACGCGCGTTGGCTCGCCCGTCGCTTCGAAGCCATCACCGGCACGCAGCTATCGCCGCCCGAGCAACCCACGGGGGTCGCGGGCGTCGACGAGGCGGGCCTCGCCCGCGCGCTGCGCGTGCTGCGCGTGGAAGCCTTGTGCGCCGTCATGCAGCGCGACCTGGACGGTCGCGCCGAGTTGGCCGAGGTTACCGAAGCCATGACAGCCCTCGCCGAGTTCGCCATCCAGGCGGGCATCACGGTCCTCTCGAGCGAGCTCGAAGCCATCCACGGCGTGCCGCGCAATGCGGAAGGGCAGCGACAGACGCTCGCGGTGGTCGGCATGGGCAAGCTTGGCGGACGCGAATTGAACGTCTCGTCGGACATCGACCTGATCTTCGTCTATGAAGACGACGGCGATACGTCGGCGCCCGACGACGCCGACCCGGCGGCGGCGAGCCGCTTGCGCTCGCTCTCGAACCACGAATTCTTCACCAAGCTCGGTCGCAAGCTGATCGGCATGATTTCCGAACTCACGCCGGACGGCTATGTGTTCCGCGTGGACATGCGCCTGCGTCCCAATGGCGATTCCGGGCCGCTGGTGTGCAGCCTGCCGATGCTCGAAGAGTATTTCTACGTGCAGGGGCGCGAGTGGGAGCGCTACGCATGGATCAAGGGGCGGCTGGTGTCGGAGGTGGCGAGCGAACCCGGCAAGCGCACCGAGCGGCTGCTCGCGGCGCTGGTCCAGCCGTTCGTGTTCCGCCGTTACCTGGATTACGGGGTGATCGGCGCGATTCGCGCGCTGCACGAGCAGATTCGTCACGAGGCGGAGCGCCGCGCGCGCGCCAAGCCGGCACGCATCAACGACATCAAGCTCGGGCGCGGCGGCATTCGCGAAGTGGAGTTCTCCGCACAAGTGTTCCAACTGATTCGGGGCGGGCAAGAGCCGGAACTGCGCGTGCGGCCGACGCTCGCCGTGCTGGGCGTGGCGGCGCGACGCGGCTGGCTCGCCCAGAATGTGGCTGACGAACTCGCGAACGCCTACGTCTTCCTGCGTAAGCTCGAACACCGTATTCAGTATCTGGACGATGCGCAGACGCACATCCTCCCGGCCTCCGGCGACGATCGTCTCGCGGTGGCGCGCGCCATGGGCTTCCCCGACGAGGCGAGCTTCATGACGGTGCTCGACGAGCATCGCGAGTTCGTCGCCGCGCAGTTCGACGAGATCTTCGCGGACAAGGCCGGCGGCAGCGGGCGCAAGGCGGCGGCGTCGGGGGCGGGCGAATGCGAATGCCCGCCGGAATTGTGGAGCGAATGTCTGGCCGACGAGACACAGACGGGCGATCTCGGCCATCAGCTCTCGCGCCTGGGCTTTACCGACGCCGACGGTGCCCTCGACCGGCTACGCGCCGTCTGGACGTCGTCGCGCTACAAGGCGCTGGGCGAAACCAGCCGGCGCCGCTTCGATCAACTGGTGCAGCGCGCCGTGCAAGGCGCGGCGGGCACGGGCGAGGCCGACGCCGTGCTCGCGCGCATGCTCGACCTGCTTTCGGCCATCAGCCGTCGCAGTTCGTATCTGGCGCTGCTCACTGAGTATCCGCGCGCGCTGGAGCGCGTCGTCAAGGTGCTGGCCGGCTCGCGTTGGGCGGCAGGCTACCTGATCCGTCACCCGCAATTGCTCGACGAGCTGCTCGACGACGAAGCGCTCGCCGCGCCGTTCGACTGGGCGTCTTTCAAAACACAGTTGCTGTTGAGCCTGAATGCGTCGGGCGCGGCCGGCAACGTCGAAGTGCAGATGGACATTCTGCGGCGCGCGCATCACGCCGAGGTGTTCCGCATCCTGCTGCTCGATTTGCAGGGCGCGTTGTCGGTCGAGGCAATCGGCGACCGGCTCTCGGAACTGGCGGACATCATTGTCGACGTGACGATCTCGACCGTTTGGCCGCACGTGGCCACGCGCCACCGCGAGGTGCCGCGTTTCTCGGTCATCGCGTATGGCAAGCTCGGCGGCAAGGAACTGGGCTATGTGTCCGACCTCGACCTGATCTTCCTTTACGACGACGATGACGACCGCGCGCCGGACGCGTATGCCGCACTTGCTCGCCGCTTCGTGACCTGGCTCACCACGCACACCGGCGCGGGCACGCTCTTCGACGTCGATCTGCGGCTGCGGCCGAACGGCTTGTCGGGCTTGTTGGTGACGAGCGTCGAGAGCTTCCGCCAGTACCAGTTCCGCGAGGGCAATGCGAACACCGCGTGGGTCTGGGAGCATCAGGCGCTCACGCGGGCTCGCTTCTGTGCCGGGGACGAGACGATTGGCGCGACGTTCGAGAAGATCCGCGCGCAGGTGCTCGCGACGCCCCGCGAGGCGCTACCGCTTGCCCAGGAAATTGTGTCGATGCGGCGCAAGGTGTTGGAGGGGCATCCGAACCCGACCTCGCTGTTCGATCTGAAGCACGATCGCGGGGGCATGGTGGATATCGAGTTCACCGTGCAGTACCTGGTGCTGCTGCATTCGGGGGCACATCCGTCGCTGCTCCGCAATGCCGGCAACATCGCGCTGTTGCGCGAAGCGGCGCAACTCGGGCTGATCGACGCGACGCTTGCGGACGGTGCAGCCGCTGCTTATCGGATCTATCGCAAACGCCAGCACAAGTTGCGGCTCGATGGGGTGGAAGCGGCCCGCGTGCCGGCCAGTGATGTGGCAGCCGAACGCGACGCGGTCATGGCGCTGTGGGATTCGGTGTTCGCGAGCGCCGGGCCGGTTTGACGACGCTCACGGGCGGACGATGCATCGCCGCCCGTGATTGCCCTGCGAGCGATCGGCGCGCGGTGGGGGCAACGTGCGCGCTCAGAGCGCGAGCATCTCCCGCGCGTGTTTGCGCGTGGTGGCGGTGATCTCGACGCCGCCGAGCATTCGCGCGATCTCCTCGACGCGCTCCGTGCGACCGAGCGGCTCGATTTCACTCATCGTCGAATCGCCGTCGCTGCGTTTTTTCACGCGCAGATGCTGGTGGCCGAGCGCGGCGACCTGAGGCAGGTGGGTGACGCACAACACTTGCCGCCCCTGACCCAGTTCCCGCAGCAAACGGCCGACCACTTCGGCCACGGCGCCGCCGATGCCCGAATCGACTTCGTCGAAAATCAGGGTCGGCGTGAGGCTCACGCTGCTGGCGATCACCTGCAACGCCAGGCTGATGCGCGCCAACTCACCGCCCGACGCCACCTTGGCCAGCGGCCGCGTGGGCACGCCGGGGTGACCGGCGACAAGAAACTCGACCGTCTCCAGACCGAACGACTGCGGCTCCGGCGTGGGACTCAGGGCGACCTCGAAGCGTCCGCCCGGCATCGAGAGGTCCTGCATGGCGCGCGTGACTTCCCGCGAGAGCGACGCCGCGGCCGCCGCGCGTGCCTTCGACAAGGTGACCGCCAGTGTCAGATAGCTTGCGTGCGCGGCGTCGGCGGCCGCCTGCATGGCGGCCGTGTCCTGCGACGCGGTCAGCTCTTCCAACTGGGCACGGCGTTCGGCTTGCTCGGCGGGCAGTTGCTCGGGCGTAACCCGGAACTTGCGGGCCGCCGAGTGCAGCGCCTCGAGCCGCTGCTCGACCACGGCCAGACGTTCCGGATCGAGATCGATGCGTTGTGCATAATGCGTGAGCGAGTGCACGGCTTCGCGAAGTTGGATCTCGGCCGGCTCCAGCGCGGCCAGTGCGTCGGCCAGCCCGGCATCGATCTCGGCCAGTTCGCGGATCTGGTGCACTACGTGACCGAGCGACGGGACGAGCGCACCATCCGCTTCCGCGAGCACGTCAAGCGCGCCTTGCACGCCGTTGATGAGGCTGGCGGCGTGCGACAGGCGGCGATGCTCGGCGCTCACGTCGTCCCATTCCCCTTCCTGCGGATTCAGCTTGTCGAGTTCGGATGTCTGCCATTCGAGACGCTCGCGCTCGAGCTGTAGCTCGCGGTCGCGCCCGTGGGCTTCCTCGCAACGTTTGACGAGACGCCGCCATTCCTTGTGCGCCGCCGCCGTGTCCGCCGCGAGCGCGGTGGCGCCCGCATGGGCGTCGAGCAGGCGGCGCTGTGCGTCGGCGCGCAGCAACTGCTGATGGGCGTGCTGCCCGTGAATGTCGACGAGCATCTCGCCGAGTTCGCGCAGTTGGGCGAGGGTGGCGGGCGTGCCGTTGACGAAGGCGCGCGAGCGTCCGCCCGAGTCGAGCACGCGGCGCAGCAGCACGCCGCCGTGTTCTTCGAGCGTGAGCGCCTGCGCCTGCAGCCAGGCTTCGAGATCGGGGCGGGCCTCGGCGTCGGCGGCGAACTCAGCGGTAATGTCGGCGCGCGTTTGTCCGGCGCGCACCATACTGGTGTCGCCGCGCTCGCCCATGGCCAGCGCCAGCGCGTCGATCAGAATCGATTTACCCGCGCCGGTCTCCCCCGAGAACACGGTGAAGCCGGCGGAGAATTCCAGGTCGAGACGATCGACGATCACGAAATCGCGAATCGAGAGACTGCGTAGCATGGGCGGTCGGGGAGGGCGTGAAGTCAGGTCTGCGACGGATCTTCGTCGGAGATATGCTCGTTCCAGTGCAGCTTGCGGCGCAGCGTCGCGTAATAGTTGTAGCCGACCGGGTGCAGGAACGTCACCTGATGTTCGGAGCGGCCCAGCAGAATCCGGTCGCCCTGACGCAGCTCGGCAAACGACTGCATGTCGAAGTTGGCGCCGACCTCGCGCCCGCCGGTGATCGTGATGACGATATCGCTCGAATCCGGCAGCACGATCGGGCGGTTCGACAGCGCGTGCGGGGCGATCGGCACGAGCACCACGCCGCCAAGTCGCGGATGCAGGATCGGGCCGGTGGCCGAGAGCGCATAGGCGGTCGAGCCCGTGGGCGTGGCGACGATCAGGCCGTCCGAGCGCTGCTTGTACATGAAGCGGCCGTCGACGTCGACACGCAGCTCGACCATGCCCGAGATGCCCGAGCGGTTCACCACCACGTCGTTGAACGCGAGCGTCTCGAACAGCGTCTGGCCTTCGCGCTCGATACGCGCGGCCAACAGGGTGCGCTGCTCGGCTTCGAAATGCCCTTCGAGCATGGCCGGCACGACCTGACGCATCTCGTCGAGCGGAATGTCGGTGATGAAACCGACGCGTCCGTGGTTCACGCCGATGAGCGGCACCTTCGAGGCGGCCAGCTGACGGCCCACGCCGAGCATCGTTCCGTCACCGCCGATGACCACCGCCACATCGGCCTGCGTACCGATTTCCTGAATGTCGAGGGGACGGTAGGGGGCGGCGGCCGCGCCGATGTTGTGCGCCGTATCACGCTCGAAGATGACGTGATGTCCTCGCTGGGCGATGCATGCCGCCAGCGTGAGCAACGGTTCGGCAACGCCGTCGGCATGGTATTTCCCGACGAGCGCCACGGTCTTGAAAGGGCTCCCTGTTTTCATGCCGCCATTACACCATAAGTCGATGACAGCAACCATCGGCACGCGCGGCCTTGCCGGCCCCTCGGGGTTTGCCGCACGCCGTGCTTGTACATTTCGCGTTACAATTTTCGCCATGCTAGATCAACGTGCGCAAACGCTACTCAAAACCCTGATCGAACGGTACATCGCCGATGGCCAGCCGGTGGGGTCGCGCACGCTATCGCGATACTCCGGGCTCGATCTGTCGCCGGCGACCATCCGCAATGCGATGGCCGACCTCGAGGCGCTCGGCTTCGTGGCCAGCCCGCATACGTCGGCCGGTCGTGTTCCGACGCCGCGCGCCTACCGGCTGTTCGTCGACACCATGCTGACGGTAAGCCCGCTCGGCGATGCCGTGCATCAGCTGGCGTCGCAGGTGCAGACCCGGTTGCAGCCGGCCGGGCCGCAGCAACTGGTCGCCTCGGCAGCGGAAGTGCTCTCGAATCTCTCGCAGTTCGCGGGTGTGGTGCTGACACCGCGCCGCAGCCAGATCTTTCGGCAGATCGAATTCCTGCGACTGTCCGAAAAGCGCGTGTTGCTTATCATCGTCACCCCCGACGGCGACGTGCAGAACCGCATCATCCTGACGGAAAAGGATCACTCCCCGGCGCAACTGGTCGAGGCGGCAAACTACCTGAACGCCCATTTCGGCGGCCAAAGTTTCGATGAGGTGCGCGCCAGCTTGCGCGGCGAACTCGACGCCCTGCGCTCCGACATGAGTGCCTTGATGCAGGCGGCCGTTCAGGCGGGCAGCGACGCCATGGCCGATACCTCGCGCGAGAGCTTGCTGATCTCGGGCGAGCGCAATCTGCTGGGCGTGGAGGATCTATCGTCGAACATGGCGCGACTCCGCAAGCTGTTCGACGTGTTCGAGTCCAAGACCGGCCTGCTGCAGCTGCTCGACGTGTCGAGCCGGGCGCAGGGTGTTCAGATTTTCATCGGCGGCGAGTCGAGCCTCGTCCCGATCGAAGAAATGACGGTCATCACGGCACCGTACGAAGTCGATGGCGAAGTGGTCGGCACGTTGGGCGTGATCGGCCCGACGCGCATGGCCTACGAGCGCGTGATTCCGATCGTCGACATCACGGCCAAGCTGCTTTCCAGCGCGCTCAGCCAGCATTAGGCGGCGGGGGCGGCGTGACGCCCCAGCCTGCGCGTCGTCAGGCGTAACGTCTCGCGTATTGTCCCGGGGCCCCGCGCCTCATCTCGTTACACCCCCGTAGCATTCCTTTACACGCTGTCACACACGGCCGTCTTACGCTTGAAGCGTCACTTGTGGCGAAGCCGTCGTCATGGCGTTCGCCGAAGGATTCGGACAGAGCAACAAGGTGGTGCGGCCGAGACAACGCTTGGCGCGTACACCGGACAGTGCCCGGAGTGTCTATGAAATCCCTGATTTCCTGGCGGACAGTGGTTCGCTGTCTTGGCGTCGGGCTCGTGCTCGGCGCCCTTGGCGCGGCGGGACTTCCCGCGCTGGCGCAGGCACAGAGCGCCGATCCCCCGGGGCGTGTGGCGCGGCTGAATGCATTCGACGGCACCGTCACGTACGCCCCCGCAGGTACCAGCGACTGGCGCTATGCCGATCGCAACCGGCCGCTCACCACGGGCGATGCCGTCTGGGTCGAGCGCAACAGCCGCGCCGAGATGCATGTGGGCGGCACGGCGGTTCGCATGGGGGCGTCCACGAGCGTCGTTCTCTCGGCCGTGACCGACCAGAATGTGCAACTGAACGTAACGCAGGGCACGGTCGGCCTGCATTTGAGGGCTTTCGATCCGAACCAGCCTTACGAGATCGACACGCCCAACCTGGCGTTCGTCCCGCAACAGGCCGGGGAGTATCGTCTGGATGTCGATCCGGGCGGGGTGACGACCGTGAGCGTCTGGCGCGGGGCGGCGACCGTCTACGGTCAAGGCGCGTCGGTACCGTTGCAATCGGGCCAACGGGTGGCCTTCGTGGGTCAGAATCTCACGCAGCAGTCGGCCGGGCCACTCGTGGCCGATGGGTTCGACCAATGGGTGCGCCAGCGCGACGCGCGCGAGGAGGGCTCGATCTCCGCGCGCTATGTGTCGCGCGACATGACCGGCTTCGAAAGTCTGGACGACTACGGCGCTTGGCAAGAGACCCCTGGCTACGGCGCCGTTTGGGTGCCGTCGGACGTGCCGACGGGCTGGGCGCCGTATCGCACGGGCCATTGGGCCTGGGTCGACCCGTGGGGATGGACCTGGGTCGACGATGCGCCGTGGGGCTTCGCGCCCTATCACTACGGACGGTGGGCCTATGTCGACGCCCGCTGGTGCTGGGTGCCGGGGCCGGTCGCGGTGCGGCCGGTGTATGCCCCGGCGCTGGTCGGCTGGGTGAGCGGCAACAGCGGCGGGAACGCATGGGGGATTACGTTTGCGGCAGGGGGCGCGGGACTGGCGTGGTTTGCGTTGGGTCCGCACGACGCTTACCGCCCGGCGTATCGCGCCAGCCCGTCGTATGTCACCAATATCAATCGATCGACGGTGATCCAGACGACCAACGTCACGAATATCAACGTCAACAATGTGTATGTGAACCGTAATGTGCGCGGCGCCGTCTCGACGATGCCGGCACAGGCTTTCGTGCAGGGCCGGCGGGTCGGCGCGCCGGTGGCATTGGCCGCCCCGCGCGCCGGACAGACTTGGCGCGTTGGGAATACACCTGGCGTCGCACCGGTGCAGCAGAGCGTGTTCGGCAATAGTCGCCCGGCGCCGGTCACGCCGCCGGCCGGCGTGTTCAACCGGCAGGTGCTGGCCACGCGTGCGCCGGTCGGTCGCGCGATGCCGTCGCGTGAACTCAC
>NZ_MKVU01000020.1:100868-229204 GCF_001899225.1 Pandoraea sp. 64-18 | reverse complement strand
CCCCTCAAGGCCATGGGCGCGGAAGCGGCGCATGGGGGGCTACCGCCCACCCACGCCGTACCGCCGATGCAGGGTGAGCCGGGAACGCCGGGCATGCCAGGCGTGCCGGGGCGCTCGGGGGTACCTGGCGTGCCGGGGGGGCCGGGAGAACCCGGGGTGCCAGGGCGTGGCGTTTATCAGAGTCGTCCGGGGCAGCTCGCGCCGCAGTCCCAACCGCCAGTCCGGGGTGGCCAGGCCGTGCCGTCCGGCGTGCCGCACCCGCCGGGCGTGATGGTGCCGGGGCAACCTGCCGTGCGAGGCGAAGTCCCGCAGGCGGTGCCTCAGCCTGGGCACGACGCGGCGCAACGGGACATGCAGCGGAATCACCCATTCCCGCAGACGCCCGCGGCGTCGCCCGAGCCGCAGCGTGTTCAACCGGACGCGGCCGGAGCGTCGCGTCGACCGCAGCAGTGGCAGTCGCACTCACAGCCGCAAGCGCCGCAGCAACCCGTCCAGCCGCAACCGCAGATGGCGCATCCTCAGCCGCAGCCGCAGCCTCGTCCTCAACCGCAGATCGAGCGTCAGCAAGCCGCGCCGAGACCGCAGCCTCAACCGGAGCGTCCGCAGGCACCCGTTCGGCCGCAGCAGCCACCGCAGGCGGTGCCGCACCCGCAACCGCAGGAACATCCGCAGCCTGCGCCGCGTGAACGCAAGCCAGAGGGTGCGCAGGTCCCCGCGCATGGCGTCGAGCGTCCCACCGCATCGCATCGTCCGTCACGCGAAGGCGAGCCCCCGCGCGGCTAATTGACGCACCGAACGCCGCGACCCGCCGCCATCCCCTGACGGACGGCGGGTGCGCGGCGGCCGGGGCCCGGCACGCGGTGCCCGCCTTGCGGTAAAGTACGCTCCATGCGCTTCGATCCCGAACCCATTTCGCATGGCCAGACCGGCAAGACGGCCGTTCTGCTGATTAACCTAGGCACGCCCGACGAGCCGCGTCCCGCGGCCGTGCGCCGCTATTTGCGCGAGTTTCTGTCGGATCCTCGCGTCGTGGAAATTCCCTCGTTGATATGGCAGCCGTTGCTGCGGCTGGTAATCCTGCCGTTCCGCTCGCGCCAGTCGGCGCAGAAATACGCGACGATCTGGACGCGCGACGGCTCTCCGCTCAAGGTGAACACCGAATACCAGACGAACGCGTTGCGGGCCTTGCTGCACGCGAACGACTACGACGTGGTCGTCGACTACGCCATGCGCTACGGCAACCCGTCGATTCCGGAGCGCATTCGTGCGCTGCGGCAAACTGGCGTCGAGCGCATTCTGGTTCTGCCGCTCTATCCCCAGTATTCGAGCAGTACGACCGCCACCGCGACCGATGCCGTATTCCGCGTGCTCGGCCGGCTGCGCAATCAGCCCGATGTGCGCACGGTGCGCGACTATCACGATCATCCGGCGTACATCGAGGCATTGCGTCAGCAGGTCGAAGGCTACTGGCAGCAGCACGGCCGGCCCGATTTCTCGGCAGGCGAGCGACTGTTGCTGAGCTTTCACGGCGTGCCGCGCCGCACGCTCGACCTAGGTGATCCTTACCATGATCAGTGCGTAAAGACCGCGCGTGCGCTGGGCGCCGCGCTGGGCCTCGACGAGACGACCTGTCGTCTCACGTTTCAATCGCGTTTTGGCAAGGCCGAATGGCTCCAGCCTTACACGGCACCCACGCTCGAAGAGCTGGGCCGTGGCGGCACACCCCGTGTCGATGTGTTCTGCCCCGGCTTCACGTCGGACTGTCTCGAGACGCTCGAGGAAATCAATATGGAAGGGCGCCACGCGTACCTGTCCAGCGGCGGCAAGGCATTCCATTTCATCCCATGTCTGAACGGTGCGAGCGCCTGGATCACGGCGCTTGGCGAAATTGCTGCGCGTCACCTGCAAGGGTGGCCGGTGCTCACGCCCGAGGGCGCCGCTCAGGCGTCGGCGGCGGCGGTGGCATCGACCCGGCAACGGCAAGTCGCGGCCGTGGCGGCGTTCGACGAAGCCAATGCGGCGGCGGCAGCGTCGGCCTTATCGGCGCAGGGCCAACCCGGAGCGGACACGTGAGCGTCAAGGTGGACGATTCGCCGCAGGCCGCCACCCGCATCGACAAATGGTTATGGGCGGCGCGCTTCTTCAAGACGCGTTCCCTCGCCACGCAAGCCGTCGACCGTGGGCGGGTGCTGTGCAACGACGCCCGGGTCAAACCGGCGCGCGACGTGCGCCCGGGGGACCTTGTCACGGTGGATAACGGCAGCACGCGCTGGGAAGTGCGTGTGAAGGCCATCGCGGAAGTCCGGGGCTCGGCCCCGGTGGCACAGTCGCTGTATGAAGAGACCGACGCCAGTCGGCGCATGCGTGCGGATGAGAGTGAACGCCGACGTTTGTTTCAGGAGCCCGCGGCGCAAATGCACGGGCGGCCGACGAAACGGGATCGACGGCGTCTCGGTGGCGTTGGCGAATAGAGGGGACGTGCGAGAGCGCTGACCCGTCGATGAGACGGCCGCGCCCTCGGGTGACTAGCGCGAAGGAATTCCGGTATTGGACGAATGCACCGGAACGCCCGGCATTTCAAAGTCGTGATACAGCACCGCCCGCACGCCACCGTATTCGGTATCGCGGGGGGTGACTGCGCCGGACAAGCAGATCGTAATCGTTACCGTCGTCACCAACGCAAGGATGAAGACAACAGCCAGTGGCAGCTTCATGATGCGCTCCTGAGAGAGCGCTCGACGGGACGGGGGATGTCCGGCGAGCGGCCGGGTTCAGCGCGGCACATACATCCGCTGAACCGTATTTCATGTTAGGTCGCAGCAACGGCCGATACAATAGTGGACTCGTAACGCGTGTAACCGGATATTTATCGGCACGCGGCGCGCACCGGCATGGCGCACAGCGCGCCGCCAGCCCTTGAAATCGGTGTGAACGCCCCTACTATCCAAAGGGATTTGAACCGGTGGCGCATCGTCGTGGTGCGCCGCAAGAACCTTTTGACGACTCAAGCTCATGACTGAACCGCAAAACACCCCCGATCAGCCGATTCCGTCCCAGGCCGAAGCGGCCCCGACCGACGCGGCGGGCGCGAACGACGCGCTGCCCTCGGTCGAGGCGCAACTGCTGGCGGCCCAGGCCGAAGCGGCAGCCCTGCGCGACGACGCCTTGCGCGCGCGCGCCGAGATGGAGAACGTTCGCCGCCGTGCGGAAGAGGACGTGGCAAAGGCGCGCAAATTCGCCGTCGAGAGCTTCGCGGAGAACCTGCTGCCGGTGATCGACAGCCTGGAAGCGGCCGCGGCCGACAAGAGCGGCGATGTGGCCAAGCTCCAGGAAGGCGTCGCCCTGACGTTGCGCCAGCTTGTCTCGGCGCTCGAACGCAGCCGGGTGACGGTCATCGACCCGGCCGGTGCGAAGTTCGATCCGCATCAACATCAGGCCATTTCGATGGTGCCCGCCGAGCAGGAACCGAACACCGTCGTCGCGGTACTGCAAAAGGGCTACCTGATCGCCGATCGCGTGCTGCGCCCGGCGCTCGTGACCGTCGCGGCGGCCAAGTAATCGGGTCGCGCCGGCGTCGAACGTCATGACATCATGGCAAGTTTCGGCGTTCCGGCAACCGTCACGGCATTCCCGGCCGTGGACTGCACGGGCGTCATGCCGATGGATACGCTGGCATGACGCGGGGTAAAACCGGACGACAAGAAGGGTCTTGAAATGGACCGGGCTGCACCCATATGACGTGCAGATCAACGATTTGAGCGGGCCACAGGCCCCACGGAACGACGCAAAGGACGCTAGGAGAAATAAACATGGGCAAAATCATTGGTATCGACTTGGGCACCACGAACTCGTGCGTGGCCGTCATGGAAGGCAATCAGGTCAAGATCATCGAGAACGCGGAAGGTGCCCGCACCACGCCGTCGATCATCGCCTATATGGAAGATGGCGAGATTCTGGTCGGCGCACCGGCCAAGCGCCAGGCGGTGACCAATCCGACGAACACGCTGTACGCTGTCAAGCGCCTGATCGGCCGTCGCTTCGAAGAAAAGGAAGTGCAAAAGGACATCGGCCTGATGCCTTACAAGATTGTCAAGGCTGACAACGGCGATGCCTGGGTGGAAGTGCGCGACCAGAAGCTGGCCCCGCCGCAGATTTCCGCCGAAGTGCTGCGCAAGATGAAGAAGACCGCCGAGGACTACCTGGGCGAGCCGGTCACGGAAGCCGTGATCACGGTGCCGGCCTACTTCAACGACAGCCAGCGTCAGGCCACGAAGGACGCCGGCCGTATCGCTGGTCTGGAAGTCAAGCGCATCATCAACGAGCCGACCGCTGCCGCACTGGCATTCGGTCTGGACAAGAAGGAAGGCGGCGACCGCAAGATCGCGGTGTATGACCTGGGTGGCGGCACGTTCGACATCTCGATCATCGAAATCGCGGACGTGGACGGCGAACACCAGTTCGAAGTGCTGTCGACCAACGGCGACACGTTCCTCGGTGGCGAAGACTTCGACCAGCGCATCATCGACTACATCATCGGCGAGTTCAAGAAGGAACAAGGCGTCGATCTGTCGAAAGACGTGCTCGCGCTGCAACGCCTGAAGGAAGCGGCGGAAAAGGCCAAGATCGAACTGTCGTCGAGCCAGCAGACTGAAATCAACCTGCCGTACATCACGGCCGATGCCTCGGGTCCGAAGCACTTGAACCTGAAGATCACGCGCGCCAAGCTCGAAGCGCTGGTCGAAGAGCTGATCGCCCGCACGATCGATCCCTGCCGTCTGGCCATCAAGGATGCCGGCGTGAAGGTGAGCGACATCGACGACGTGATTCTGGTCGGCGGGATGACCCGCATGCCGAAGGTGCAGGAGAAGGTCAAGGAATTCTTCGGCAAGGAACCGCGCAAGGATGTGAACCCGGACGAAGCCGTGGCCGCGGGGGCCTCGATTCAGGGCTCGGTCCTCTCGGGTGACCGCAAGGACGTGCTGCTGCTCGACGTGACCCCGCTCTCGCTCGGTATCGAAACGCTGGGCGGCGTGATGACGAAGATGATCACGAAGAACACCACGATCCCGACGAAGCACTCGCAAGTGTTCTCGACGGCCGACGACAATCAGCCGGCCGTGACGATCAAGGTGTACCAGGGTGAGCGCGAGATGGCCGCCGGCAACAAATCGCTGGGCGAGTTCAATCTCGAAGGCATTCCGCCCGCCGCACGGGGTACGCCGCAGATCGAAGTGACCTTCGACATCGACGCCAACGGCATTTTGCACGTCGGCGCGAAGGACAAGGCCACGGGCAAGGAAAACAAGATCGTCATCAAGGCGAACTCGGGTCTGTCGGACGCCGAGATCGAGCAGATGGTCAAGGATGCCGAGCTGAACGCCGAGGAAGACAAGAAGGCGCGCGAACTGGCCGACTCCCGCAATCAGGGCGACGCCCTCGTGCACAGCACCCGCAAGGCGCTGACGGAGTACGGCGACAAGATCGAAGCCTCGGAAAAGGAAGCGATCGAGTCGGCCATCACGGCGCTGGAAGGCGCGCTGCGCGGTTCGGACAAGGCGGACATCGATGCCAAGGTCGAGGCGCTCGGCACTGCCAGCCAGAAGCTCGGCGAGAAGATGTATGCCGACATGCAGGCGCAAGCCGGTGCTGCGGGTGCCGCGGGCGCCGAGCCGGGCAAGCCGCATGACGATAACGTCGTCGACGCCGAAGTGAAGGACGTCACCGACAAGAAGTAAGGCGTGCATGGCGCGCGACGCTCGTGAATGTGCGTCGCGTGTAGGCCGGGTATCGAAGTTCTCTGCCAAGGGAATCTCGACCCGGCTTTTTGCCTGATGGCGACATGCGCCAACATTGGAAAGACTTATGGCCAAACGTGATTACTACGAAGTGCTTGGCGTTGCCAAGAACGCCGCCGACGACGAAATCAAGAAGGCGTATCGCAAGCTGGCGATGAAGTACCATCCGGACCGCAATCCGGACAGCAAGGACGCCGAAGAGAAGTTCAAGGAAGTAAAAGAGGCGTACGAGATGCTCTCCGAGCCGGAGAAGCGTGCCGCGTACGACCAGTATGGTCAC
Organism: Pandoraea sp. 64-18; assembly: GCF_001899225.1. Lineage (NCBI taxonomy): Bacteria > Pseudomonadati > Pseudomonadota > Betaproteobacteria > Burkholderiales > Burkholderiaceae > Pandoraea > Pandoraea sp. 64-18. The sequence continues at coordinate 223,129 of NZ_MKVU01000020.1, read as the reverse complement.
GCGGGCGTCGACCCGAACATGGGCGGCTTCGGCGGGGCAGGCGGTCAGGGCTTCGGCGGCTTCGCGGACGCGTTCGGCGATATTTTCGGCGACATCTTCGGTCAGGGCGGCCCTGGCGGTGCGGGTGCCCGTGGTGGCCGGGGCGGTCCGCAGGTGTATCGCGGCGCAGATCTGCGCTACAACATGGAGATCACGCTCGAGCAGGCCGCGAACGGTTTCGACACGCAGATTCGCGTGCCGAGCTGGGACGAATGCGAGATCTGCCACGGCAACGGCGCGAAGCCGGGCACGAAGCCCGAGACCTGCCCGACCTGTAACGGATCGGGCGCGGTGCGCATGTCGCAGGGCTTCTTCAGCATTCAGCAGACCTGCCCGAAGTGCCACGGCACGGGCTCGTACCTGCCCGACCCCTGCACGAACTGCCACGGCTCGGGCAAGATCAAGAAGACCAAGACGCTGGAGATCAAGATCCCGGCGGGTATCGAAGACGGCATGCGCATCCGTTCGGGCGGCAACGGCGAACCGGGTGTGAATGGCGGTCCTGCGGGCGACCTGTATGTGGAAATCCACATCAAGGCGCACAACGTGTTCGAGCGCGACGGCGACGATCTGCATTGCCAGATGCCGATTTCGTTTGCGACGGCGGCCCTCGGCGGCGACATCGACGCCCCGACGCTGCACGGCAAGGCGACGTTCGAAGTGCCGGAAGGCACGCAGACGGGCAAGACGTTCCGCCTGCGCGGCAAGGGCATCAAGGGCCTGCGCGCGAGCTATCCGGGCGATCTATACGTGCATGTGCAGGTGGAAACGCCGGTCAAACTCGACGACAAGCAGAAGCAAATGCTGCGTGACTTCGATACCGCACTCAAGGCCGGCGGCGCCCGTCACAGCCCACAGACGAAGGGTTGGTTCGACCGCGTGAAGCAGTTCTTCGAGTAATTCCATGTCATGTGAAGCCCCTTTGGCCGCGTTCGCGCTGTTGGACGACAGCGCGGATCCGGCCGGCGGGGCGCGTCTGTATACCGGGCTCGTGCGCGAGGTGACTTGCGACGAGCCCGATGTGCTTTCGGACGCGCTTCGCGAAGTGGAAGACGCCACGCGTCACGGCCTGCATGCCGTGTTGCTGGCCGACTACGAATTCGGTGTGCGTCTCGCGGGCGTACAGACGGTGGCGGCGCGGCGAGCACGGGGACGATTGCGCGCCCTGCTGTTTCGCGAGTTGCAGCGGCTCGACGCGACGCAAACGCAGGCGTGGCTGTCGCAACGCGAAGCGGCCGATGCCTGTGACGGCAGCTTGGCACCCGTCATTTCCGGTAACGGCGACGGCGTTACGCCGCCCGGCGTGGCCGGGGTCGCGGCGCTGCAAAGCGACGTGAGCGATGCAGCCTTCGACGACGCCATCGCCCGCATCCACGACTGGCTCTCGCAAGGCGAGTGCTATCAGATCAACTACACGTACCGTTTGAATTTCGACGCGTTCGGCTCGCCCGTCGCGCTGTATCGCCGGCTGCGTGCGCGTCAGCCGGTACCGTACGGTGCGCTCGTCATGTTGCCGGGCGCGTCGGGCGTGGCCGGCCGGGCGATTCTTTCGCTCTCGCCCGAACTGTTCCTGCGTCATTCGCGCGGCCAGATCGAGGCGCGTCCGATGAAAGGCACGGCGCCGGCCAGCGGCGACGCATCGGAGGACGCCGAGCGCAGCGCCGCGCTCGCGGCCGACGAGAAGAACCGCGCCGAGAACGTGATGATCGTCGATCTGTTGCGCAACGACCTCGGACGGCTCGCGATACCCGGCTCAGTCGCGGTGCCGAGGCGCTTCGAGGTGACGCGATTCGCGAGTGTCCTGCAGATGACCTCGACCGTCACGGCGACGCTGCCGCAAGCGACGACGTTTGCCGACGTGTTGCGCGCGCTGTATCCCTGTGGTTCGATCACGGGTGCGCCGAAATATCGCGCGATGCAACTGATCGGTGAACTCGAGGCGTCGCCGCGCGGGCTCTATACCGGCGCGATCGGCTGGCTGGATGCACGCGAAGACGACCCGCACGCGCTCGGCGACTTCTGCCTGTCCGTCGCGATTCGCACGCTGGAACTCGATGCGCCCGACGCCAGCGGGTTGCGGCGCGGACGATTGGGGGTCGGGGCGGGCATCGTGCTCGACAGCCGGGCGCACGAGGAGCGCGCAGAGTGCAAGCTCAAGGCGCGTTTCCTGAGTGCGCTCGATCCGGGCTTCGAACTCTTCGAGACGATGCAGGCGACGCAGGCGTCGGGCGTGGCCCATCTCGCGCGGCACGTGGCGCGCCTGGCGGCGTCCGCGAAGTGGTTCGGCTTCCGGTTCGATGAGGCGGCCTTGCGTGCACAGATCGATGCGGTTGTCGCCACGCTGGGCGAACACGACGTTCACCGCGTGCGTCTGGCGCTCTCGCATGACGGCACGGTCGCGATAACGCACGCCGTGCTGGCACCGCTACCGGGCAAGTCGGTCAAGGTGCTGCTAGCGGCGGCCAACGATCCCGCGAGCACGACGCGCGCGAACGACCTGTTCCTGCGCCACAAGACCACGGTGCGTGCGCGTTACGATTCGGCGTGGAAGGAGGCGGAAGCGAATGGGGCGTTCGACATGCTGTGCTTCAATGAGCGAGGCGAGCTGACCGAGGGCGGGCGCAGCAATGTGTTCGTCAAGCGCGACGGTATCTGGATGACGCCGCGACTGTCATGCGGTGTGTTGCCGGGCGTGATGCGCGGGGTGATGCTCGACGACGCGAAATGGTCGGCGGTGGAGGCCGTGCTCACGCGAGACGACGTGCTGAGCGCACAGGCGATCGTCGTGTGCAATGCGCTGCGCGGCGCGCTGCCTGCGACGTTGCTGGAGGCTTCACTGACGACGCCACCGGCGTCGCCACCGTCGATGGCATCAACAGCGCCATCAACAGCGCCACCGACGACGGCAAGCAACTGAGGCACGGCGGCGCCAACACACGCCGCCGTGCGTCATGCCATTAACTGCCCTGACGCGCTGCCATCTGCGGCACGAACAGTTCGCTCCACTTCGCGGGACGCGTCTTGATCGTGCCCGCGCGGCTCATGAACTCGACATACTGCATCAGGCCATTGGGCGTGGTGGTGAATTTCATGCCCGGATCGGCCAGAATCTGCTCGATGTCGGCTTGCGGCACGTTCATCTTCGACACGCGCAGGTAAGTTTGCGCGGCGCCGACGTGATCCTTGGCGATGTACGCGGCCGCTTCATCCTGGGCGTCCAGGATCGCCTGCACGAGCTTGGGATTCTGCACGGTGAACTGTTTCGGCGCGAAGACCACGTCGATGGTGATGTTGCCGAGCACGTCGGTGGAATTCAGCACGCGCTTGATGCGCGGATCCTTCAGTTCCTGGTACGAGAACGGCGGCGAGGTGAAGTGCGCCGTGATTTCCGTCTTGCCGGAGAGCAGGGCACTGACGGCTTCCGGATGGCTCAGGCTGACCGTCAGCGGATCGAGCTTCGCGTAGTTCTCGATACCGAAGGCCTTGGCCGCCGCCATTTGCAGCAGCACGGCGGACAGCGACGTCTTGATGCCCGGAATCGCAATCTTGTCCTTCGAGGTGAAGTCCTTGAGCGACTTGACGTTCGGATTGTTCGTGTTGAGCCAGAGCGGGCCGCTCGAGAGGGCCGACAGACCGATCACTTCCGAGCGCGGAATGCCGTGCGCCTTCGACCACAGCGTGACGAAGCCCGGCGCGCCCGTGCCCGCGACATCGAGATTGCCGGCGAGCATGGCGTCGTTGATGACGTTGCCGCCGTCGAGCACGGTCCACGTCGTCTTCACGTCGCCCAGGCCCAATGCCTTCGCGTGCTTCTCGACGAGATGCTGGTCGCGCATGACCATCAGCGGCAGATAGAGAATGCCGTAGCCGTGCGACAAACGCACGGTGCTCGCTTCGGCGTGCGCGACGTTGCCGAGCGTGGACAGGGCGGTCGTGGCAGCGAGCGTCAGCGCGCTTGCCCAGCGGGTGAAATGGCGTCGGTTCATGGTGTTGTTGTCTCCGGATAGTTGGAATTATTCATACCCCCGAAGGGGCGTCAATCAGACACTGCCGCAAAAAACGTGTGAATCGTGAGTCAGTGCTGCATGCCCCAGCGGTGCAGCGTGCGCTTTTCGATGCGGGCGAACAGCAGGTTCTCGACCGCGAGACCGATCAGGATCACGAAGAACAGGCCGGCGAACACATTGGCCGTCTCCAGCGAATTGCGGTTCTCGAAGATGTACCAGCCCAGACCGCCCGAGCCGGACGACACGCCGAACACCAGTTCCGCCGCGATCAGGGTGCGCCACGCAAACGCCCAGCCCACTTTCAGCCCGGTGAGAATGCTCGGGAACGCGGCCGGGATGAGCACATGCCGAACCAGCGCGAAACGCTTGAGCCCGTAGTTCTGCCCGACCATACGCAGCGTTTTCGATACACCGCGAAAGCCGCTGTGCGTGTTGAGCGCCACGGCCCACAGCACCGAGTGAACGAGCACGAAGATCACGCTGCCGTTGCCCAGGCCGAACCAGATCAGCGCGAGCGGCAGCAGTGCGATGGCTGGTAACGGGTTGAACATGGCCGTGAGCGTTTCGAGCAGGTCGTTGCCGATCTTCGAGCTGATGGCGACGGTGGTCAGCACGCCCGCGAGCCCGATGCCGATGCTGTAGCCGATGAGCAGCGTTTTGAGCGAGACGGCGGCGCGCAGCAGCAGCACGCCGCTGGTCAATCCGCCGGCGAAGGCGCTGACCGTGTCGGTGAAACTCGGGAAGAGCAGCGCGTTGTCGAGCCAGCGGCCGTAGATTTCCCAGATCACGGCGAGCACGCACAGGATGAGCGTCTTGCGCAGCCAGCTCAGCCGATACAGCGTTTCGAAGGTCGACAGCGGACGCTGAATCGACGACAGCTCGGCGGGCGTCGGTTCCAGCACGAATTCCGGCCGGTAGACGGCTTCGAGGGGCGCTTCAACGCTCGCTTGGGCGGACGACGGGGTGTGTTGCGAGGTCATGGCGTTCATGGCCGTCTCCTCAGTGGGCTGCGAACAGCAGTTGATCGATGCGCGTCTCGAGCGCGCTCTGGTGCGCCGTACCGAGTTGCTCCGGGGCGATGCTATTGAGTTCGGCCTTGACCTGGCCGGGGTGCGGCGAGAGGAGCAAAATGCGCGTGCCGATGCGAATCGCTTCGTCGATGCCGTGCGTGACGAACAGCACCGTGAAACGCGTGTCGTCCCACAGGCGCAGCAGTTCGTCCTGCATCTTGCGGCGGGTGAGGGCGTCCAGCGCGGCGAACGGCTCGTCCATGAGCAAGACGTCGGGCTCCATCGCCATGCCGCGCGCGATGGACACGCGCTGTTTCATGCCGCCCGAGAGCGTGTGCGGATAGCTGTCGATGAACTTCGCGAGGCCAACCTTTTCGATGTAGTGGGCGGCACGCTCGGCGGCTTCGCGTCGCTTGAGGCGACCGCTGGCGATCAGCGCGAACTCCACGTTCTGACGCACGGTTTTCCACGGCAGCAGTTGATCGAATTCCTGGAACACCATCATGCGATCGGGACCCGGTTCGGTGATCGTGCGGCCCTTGAGGCGAATCTCGCCGTGGACCGGCGGCAGATAGCCGCCAATGGCCTTGAGCAACGTCGATTTGCCGCAGCCCGACGGGCCGAGCAGCACGAACCGGTCGCCCGGATAGACGTTGAAGCTCACTTGCTGCGCGGCGGTCACCAGGTAATCGTCGGTCTTGTATTGCAGCGTGACGCCATCGATTTCGAGCAATGGCGGCACCGCGGGCGCAGGGGTCCCGGCGGCGCCCGCATGGGGGGCGTTGTGCATTGCGTGTCTCCTGAGGGATGCTTTTATAATCAGTTCCCATGCTAAGCAGCGAAGCTGTAGCGAAGCTGACACGTCGGGCGCGCAGCGCCCGAATTCAGGGGAAACCCCGAGGAAGTCGCCGGCGATTTCCGAGAGAATCCCGAGACCATCACGGACATTCGCCGGGAAGAATACCGGGCGCCCCGTGATCACCATCGAAGGAGACTCAGGAACCATGCGCATCATGCTGGTGGAAGACACCGCCGATGTCGCCGAAGCGATTGCCACCCAGTTGCGCAGGCTCGGCCACGCGCTCGATTGCGAGACCGACGGCGCGGCCGCCGCGGCACGCATCGGCGACGATTACGACCTGCTGATCCTCGACGTCATGCTGCCGCACATCGATGGCTTCGAGTTGCTGCGACGCGTGCGCGAGCGCGGCCTGTCCACACGCGTGCTCATGCTCACCGCGTGCGCGGAGATCGAGGAACGGGTGCGTGCGCTCGATCTCGGGGCCGACGACTACCTCACCAAGCCGTTCGATTTTCGCGAGCTGGAAGCGCGCGTGCGAGCGCTCATGCGGCGCACCGGGCAGGACGCCACGAATCGGCTGACATGCGCCAACCTCACGTTGGACCGCAAGAGTCGCGGCGTCGAGGTGGATGGCCTGCCGATCGAACTGACGCGTCGCGAAGTGACGCTGCTCGAAATTCTCGCGGCGCGCCCGGGACGCATCTTCGGCAAAGACGAACTCATGGATCGCCTGTATGGCGACGAGCCGGCGCCGAATGCGAACGCCATCGAGCAATATGTGGCGCGTCTGCGCAAGAAGCTGGCCGCCGCGCAATTCCAGATTCGCACGTTGCGCGGACTGGGTTATCAACTCGTGCTGTCATGATCGTTCCCGGCCGTTCCCTGTATCTGCGGCTGGTCGTTCGCATGGGCGCTGTGCTGGCGTTCGCCGTGGCGGCGGTGCTGCTCGGCATCTGGTTCTCGACGCGAGCGGCCGTCGACCGCGCGTACGACCGCTGGCTGCTCGGCAGCGCGCTGCAGGTCGCGGAAAACACGTGGTATCAGAATGGCGAGGTCAACGTCGACGTACCGCTCGCCGCCTTTTCCGCCCTCGCGCCGGGCGATCAGATCTTCTACAACGTACTCGATCCGAACGGCCGCTCGGTCGCGGGCGATTCGGAGTTCCGTCCCGATATTCCGTGGGACAAGCTGGCCGGCGGGCCGGTCGTGGTCGACGGCACGTACCAGGAGATGCCCATCCGCATCGCCATCGTCGGTCGCCGCATGCCGGTGAGCGCGCCGCATCCGTGGGCCGTGGTGGCACTGGCCCACACGCAGAACGCACGCGTGCGATTCACGCGTGGATTGGCGGACAACACTTTGCTCATCACCATCGCCACCGGTGTGCTGACAATGCTCGCGGCGTTGTGGACGCTGCGTCAGGCGCTCGCGCCGCTCAAGCAGATCGAAGCGGCCATCCGGGCGCGCGATTCGAACGACCTCGTGCCGTTGGCGGTGACGGCGCCGGCCGAGACGCTGGCGCTCGTCGGTGCAATCAATGACTTCATGCAGCGGCTGGCCACCTCGCGCGCGCTGATGCGTCGTGTCATCGGCGACGCCGCGCATCAATTGCGCACGCCGGTGACGGCGCTCACCGCGCAGGCGGAAATGCTCACGCAGACGCAGGACGAGGCGGCGCGTCAGGCACATATCGCGCGCATCCAGAAGCAGGCGCGTGGGCTGGGCGGACTCATTCACCAGTTGATCAATCACGCGATGGTGCAGCATCGCGCCGACAGCGTGGCGCCCACGCCGGTCGATCTGAAGGCGTTGTTGCCGGTGGCGATGCGCGAGACGCTGTCGTATGCAACACGCGATATCGATGTGGCCTTTCACGCACCGCCGACGCCCTGCATGATCGTCGGCGATGCCCTGAGCCTGCGCGAAGCGATCAAGAACGTGCTGGTCAACGCGCTGGCATATGGCGCACCGCATCGGCTTCACGTCGATGTGACGCGTGTCGACGATCAATGGCGCGTGCGGTTCTTCGACGATGGGCCGGGCATCCCCGAGTCGGAGTGGCAGCGGGTGCGCACGCCGTTCTCATCGCGTGCCGACGGACGCGAAGGGGCGAGCCTGGGGTTGGCGATGGTGGCCGAGGTGATGCTTGCACACGGCGGGACGATGACGTTCGAGGGGGGCCACGACGCGGGGTTCGCCGTCGTGTTGACGCTGCCGATGGCCGGATGAGCGCGGAGCGATTGCGCAAGGGGGCGCAAGGGGTGCGGCAGGATCGCGGGAGGTTCGAGCTCGCGTGGCGCATCAGCGTGGAGCGAGGCAGCGGCGCGTTCGCGAACCGCTGTCTCGTCAGCGCGTGGGCGGTGTCCGCTCGCTCAGAAGCAATGCGCTTGCGCAGGGAACGTGCCGTGCTTGACCGCTTGCACGTACGCTTCGATGGCGGCGGCAATGCTCGGCTGGCCTTCCATGAAGTTCATCGAGAACTTCGGTGACTTGCCGGGGAACACGCCGAGCATATCCTGCAACACCAGCACTTGTCCGTCGCATTCGGGACCGGCCCCAATGCCGATGGTCGGCATCGTCGGCACTTCCGGTGTGACGCGCGCCGCGACGGCGGCCGGAATGGCTTCGAGCACGACCAACTGCGCGCCTGCCGCTTGCAGCGTGCGCGCATCGTCGATCAACTGCGTTTGCGCAGCCTCTTCGCGCGCCTGAACCTTGAAACCGCCGAACGCGTGCACCGACTGCGGCGTGAGTCCCAGATGCGCACACACGGGAATGCTGCGCTCGACCAGAAAGCGCACCGTCTCGGCGAGCCACGCGCCGCCTTCGATCTTCACCATTTGCGCGCCGGCCTGCATGACGGCCACGGCGCTCTGATAAGCCTGCTCCTTCGTGCCATAGGTGCCGAACGGCAGGTCGGCCAGTACGAGTGCCTTGTCGACACTGCGCGCGACGCATTCGGTGTGATAACAGATGTCGCGCAACGTGACGGGCAACGTCGTGCGCTGGCCCTGGATCACGTTGCCGAGCGAGTCGCCAATCAGAATGGCGTCGACCCCCACGCGGTCGAGCAGCGCCGCGAAACTTGCGTCATACGCGGTGAGCATGGCGATCTTCTCGCCCCGCTCGCGCATCTGGGCAAGCCCGGGAACGGTCACGGCCTTGCGGTTGGATTCTTGCAGATAACTCATGTCAGCCTCGGTTCATGAGGTGTCACCCGCTCACCTGCGCGGCGCGGGCGACGATCAGGGGCGAGCGCCCTTGACGAAGACTTCCTTGCGTCCGCGCATCTGATCGATGCGTTCGACCAGCAGGGCGAAGTCATTGTCGTTATGCGCCGGGTCGAATTGTTCCGTGTCGACCGTCAATACCGGCGCAGCGGCGTAATGATAGAAGAATTCGCCGTAGATGTCGCACAGCGCGCGCAGATACGTATCGGGAATTTGCTGTTCCATCGGAATGGCGCGCTTCTGAATGCGCGCGAACAGCGTCTCGGGGCTCGCCTGCAGATGAATCACGAGGTCCGGCGCCCGGTGCGGCCGCTCGATGTGCGCCACGAGCCTGCGATACAGGTCGAGTTCGTCGGCCGAGAGCGTCAGGCGTGCGAACAGGCCATCTTTTTCGGGAAGAAAGTCGGTGAAGATCGGTTTGCCGTCGATCTCGCGCCGGGCAATTTCCGTCGCCTCGTCGACCCGTTGCAGACAGAACGACAACTGCGCGGGCATCGCGTAGCGTGCGCTGTCGCGATAGAAACGTTCGAGAAAAGGATTGAGCGTGGGCTGCTCGAGCAACACTGTGGCGCCGGCGGCATCGGCCAGGCGCTGCGCCAGCGACGTCTTGCCGACCCCGATGGGGCCCTCGACGGCCAGGTAGCGAAAACGCCCGAGCACGGGCGATCTCATGACACGTAGGCGCGCTTCGTCGGGCAGCAGCACTGCGCGACGCGCTCGATGCGCTGGTCGGCGACGCCCAGCAGCAAGGCGCTCACGCGGCCCAGGCCAGGGATGTCGAGTTCAGGAGCGAGATCCGCGAGCGGGCGCAGCACGAAGGCGCGCGCGGCCATGCGCGGATGCGGGACGATCAGGTCGGGTTCGGCGATGCACTCGTCGCCGTACAGCAGCAGGTCGAGATCGAGCGTGCGCGGCGCATTCTTGTACGGTCGCTCGCGTCCGAAATGCAACTCGATCTTCAGGCACAGCGTGAGCAACTGATGAGCGCTCAGGCTCGTCTCAACGGCGACGGCGCAGTTGAGATAGTCGTCGCCGCTCGATTCGATGGGGGCCGTGCGATACAAGTCAGACTTGCCAATGATCGTGACACCGATCTGCTGCGCCAGGCAGACGATGGCGTCCTTGATCGATTGGCGGGCGTCACCGAGATTCGCGCCGAGCCCGATGTAGGCAACAGTCATGAAGCACCTTCGGAACCATGCTGTCGCGATGATACCCGCTTGCCCTGATTCTCGCTGGTCGCGCTCTCGTTGCCGCCGCCCCCGTCGCCACGTTCGCCGCCCGAGCTTTCGCCACTGCTTCCGCCCGTCGGTTTGCGACGTCGGCGGCGACGCTTGGCGGCCGGCGTGGAGCCCGGTCCGCTGCCTTGGGAAAGCAGGGTGTCGCGTGTCGCGGCGTCGCCTTCGAGGAAGTCGGTCCACCACTGGCCGGCTTCGGCCGGGACTTCACCGGATTCGCAACGCAGCAGCAGGAAATCGTAACCCGCGCGCAGACGCGGATGCTCGAGCATGCGCAGCGGCGTGCGGCCAACGCGTTTGTCCAGGCGCACCTGCAAGCCCCAGATATCCTTCATGTCGGCGACGAAACGCCGCTGGATCGCCAGCTTGCCGGTTTGCGCGTCGAGCACGTCGTCCATCGCGAGATGCAGCGCCGGAATCGGATATTCGCCCGCACTTTGATAGGCCTGCCACTTTTCGAGCACGAGATGCCAGAGCAGCGCGGCGAACAGGAAGCCCGGCGAGACCGGCTTGCCTGCGCGGATGCGTGCATCGGTGTTGGCGAGCGCCAGCATGACGAATTTCTCGCCCAACGGCTGCTCCAGTACCACGTCGAGCAACGGCAGCAGGCCGTGATGCAGGCCCTGCTCACGCAGTTGCTGCACACACGCCCACGCGTGACCCGAGAGCAGCAGCTTGAGCATCTCGTCGAACAGACGCGCCGCTGGCACGTTGTCGATGAGTGGCGCGAGCTGTGTAATCGGCTCGGCCGTCGCGTCGTCGATCTTGAAGCCGAGCTTGGCCGCGAAACGCACCACGCGCAGCATGCGCACGGGGTCCTCGCGGTAGCGCGTGGCCGGGTCGCCGATCATGCGCAGCACGCGCTTCTGAATGTCTTCCCAGCCGTGGTGATAGTCGTGCACCGTCTGGGCCGCCGGATCGTAATACATGGCGTTGACGGTGAAGTCGCGCCGGGCAGCGTCTTCCTCCTGCTCGCCCCAGACGTTGTCGCGCAGCACGCGGCCCGATTCGTCGGTGACGTGCGTCTTGCGGTCGAGTTCGCCTTTTTTCGGACGACGTGCGCCGATCTGCTCGCTGTCGACGGCATCGACCAGCGCCCGGAACGTGGAGGTCTCGATGATCTCCTGGCCGAACTGCACGTGCACGATCTGGAAGCGGCGACCGATGATGCGCGCGCGGCGGAACAGGCGCTGGACCTGCTCGGGCGTGGCGCTGGTGGCGACGTCGAAGTCTTTCGGGGCAATGCCCAGCAGCAGATCGCGCACGGCGCCGCCGACGATGAAGGCCTTGAACCCGGCTTGCTGCAGCGTGTCGGTCACGCGCACGGCGTTCTTCGAGAGCAGGCTCGGATCGATGCCGTGGACCGAGGCGGGGATGACAACCGGCTTGCCGGTCGGGGGCAGGATGGCCTGGCTGTCTTTGCCAAGCAGTTTCTTGATGAGTTTGCGGATCACTGGAACAACTCGAGAATGGGCCAGCGACGCGCCAGCGCGATGTCGCGCAGCGCCTCATCGGGGTTCGTTGCCACCGGATGGTTCACCTTCTCCATCAGGGGGACGTCGTTGGCGGAATCGCTATAGAAAAAGACGTGGTCGAAATCGTGCCACGACTTGCCAAGGCTGGCGAGCCAGCCTTCGGTGCGCGTGATCTTGCCCTCGCGGAAGCTCGGTGTACCAACATAGTCGCCGGTATAGCGTGCGTCCGGTGCGTTCGGATCGTCGCCGGCCACGGCCGGTTCGGTGCCGATCAGGTGATCGATGCCGAACGCCCGGGCGATCGGCCGCGTGACGAACGTGTTGGTGGCCGTCACGATCGCGCACAGGTCGCCGGCCCGGCGGTGCGTGTCGAGCAGTTCGAGTGCTTCGGGACGAATGTGCGGCAGGATCGCTTCTTCCATGTACTGCGCATGCCACGCGTCGAGCTGGTCGCGCGGATAGCGCGCGAGCGGCGCGAGGCAGAAACGCAGATAAGCCGGCATATCGAGCCGGCCTTCGCAGTAATCCTGATAGAACGCCTCGTTGGCCTGTGCGTACGAATCACGCTCGACAGCACCCTGGCGCACGAGGAAACGACCCCACTCCTTGTCGCTGTCCGTGGGCAGCAGAGTGTGGTCGAGATCGAAGAGGGCTAAATTGGTCATTGCGCGAATTTTACCTGAAGCTAGGGGCGGCTTACCTGAACCGGCGCGATACCGGTCAGTTTTTCCCTTCGGGGACGGCCGGATCGGTGTGGGTCAGCATCTGGCGCAGCAACGGCAGGGTCACCGCGCGCTTTTGTTCCATCGAAAAGCGGTCGAGACGATCGAGCAACGCCATCAGGCTCGACATATCGCGCTCGAAGTGCGTGAGCAGATAGGCGGGCACGTCGGTCGCCAACTGCAACCCGCGCTCGCGGGCGGCATTCTGCAGCGCCTGCTTCTTGCCGTCGTCATCGAGTCCCACAATGTGAAATACGAGGCCCCAGCCGAGGCGGGTGCGCAGGTCTTCGCGCAGCGGCATGTCGACAGGGGGCTGGGCGCCTGCGGCCACGAAGGCACAGTGCGGGCGGGCGCGTGTCTCGTTGAACAGGTTGAAGGCGGCGATCTGCTGAGTAGGGGAGAGATGGTCGCAATCGTCGACGCAGTAGACCGTGCTCGCGTCGTCGAACGTGAAGGCGGCCAGCGGGCTGTTCGGGCGCAGATAGCGCGCGCTTGGGCCCACGGCATGGCACAGGGCCTCCATCAGGTGGGTGCGGCCGGACCCGGCCGTCCCCCAGAGGTAGATGCCGCGATCGCGTGCCGTGCCGGCCGAGAGTTCGGCGGGCAGGCCGGCGAGCGTTTGCGCCGCCTCGCGATTGGGCCCGACAATGAAATTGTCGAACGTGGCGGGCGGCGGTGTGCCGAGGTCGAGAAACAGTTGCTGGATCACGAACGAGGAAAGCCGGCAAAAGGCTGGCGGAGTGCGGTTTACAGGGCAAGCCGACGTCGGCTTGCGTCCGATATCCGGTTTGCATGCCGAAAGGGCACGCGCATCGGGTAAAATCGCATTTTACCGAACCTTGATGCATTCCCGTCATGTCACACCCTAACGAAACATCCGGCCTTTCCTATCGCGACGCTGGCGTCGACATCGAAGCGGGCGACGCATTGGTCGAAGCGATCAAGCCGTTTGCCAAAAAAACCCTGCGCGACGGCGTGCTGGGCGGCATTGGCGGCTTCGGCGCGCTGTTTGAAGTACCCAAGCGCTACAAGGAGCCGGTGCTTGTTTCGGGGACCGACGGCGTGGGCACCAAGCTCAAGCTGGCCTTCACGCTGAACAAGCACGACACGGTCGGCCAGGATCTGGTCGCCATGAGCGTGAACGACATCCTGGTGCAGGGTGCCGAGCCGCTGTTCTTCCTTGACTACTTTGCCTGCGGCAAGCTCGACGTGGCCACCGCGGCCACCGTCGTCAAGGGCATCGCCCAGGGGTGTGAGCTGGCGGGCTGTGCCCTGATCGGTGGCGAGACGGCCGAAATGCCGAGCATGTACCCGGACGGCGAGTACGATCTGGCGGGTTTTGCGGTCGGTGCGGTCGAGAAGAGCAAGATCATCGACGGCACGACCATCGTGCCGGGCGACGTGGTGCTGGGTCTGGCCTCGTCGGGTGCGCATTCGAACGGTTATTCGCTCGTTCGCAAGATCATCGACGTTGCCAAGCCAGATCTGGACGCCGATTTCCACGGCCAACCGCTGCGCGACGTGCTGATGGCGCCGACGCGCATCTACGTCAAGTCGCTGCTGGCGCTGATGCAGTCGCTGCCGGTCAAGGGCATGGCCCACATCACGGGGGGCGGCATCGTCGAGAACATTCCGCGTGTGCTGCAAGACCACTTGACGGCCGACATCAAGCAAGACGCCTGGACGCTGCCTCCGTTGTTCCAGTGGCTGCAGGCGCACGGCAAGGTGGCCGACGCCGAAATGCACCGCGTGTTCAACTGCGGTATCGGCATGGCGGTGATCGTCGCGGCGGCTGACGCCGACGCGGCCGTCAAGCACCTGGAAGCGTCGGGCGAGACGGTCTACCGTCTGGGCACGATCCGCGAGCGCAAGGAAGGTGAAGCGCAGACGATCGTGTCGTAAGCCCCGGGAGGGCGATGCCCTCCGGATATGCGCAATGCACTGAGAGCCCGCCGGCGATCGCTTCGGCGGGCTTTTTTATGGCAGCGCGAGGTCAACGTACGGCGGTGTCGGCCAAGGGCTCACGCAGATCGGCCGCGTCAGCGCTTCATCCGCGCCTCCACGGCTCGCATGACATCCTCCAGCGTGGTCTCCATCACGCGCACGAGATCGTCGAGTTGCGCGCTGGGGGCCGCGGCGCGAGGCGTGATGCGCAGTGTATGAAATGGCATCGACGGCTCGAAACGTCGCAGCACGAGATCGGAGTCGAGGAAGTCGTAGGCCGACACCGGGTGCAGCAACCCGATGCCGACGTTCTCTTTCACCATCGTGCCGATGTTGACCGAGTAGCGGGCCGTGGCAACGACCTGCTGATGCAGATTGCCCTCGGCAAAGAGTTGATCCATGCCCCAGCGCACCATGTCGGTCGGCTCGTAAGACAGGATCGGCTGCCCCTTCAGATCGGCCAGACGGATCACCTTCTTGCGCGCGAGGACGTGCCCCGCGGGTAGGGCGCAGATCGCGTCGAGGTTGGCGAACGAGACGGCATCGGTCGCGGCCACGTCGATCGTATTGGTCACGAGGCCGAGCGCGAGCTGATGCGTGACGACCTGGTCGCGAATCAGATCGGAGGCCCCCGTGGTCAGCGCGAGCTGCACGCTCGGATGCAACGCCCGGTAGCCGGCCATCACGCGTGCAAAGAAGCCCAGACCGAACGACACGACCGACCCCACGCGAATGACGGCCGTGTCGGGGTTACGCAGATTCAGCGCGAATTCGCGGATGTTGTCGAGGCCGGCATAGCGGCGCTCGACTTCCTCGAAGAGCGCGAACGCCTCGGCCGTCGGTTCGAGCCGTCCGCGCGCGCGATCGAACAGCGTGAGACGCGTCGAGCGTTCGAGATCGGCCACGAGACGGCTGACTGCGGACTGCGACGTGCCGAGCACCTGGGCCGCTTTGGTAGTCGTGCGCGTGAGCATCAGCGCCCGAAAGGCGTCGATGTGCCGGAAATCCATCGATTCTCCACGGAAGGGTTAGCTGTCGGGGCCCTTGCGCATGGGGCCTACAGCGCGAAAGCGTGGATTCTACCGCCCTTCATCACCATCGGAATCCGCTCCCCCTGGCCGAGTAGACAATCGATCGACGCCAGCGGATTGCCGTCGACGATCAGCACGTCGGCATGCGCGCCGGGCACGATCTCGCCCAACTGGCCCGACTGGCCGAGCACCTCGGCGCCGATGACCGTCGCGCTGCGCAGAATCTCCGCCGGCGAGAGCACTTCGGCGCGTAGACGGAATTCGTCGCTTTGCAGGCGCTGCGACTCACCCAATAAATCCGAGCCGTACCCCATCTTTACACCGGCCTCGCGGAAGATCTCCAGCGAACGCAGGCCCGCCGCATGAACATTGGCGATCTTCGCGACGCTATCGTCGGGCAGCCCGAGCGACTTGCCTTCGTTCGCGAGGGCGTCGTACGTCACCAAGGTGGGTACGACGTAAGCGCCTTGCTCGGCCATGTAGCGGGCCGTGGGGGCGTCGACGAGGTTGCCGTGTTCGATGGTGCGCACGCCGCAGCGCACGGCGCGTTCGATGGCCGATGCCGTGTAGGCGTGGGCGAGCACATAGGTGCCGCGCCCGCGGGCCTCCGCGACGATGGCGCGGATTTCGTCTTCGGCATAACCCCAGGCCCCAACGGGATCGGTGGGCGAGGCCACGCCGCCCGAGGCCATGATCTTGATTTGGTCGGCGCCCATTTGCAGCTCTTCGCGCACCGCGCGTCGAACCTCGTCGACGCCATCGGCCACGCGCGACAGCGCGCCGACGCGCACGCAGCACGGGCAGGGCCCGTCGGTGCCGAGGTAGTCGGTGCGCGCGCGACCGTCGCCGTGTCCGCCGGTCTGGCTGATCGCGCGGCCCGACACGAACAGGCGCGGCCCTTCGGCCAGTCCGCTTTCGACCGCTTGCTTGATGGCGTGTCCCGCACCGCCCGCGTCCCGCACGGTGGTGAAGCCGCGCCGCAGCATGCCCTGCAGAATCGGCACCGACCGGAGCGTGACGAGCACGTTCGGCAGATGGGCTTGCGAGGCCAGGTTGAGCTGCGTGGCATGCACGTGCACATGCAGATCGATCAGTCCCGGCATCACGGTGCGCCCGTGTGCATCGATCTCGCGCGCCGACGCCGCCCGAATCGGCTTGTCCGACACTTCCTTGATGCGTCCGCCTTCGATCAGTACGGCGTGGTCTTCGCGCAGCTCGCCCTTGACCGGGTCGAGCAGCGCACAATTCGACAACAGAATCGACTCCATGACCTCTCCTCCAGGATGGTGTGTCTGGGGTTGCCCGGGTCAGCGGGCAACCGTGACTCGCGGGCCTGCAATCGTCAATCGATCGTGGCGTGGGCGAGCGTGCGGGGCGTGCGCGTGAGCATCACGGGGGTGTCGCCGGTGACGACCGAGTCGTCCAGACGGAAGCCCCCCAGGCCGTAGACATAGATGCCGGGCTCGGCCGAATACACCTCGTTCGCGAGCAGCGGACGATGGTTGAACGCCATGTCGTCCGGGTACTCGTGGCCGATGATGCCCATGCCGTGGCCCGTGCGATGTCGGATGAACTCACCGCACCCCGCTTTCTCGATGACGGCCTGCGCCGCGGCGTCGATCCCCGAGACGGGCTTGCCGGTCACGGCCGCGTTCACTGCGGCTTCATTGGCGGCGCGCGCGACCTCGTAGTAGCGCGCCTGCTCGCTCGACGGCTTGCCGCAGAACCACGTGCGTTCGTTTTCGATCACGAGACCGTTCAGGCGCGGGATCACGATGTTGACCATGCCGTCGCCCGCATTGATGCGCGCTCCGCACGATGCCCCATCGCCATGCGGCGAGGCCGAGGCGGGGCCGGGCAGTGTCCAGCAGCGCATCACTTCGAGGTTCTCGCCGGGGAAGCGCTTGGCCCCTTCCGTGACCATCAGCGCGGCCATCGCGTAGTCGAGTTCCTGCACTAGACGGCCGGGACGAATGTTCTCGCGATACCGGTCCTGCACCCAGTCGGCCAACTCGGCGGCGGCGCGCATGATGGCGATTTCCTCGTCGTGCTTGACCCAGCGCAGGGCGCGCATCTCGGCAAGCATGGGCACGAGCTTCGCATCGGGCAGCAGGCCACCGGCGCGCGCGAGCGGGCCACCGGCCGCATCGACGCCAATGCGCGAGCCTGCCAGACCGGCGGCGCGCAGCGTGTCGGCGATCAGCATGGGCACATCGGCGAGCAGCGGCTGGCGCTGGGTCACGCGCGGATGCTCGGCGTAAAGCGTGACGCGATCGAGATCGAGCCACAGATGGCCCCGCTCGCGAGCCATCATCAGGTGATGCGTCGACAGCTCGTTCATCACCGCGAACGGCTCGCCGTTGCGCGGCACGCACACGGCGATGGGGCGCTCCCACGTCTGCACATCGACGTGAAAGTTCGTGGCCCACTGAAAGAAATCGGCGGCGGTGAACACGAGCGCGTCGACGCGCGCGCGGTCCATCAGGTCTTGCATCAGACGATGGCGGTACTGACGTGTCGCATCGGAGAGAGTCGGCATCACGAAGTCCTTATCGGCAAATTGGGGCAAATGTCAGGGGCAGACGGCGTTGGGCATGACCGACGGATGGGGCCGGTCGGCACGCAAGGTCGCGCGGATCAGGGCGGGCAGATCGGTCAGGTCATCATCGTCTTCGCATAGCGCCGATGGATGATCCAGTGCGACGCAATGGCGAGCACGAACGTCACCACCATCGAGACGATGGACAGCACCGCGCCGAACGGCCAGTTGTTCGCTTTCGCGATCTGGTCGTAGATCGTGGGCGTCATCATGGTGATGCCGGTGCCGCCGAGCAGTACGGGGGTGGCATAGGCGTTCATGCAGAGAATGAACACGAGCATGGTGCCGGCGGCGATGCCCGGTGCGGCCATCGGCAGTATCACGCGCGTGAGTGTTTGCCAGAAGGTGGCGCCCAGATTGCGCGCGGCTTCCTCGACGGAGAAGTCCATGCCTTCGAGCACGCTTTGCAATGTGAGGATCATGTAAGGCAGCACCACGGCGGTGGTGCCCACCACGACCGCGAACGGCGTGTACAGCAAGCGAATCGGCTGCGGCACGATGCCCAGCGACACGAGCATGGCGTTGACGAAGCCGGCCGTGCCGAGCATGACCATCCAGCCGGCCGCGCGCACGACGTTGCCCACCAGCAGCGGGAAGACCAGCAGCATCACCAGCAGGCTCTTGAAGCGGGTTTGTGTGCGCGCGAGCACGTAGGCGACCGGGAAGCCAAACACGAGCGCGAGCGCCGTGCACAGCGAGGCAACCTTGATCGTCGTCCAGAGCACCGAGAGGTAGTACGGATCGGTGAAGAACTTGACGTAGTTCGTGCCGGTCAGTGCCGCCTGCATCATGTCGACCGGATCGAACCGGTTGAAGCTGTAGCGCACCAGTTGCAACCCGGGCAGCACGATGACGAGCAACACCACGAGCGTGGCGGGCGTGGCAAGCGAGCCGCCCGTGAGCGCGCCGCGCACCGCGCGCGCGGTGGCGGCCCGGGCGGCTCGGGCGGCATCGGCAGCCGGTGGGGACGGCGTCATCGCAGGCTCCGGGGTGTCGGCGACGCTCACAGACCCACCTTGAATTCCTTGTTCCAGAAGTCGAGCAGCGCGGGCTTGTCGGCGGTGAAGCGGGCGTAATCGAGCTTGACCATGCGATCGAGTTCGGCGCGGGTGAAGCCCACGCTTTCCTGCAGCGACGGCGGCAGATTCGCGTTCGTCACAGTCGGCGCATAGCCCATCGTCTCCGCAAAGCCGATCTGGGCGCGCGGATCGAGCATCGCGTTCAGGTAGTTGAAGCCGCACAGCTTGGACTGCGAATTCTTCGGCACGGCGGCTTCGAACGTTACCGGCACGGCACCTTCCTTGGGCACCACGTAATCGATCGGCACGCCCGCCTTCTTCCATTGCAGCGCGCGCGCTTTCCACATACAGGTGAACCAGATGTCGCCGCTCTTGAGCGCCGACGCCACGGCTTCGTTCGACGGATAGACCTTGGGCTGCTGCGACTTGCGCAATTCGCGCAGGAATTGCACACCACCGGCCATATCGCCGTCTTTATGGCCGGCCGCGAGCGAGCTGCTCACCACGTTGAAGTTGTAGAGGATGTCCGAGAAACCCACACGGCCCTTGAGCTTGGGATCGAGTGCGGCGGTGAATGAGTCGGGCTTCGTGCCGAGCTTCTCCGGGTTGTAGACGATCACCATCGCGCTGAAGATGTGCGGGATCGAGTACGGACGGCGCAGCGCCTCCAGCGCATTCGCCAGATTCGGGACGAGCTTGGCGTCGACCGCTTCGAGAATGCCCGAGCGGTTGATGTCATACATATCGAGATCGGCCAGGCATGCAACGTCGAGCGAGCCGCGTCGCGACGCCTTCTCGGCGCGCAGCTTCGTCATGCGCTCGACCTGACCGGCCGAGTCGTACGTGACCTTGCCGCCGGCGGCTTCGATGATCGGCTTGCCGATGTTCTGTTCGAGAAGATTCAGATAGTCGCCGCCCCAGGTGCCGACGACCACGTTCGGGCAGGCGGCGGCAGCGTGTGCCGAGAGGGCATCGAGGCCGAGCGCGGGGGCGATCACCAGACCGGAGGCGGTCTTCAGAAACGAGCGGCGGTTCAGGGCGTGCGTCATGTCGTCATCCTTCAAAACGTTGGCCACGAGGTTGGCCAATACATGGGCCGAAGCGGGTGGAAGTGAGGCAGTGTCGTCAGGCGTTGAAAAACAGGCAATCGGTGCTCGCGAAGCACGCGTTGAGGGCGCGGCCCGGGGCATAGCGGCCGACGTCGTCGCGTGCGGTGTTCTGCACGTGCGCGACGAGCATCTCGCCCTGCGGACTCTTCAGACGGAGTTCGAGCGTGGAACCGAGATAGATCGTCTGGTCGACCGTGACCGGCATGGCCGTTTCGTTGTGCACAGGCGTGTCGCTCAGGCGCAGGCGCTCGGGGCGAATGCCGAGCGTCGTGGCGTCGGGGGCGGCGCTCGGCAAGGCCAGGCGCTCGCCTTTGGCCGTCACGAAATGGCCGTCGGTCATCCGCCCGGCGAGGAAATTCATCTTGCCGAGGAAGTTCGCGACAAATGGATTGGCCGGGCGTTCGTAAAGCGCATCGGCGGTGCCGATCTGCTGCACGCAGCCGTCGTGCATCACGGCCAGGCGGTCGGCAATCGCCAGCGCCTCTTCCTGATCGTGGGTGACGAAGATCGTCGTCAGGCCGAGCCGTCGCTGCAGGGCGCGGATCTCTTCGCGCACTTCGGTGCGCAGCTTGGCGTCGAGGTTGGACAGCGGCTCGTCGAGCAGAAACACGTCGGGACGAATCGCCAGTGCGCGGGCAATCGCCACACGCTGCTGCTGACCGCCGGAGAGCTGGCGCGGATAGCGATCCGCCAGCGACGTGAGACGCACCATATCGAGCGCTTCGCGAATTCGCGTAACGCGCTCAGCACTGGACACGTGCCGCATCTCGAGGCCGAACGCCACGTTCTCTGCCACGGTCATGTGCGGAAAGAGCGCGTAACGCTGGAACACCATGCCGGTGTTGCGGCGATGCGCGGGCAGGCGCGAGACCTCCTTGCCGCCGATCCAGATTTCGCCGGCCGTCGGCTCGACGAAGCCCGCGACCATGCGCAGCGTCGTGGTCTTGCCGCAACCGCTCGGGCCAAGGAAGGCGACGAGTTCGCCGTCGGCAATCTCCAGCGAGAAGTCCGCCACGGCGGCGGCGTTGCCGTATTGCTTGCGCAGACCGCGCAATGAAACGTTGGCCATGTCAGATCACCTGGCTGAGTTTGACGAAGCGATCGGTGATCAGCATGACGATGCCGAGCAGGACGATCTGCGCCGCGGAGACGGCGGCAATCGTCGGATCGAGGTTGAATTCGAGGTACTGCATGATCGCGATGGGCAGGGTGGTTTTGCCCGGTCCGACCAGCGGCAACGTGAGTTCGAGGTTCTCGAACGACACGATGAAGCTGAACAGTCCGGCCGCCACGACGGCGGGGCGCAACATCGGCAATGTGACGCGCCACAGTGTGCGCCACGGGCCCGCGCCGAGATTGCGGGCGGCTTCCTCGATGGTGCCGTCGATCTGTGCAAGGCTCGCGCCCACGAGACGCATCGTCCACGGAATGGTCAGGCAGACGTGCGCGATCACGAGACCGCCGAAGGTGCCGACGATGTCCATATCGAGCGCGTTTTCGGCGCGCAGATAGAAAAGGTAAGTCGCGATGCCCGCGACGATGCCCGGGACCACGAGCGGCAACAGCAACACATTGCCGAGCGTGCGGCGGCCGGGAAAACGATAGCGCGCGAGGGCGAGAGAGGCGGCGACACCGAGGATTACGCCGCCGATGGCCGCGCAGGCGGCGAGCTGGAGCGAGAGCAGGAAGCCGTCGGCGAACGCGGCATTGCGCCAGGCGTTCAAATACCATGAGAGCGTGTAGCCGCTCGGCGGGAACGTGATGATCGCGTCTTTGAAGAAGCTCAGCCAGACGACGAAGATCAGCGGGCTGAGCATGAACAGATAGATCAGCGTGACCCCGGCGCGCACCGCCCATTTAGCGACGGGCACGCGTCGCGCGCCGCCGGTCGGCCGCCGCAGCCCGTCACCCGCCACCCCACTTGGCTCCATCGAAGTCTGCGTCATTGGCGTCCTTCCCGGTATCGTGGATTCGATGCAAATTTGCATTGAACGAAACGTTGATATGCAAATTAGCATATCAAAATCGTCGTGCAAACCGGAAAGCTGTCAGGGTTTCAACGGAGACGGGAGACGGCTGGGGCGATAAGGCGATGCGGGTTTCGCAGCGTGCGACGCACGCGGGCACAGAACGCCTCGCCGGACGATCAGCGAGGCGTTCCGCAGGGATGGCGATGCGCTCAGACTTGCCAGAGCGCGCGTACGGCGTCGATGGCGTGTTGCAAGGCGTGGGCGGCCGTGCAGTCGACGATGTGGCGCTCGGGCATCGAGCGCAGCCAGGTGAGCTGACGCTTGCACAACTGGCGCGTCGCGAAGATGCCCTTGTCTCGCATCGTGTCGTAATCGATCTCGCCGTCGAGGTATTCCCATACCTGCCGGTAGCCGACACAGCGCATGGACGGCAGGCTCGGGTCGAGATCGCCGCGTGCGCGCAGGTGTTCGACTTCTTCGATGAAGCCGGCCGCGAGCATCAGACGAAACCGTTCGGCAATACGTGCGTGCAGTACCGCGCGGTCGCTCGGCTCCAGCGCCACCGGCACGAACGTATGGGGCGTTGGCGCGGCAGGTGCCCGGGCTTCTTCGGCAAGCCATTGCGACATCGGTTTGCCCGACAGCACGAAGATTTCCAGCGCGCGTTGAATGCGCTGTGCGTCATTCGGCGCGAGGCGGGCGGCCGTCGACGGATCGACGCTCGCCAGCCGTGCATGCATGGCGGGCCAGCCCTCGCGCGCGGCATCATCGTCGAGTTGGGCGCGTACGTCGGCGTTGGCCGACGGCAGCGGTGAGAGGCCTTGCGTGAGCGCCTTGTAGTACAGCATCGTGCCGCCGACGAGCAGCGGGCGGCGTCCGCGCGCTGCAATCTCATCGACAAGACGCAGCGTGTCTTCCCGGAATTGCGCGGCGGAATAGGCGTCGCGCGGATCGATGATGTCGATCAGGTGATGGGGAACGGCGGCCAGCTCGGCCGCGCTCGGCTTGGCCGTGCCGATGTCCATCTCACGATAGACGAGGGCGGAGTCGACGCTGATGATCTCGAGTGGGGTGTCCTGCGCCAGCGCAAGGGCGGCGGCGGTCTTGCCGGATGCCGTCGGGCCCAGCAGGCAGACGATCGGGGGCGATGACGTCATGAGCGGCTCAACGTCCCCGCATGAACAACTTGTCGAGATCGCCGAGCGTGAGCTGGTACCAGGTGGGACGCCCGTGATTGCACTGATCGGCGCGCTCGGTCGCTTCCATCTGGCGCAGCAGCGCGTTCATCTCTTCATGCGTGAGCCGTCGATTTGCACGTACCGCCGTGTGGCAGGCGAGCGTGCCGAGCAGTTCATGCTGACGTTCCGTGAGCACGCGCGAACCGCCGTACTGACGTAGGTCCGCGAGCACAGCGCGCGCCAGGGCTTGCGCGTCGGCGCCGTCGAGCAGGGCGGGAATGGCGCGCACGGCGAGCGTGGTCGGCGACATCGCCGCGAGGTCGAAGCCCAGTGCGGTGAGCGTTTCCTGATGTTCTTCCGTCGTACCGATTTCCACCGGGTCGGCGAAGAACGTCACAGGAATCAGCAGCGGCTGCACTGGCACGCTGCGTTCCACGAGTGCCTGCTTGAAGCGTTCGTAGAGAATGCGCTCGTGGGCCGCGTGCATGTCGACCAGCACGAGGCCATAGGCGTTCTGCGCGAGGATGTAGATGCCGTGCAATTGGCCGAGGGCGAAGCCGAGCGGTTGTTCCAGCGCCATGGCGTCGGCGTTGCCGCCGGTGCCTGCCGGCAGGGTGTCGCTGCCGGTGAGTGTCGTGTCGCCTTGCGTTGTCCCGGCATGGCCATACGGCGGCGGGGGTGCATCCGTGACGCCTGGCTGACCATACGGGCGCGGGGCGGGGGGCGCGGCGCGTCCGAACAAGTTGTCATAGACGGACAGCGGTTGCGCCATCGGCAGCGTGCCTTGCTGCATGCGGGGATTCCAACTGCTGCCGACGCCGCCGATCCCTCCGGCCGGGCGCGCAGCCATCATGCCGCTGCTGCCGCCGCCCAAAGCGGCACCCGGCCCGGCGGCAAGTCCACCGCCGTCGGTCAGGTGGGCGGCGTGCGTCGCGCCGCCGCTGCCCGCCGCTCGGGCCAGCGCGCGTTGCACGACGTGGAATACGAACTGGTGGACGCTGCGGGCATCGCGAAACCGCACTTCGATCTTCGAGGGGTGGACATTGACGTCGACCCATTGCGGCGGCAGTTCGAAATACAGCACGTAGGCCGGATAGCGGTCGCCGTGGAGCACGTCTTCATAGGCCGCGCGTACCGCGTGGGTGAGCAGCTTGTCGCGCACGAAACGGCCGTTCACGAAGAAATACTGCTGGTCGGCGCGCCCGCGACTGGCGGTCGGCAACCCGACGAAGCCCGACAGGCGCAACTCGGCGGCCCCCTCGTCCAGCGCCAGATGCGCGCCGGCAAAGTCGTTGCCGAGCACGCGCGTGACGCGCGTCGCGGCGTCAGTCGCGTTCCAGTGCTCCACCGCCCGGTTGTTGTGCAGGATCGAGAAGCCGACGTCGGGACGCGCGAGCGCGCTGCGGCGAATAACGTCCATGCAATGACCGAACTCGGTCTGCTCGGTCTTCAGAAATTTGCGCCGCGCGGGGGTGTTGAAGTACAGGTCGCGAACGTCGACCGTCGTGCCCACCGGGCCTGCGGCGGGGGTCAGCGCACCGGTGTTGCCGTCGATGGCGCTCGCGTGCGGCGCATCGGCCTGGCGGCTCGACAGCGTGAGTTGGGCCACCGACGCGATGGAAGCGAGCGCTTCCCCACGGAACCCCAACGTAAGCACCGATTCGAGTTCGTCGAGCGAGCGAATCTTGCTCGTCGCGTGGCGCGTGAGCGCCAGCGGCAATTGTTCGGCGGACATGCCGCCGCCGTCGTCGGTGATGGCGATGCGGCGCACGCCGCCTTCTTCGAGCTTGATCTGGAGTGCGCGGGCGCCGGCATCCAGGGCGTTCTCGAGCA
The DNA here is from genome assembly GCF_001899225.1 of Pandoraea sp. 64-18. Classification (NCBI taxonomy): domain Bacteria; kingdom Pseudomonadati; phylum Pseudomonadota; class Betaproteobacteria; order Burkholderiales; family Burkholderiaceae; genus Pandoraea; species Pandoraea sp. 64-18. The sequence continues at coordinate 197,923 of NZ_MKVU01000020.1, read as the reverse complement.
ATTCCTTGACGACGGACGCGGGGCGTTCCACCACCTCGCCCGCGGCGATCTGGCTGATCAGCTGGTCGGGAAGGACCTGGATGGCGCGCAACGGCGCGAGGCCCGTCGGCAGGGGGCCGGGGCGGCGCTCAGGGGCCTGGGTGCCGGTCGGGGCGGGCACGCCGGCCGGGTCGTGTGCAGGGGGGGAGGAGGTCGGGGTCGCAGACATGGGAACCATTATAAAGGTTGCCCTCAAAGACATAGGTCGAGCCAGGTTTCAGCGGGCAATACCCGCAACGGCGCCCGTAGCAGCGCAACTCATTCCTGTCATGGGAGGGTTGTAGGCTGGACCATGAATTCGACATACCCGTGACGGTCGGCGCCGACCGTCACGGGCACGACACGACGCCCGACGTTTGCGCTGGTATCATGCGTTCGTCGCGTGCCCGCAGGGACGGGCCGGCGTCCTTTATCTTGAGGAATCGACTTGGATACTTTGGTGCAATTGGTGGAGATGGTGCTCCACATCGATAAACATCTGGGGGTGTTTATCGATCAATACGGAAACTGGGTGTATCTGTTCCTGTTCATGATCGTGTTCGTGGAAACGGGGCTGGTGCTCTTTCCGTTCCTTCCGGGTGATTCCCTGCTGTTCATTGGCGGTGCATTTGCGGCGACCGGTGCGATGGATCCGTGGTTGCTCGGCGTACTGCTCTTCATTGCGGCAGTGACCGGCAACACGCTCAATTTCTGGATCGGATCGAAGATCGGGCCGCGCGTGTACGAGAAGAACTGGCGTTTTCTCGATCGCGACGCCTTGCGCAAGACCCACGACTTCTACGAGCATCACGGCGGCAAGACCATTGTGATTGCGCGTTTCGTGCCAATCGTGCGGACGTTCGCGCCGTTCGTGGCGGGGGTGTCGGCCATGTCGTGGGTGCGCTTCCAGCTCTACAACTTGCTCGGCGCCCTGATCTGGGTGACTCTGCTCGTGGGCGGCGGTTACCTGTTCGGCAACCTGCCGATCGTCAAGCAATACCTGAACGTCATCGTGCTGGTGGGCATTTCGGCAGCGGTGGTGCCGATCGCGCTCGGCGCGCTCTGGAAACTGGTCACGCGCGGTCGTCGCCGTGTGGCGCAGGGCCAGGGCGAGTAAGGTCGACCGTCGGGCAGACAGCGACCTCGCACAGGTCGAATAAAAAATGGCGCGTCCGGTTGATGACCGGGCGCGCCATTTTTGTCTTGGCGTTGCGCGAACGTCCGTGGCCGGCCGTCAGGCCGTCCGATTCTTCGCAAGGGGCGGATTCTTGGCGAAGTAGGCCTTGATGCCCTTGAGCAGTGCATCGGCGAGCCGCTCCTGGTAGGCCGGATCGTTCAGCGCCTGCTCTTCCTTGGGGTTGCTGATGAAGGCCGTCTCGACGAGCACCGACGGAATGTCGGGGGCCTTGAGCACCGCGAAGGCCGCCTGTTCGACGTGCTTGCTGTGCAGCCGGTCCGCGACGGTGCCGATCTCGGCGAGCAGCGCCGTGCCGAATACCTTGCTGTCACGGATCTGCGCCGTTGTCGACATATCGAGCAACGCATGCGCTACGGCGCGGTCGTTGGTCTTGATATTGACGCCGCCGATCAGATCGGACGCGTTTTGCGTCTTTTCCAGCAGACGTGCCGTCGCACTCGTGGCGCCACGCTCGGACAGGGCGAATACCGACGCCCCGTTCGCCGACGGCGAGGTGAACGCATCGGCGTGAATCGACATGAACAGGTCGGCGTCCACGCGGCGGGCCTTCTGCACCCGCACGCCGAGCGGCACGAAGAAGTCGGCGTCGCGCGTCATCATCACCCGCATATTGGGTTGCGCATCGATCTTCTCTCGCAGCCGCTTGGCGATCTGCAGCACCACCACTTTCTCGTAGGTGCCGCTGCTACCGATCGCGCCGGGGTCTTCTCCGCCATGGCCGGGGTCGAGGGCGATGGTGAGCAGGCGGGCGGTCTTCGGTCCGCGTGACGGTGGCGTGAGCAGCCCGTCGTCGTTGCGCTGGGCGAGCGACGGCATTCTGTCCGTGGTCGAGGGCGCCGGGGGGCGTGAGACGCGCGGGCCCGGCTCACGTTGCGCGTAACGCTGAAAGAACGCTTCGCTCTCCTCCGTGCTCGGCGTGCCCGTGCCCGACGACGGGTTCGAGGGCTGAGCGGGCGGTGTGTTCTGCGCCAATGCCTCGGCCTTGTGGCTGGACTTGGCGAGCAGTTCCATGAGCGGGTCGGGCTCGACCGCCGGATACAGGTCGAACACGGTGCGGTACTTGTAGCCCGCGACCGGCGGCAACGTGAAGGATTGTGGCTTCACGCCGGCCTTCAGATCGAACACCATGCGCACGACGCCGGGTTTGAACTGCCCCACGCGCACCTGCATGATCTGCGGGTCGTTCGGCTGGATCTTTGACACGAGATCGCGCAGCGCCGGGCTCAGATCCACTTCGTCGAGATCGATGACAAAGCGGTTCGGACTGGCCATAAGTTGCTGCTGGAACTTGACCGGGTTGTCGGTCTCCAGCGTGACGCGTGTGTAGTCCTTGGCCGGCCAGACGCGCACCGCCACGATGGCATTGGCGAAGGCGAGACGCGGGCCGGTGAGGGCGAGGATGAGTGTCGAGGCGCCGGCGCGCAATGCACGGCGGCGGCCGGCATTGGGCGATGAGGCGTCGTCGGTACGAATAAAGCGTTTGATCAGCATGAGTTCAGGCAAGCAAGACCGGCCGGCGTGTAGGCGCTCGTCGTCAGACGGCGGCTGTTGCCTACAGGTTCCAGCCAAAGGCCCAAATCGGGGGTGCCCAGGAGACCTTCGGCTTTCTCCGGCCACTCGACGAGGCACAGGGCGTCGCCTGCAAAGTGCTCCCGAAAGCCCGTGTCGTGCCATTCGGCCGGATCGGCGAAGCGATACAGGTCGAAATGATAGACCGGCAACACGCCTTGTGGTGTGTCGATGTTGTAAGGTTCACACAATGCATACGTGGGACTTTTGACGCGTCCGGTATGGCCCAGCGCGCGCAGCAGGGCACGCACGAGCGTGGTTTTCCCTGCACCGAGGTCGCCCGAGAGCTGCACGTGCAGTCCCGCATGCGCCGGGTCAGTGTGCGCCGCGCGTGCCACGATGGCGCGCGCGAGCGCTGCGGCGAAGGCCTCGGTGGCGGCCTCGTCCGGCAGCGCGAAGATGCGCTCGCCCAGGGGCGTCGGCGTTGATGAATCGGGCATTGCGTAAAATGGAGTCGATGAAAGCTTCCGTGATTTTCCCCGCTACCGCCGCACAAGTCGAGTCGGCGGCACCTCCGAATGCCTCGGAAGTGTCGTCCTCGCGCGACAATGCGACGTCTCCCGCCCTCGATGCCGGGGACTTGGCCGCGCTTGCCGGTCAGATTCGCGCATGGGCGAGCGAACTCGGTTTCGGCCGGGTCGGCATCACGGACATCGATCTCTCGCACGCCGAAGCGGGGCTGCAACAATGGCTCGACGACGGCTGTCATGGCGACATGGACTACATGGCGGCGCACGGCATGAAGCGCGCGCGGCCCGCGGAGCTGGTTCCCGGCACGGTGCGCGTCATCAGCGCACGCATGAACTATCTTCCGAACGACACCGACATGGCGAGCTGGCGCGAGCGTGAAGCCGCGCGCGCGGCGATGCCAGCCGAGGCGGTCGTGTCGATCTATGCGCGCGGACGCGACTATCACAAAGTCATGCGCCATCGGCTGCAACAACTGGCCGATCGCATTACCCAGGCCATCGGGCCGTTCGGCTACCGTGCATTCACCGATTCGGCCCCCGTGCTCGAAGTCGAACTCGCGCAGAAGGCCGGGCTGGGCTGGCGCGGCAAGCACACCCTGCTGCTCTCGCGCGACGCGGGCTCGCTCTTCTTTCTCGGCGAGATCTTTGTCGACGTGCCGCTGCCGGTGGATGCCGATGCGCCAAGCACGCCGAGCGAGGTACCAGGCAAGGCAACGGGGCACCGCCTGCACCCGGGCGAGCACTGCGGGCAATGTCAGCGATGCCGCGACGTTTGTCCGACCGGCGCCATCACCGAAGCGTTTCGCGTCGATGCGCGGTTGTGCGTGTCGTATCTGACGATCGAGCACAAAGGGGCAATTCCCGAGAATTTGCGCGCGAAGATGGGCAATCGCATCTATGGCTGCGACGATTGCCAGCTCTACTGCCCGTGGAACAAGTTTGCGCAGCCGTCGCCGCTCGCCGATTTCGCTCCGCGCAACCGGCTCGATAGCGCCTCGCTCGTCGAACTGTTCGCCTGGAGCGAAACGGAATTCATGGATAAGCTGGCCGGCAGCCCCATTCGTCGTATTGGCCATGAGCGATGGCTGCGCAATCTGGCCGTGGGGCTTGGCAATGCGCTGCGCGACTCGGCAGATGCCGCCGCGCGCGCGCCGCTGCGCGATGCCTTGCTCGCGCGACGCGATCACCCATCGGCGTTGGTGCGCGAGCATGTCGAATGGGCGCTGGCCCAGGAAGGAGCCACCGTTTGACCCCAGGCACCCACCCCGCGAGCGAGAACCTCACCGACGTCGACAATCTCGATGACCCGTCGTCTCCGCTGGCCTTCGACCCCGACGGCGCGACCTATGTGCGCAGTGTCACGCTCATCGACCAGTTCTGCGACACGATCTGGCTCGAAGACGGCCTCTCTCGCAATACGCTCGACGCTTACCGACGGGATTTGCGCCTCTTCGCGCAATGGCTCGCCGCCAAGTGCGAGACCTCGCTCGATGGCGTGGACGAGGCGGCGCTCGCCGCCTATCTGGCGTGGCGCCGCGAGAGTCTGGCGAGCAGCGTCAATCGTCGTCTGTCGGTCTTCAAACGGTTCTATCAATGGGCACTGCGCGACCATGTCGTGCACCAGGACCCGTGTTTGCGCATCGCATCGGCCAAGCGTGCCCAGCGGTTGCCCTCGACATTGTCGGAGGCGCAGGTCGAAGCGTTGCTGGCGGCCCCCGATCTGGCCCAGCCGCTTGGGTTGCGCGATCGCGCGATGCTCGAACTGATGTACGCGAGCGGTCTGCGCGTTTCGGAACTGGTCGCGCTCAAGACGATTGAAGTGGGATTGAACGAGGGTGTGCTGCGCATCTTCGGCAAGGGCGCGAAGGAGCGGCTGGTGCCGTTCGGCGAAGAGGCCAACGCGTGGCTCACGCGATATCTGGCGCAGAGTCGAGGGGTGCTGCTGGCCGGTCGCGCCTGCGACACGCTGTTCGTCACGCAACGCGGCCAGGGGATGACGCGGCAGGCGTTCTGGTATCTGATCAAGCGCTATGCGTTGCAGGCGGACATTCGTGCGCCGCTCTCACCGCATACGCTGCGTCATGCCTTCGCGACGCATCTGATCAATCACGGCGCGGATCTGCGTGTGGTGCAGCTGTTGCTCGGCCACGCCGACATCTCCACCACACAGATCTACACGCACGTCGCGCGCGAACGCCTCAAGTCGCTGCACGCACAGCATCATCCGCGCGGGTGAGCGCCGTGTGTGAAGCGCGTGCTGCGTGGGCCGCGTGTACGGCAAGCAAGGCCGGCGCGGTAGGCGAGCGACGCCGCCGCGCCATCAAACTTCAAAGCAACGCCTTGAGCTTGTGCTTGAGCACCTTGCCCGTCGACGCGGCGGGCAGGGCATCGAGCACCCGAATCTGCGCCGGACGCTTGTACGGTGCGAGCCGCGTCGCCGCCCACGCGGCCAGCGCTGCGACGTCGATCGCATGGCCCGGGCGCGCCTCCACGAACGCGATCACCTGCTCGTTCTCCTCGTCGGGACGTCCGAGGACGGCCGCTTGCAGCACATCCGGATGGCTCGCCAGCGCCTGCTCGACTTCGAGCGGATAAACGTTGAAGCCGGAGTGGATGATGAGTTCCTTGGCGCGTCCCGCGAGGAAGAGCGCGCCGTCGACGGTGCGCCGCGCAAGATCGCCGGTGCGCAGCCAGCCGTCGTCGGTCACGGCTGCCGCCGTCAGCGCTGGGGCACGGTAGTACCCGAGCATCACGTTAGGACCACGCACCCAGAGTTCACCAACGTCGCCATCGGGCAGGTCATGCCCGTCGCGACCCACGATACGTACCGTCACGCCGGGGATCGCCGGTCCCACGGCGCAGTCGTCGCGCGGGGCGTCGAGCAGCGTCTGCGAGACGGTCGGACTACTCTCCGTCAGCCCATACCCGTTGTGAATCGGCAGGCCATAGAACGCTTCGGCACGCGCCTTGAGCGCCGCATCGAGGGGCGAGCCGCCCGAGTAGACGAAGCGCAGCCGCGGTGCGATGAGTGTCCGGTTCTGCGCCGTCACATAGGCCATCAGGCGGGCGTGCATCGCGGGCACCCCTTGCAGGATCGTCAGCCCGTCGTGGGCGAGCGAATCGAGCACGGCTTCGGGAGTAAAGCGCGCGGCCAGCCGTAGCGTGCCGCCAGCGTACAGCGTGCCCAGACACACCGACGTCAGGCCGTAGACATGCGAGATCGGCAGCACGCCGTAGGCAATATCGTCGGCACCGACGCGTCGCAGCGCGCTCGACACCGCAGCGATGAACATCAGGTTGCGATGCGAGAGACGAACGCCCTTGGGCGTGCCGGTCGTGCCGGTTGTGTAGATGAGCGCCGCGCATTGCAGCGCCGGATCAGTCTGCACCGGCTCGGCGGCGCTGTCGGGATCGATGTCGGACACCGCGATGGCGCCGAGCGCAAGGTCGGTCCAGGCGACCTTGGCGGCGTCTCCCCGGGCGTGCGCGGCGGCATCGGGCGAGGCATCGACGGTGTAGATCGCGCAGCGCGGTTGCGCATGATCGCGAATGGCGTTCAATTCCGCGGCGCTGATCCGCGCGTTGCACAGCAGCGGCCAAGCGTCGAGGGCTGCCACGGCGAGCAGCAGCACCACATACGCGATGCCGTTCTCACCGACGATCATCACGCGATCGCCGCCCCGCACGCCGTGCGCGCGCAGGCGCTCGGTGCAGGCGCTGACGGTGTTCGCCAGTGCCTCGTAGGTGAGACGGCTGAAGTCGTCGATCAGGGCGATGCGCGTGGGCGCTTGCGCGGCGATCCGCGCGGGCAGCGTGTCGATGCGTGCGGGCAGATTCGCGAGCAAGCTGGAGGCGAAGGTGTCCGGATGAGAGGGGGCGGGAGAGGCTGACATGCCGGCATTGTAATGCGCTCGCCGTCATCGAGCATCGCACACGCCGTCGAGGATGACCGCGGTGCGCGCATTCCGGGACCGCAGTCCTTGGCCGTTTCATTACAATAGGCGCCCATGAGCAAGACCAAACACGTCTCGGAAACGCCGGCCACGCAGTTTCTGAAGCAAAAGAAAGTGGCCTTCACCGAACACGTCTACGAGTACGTCGAACATGGCGGGACCGGCGAGTCGGCACGCCAGTTGGGCGTGCACGAGCATGCGGTCGTCAAGACGCTCGTCATGGAAGACGAGAAGGCCCGGCCGCTGATCGTCCTCATGCACGGCGACCGGACCGTCTCGACCAAGAACCTCGCGCGCCAGATCGGCGCCAAGCGCGTGGAGCCCTGCAAGCCGGAGGTCGCCCAGCGTCATTCGGGTTATCTGGTGGGCGGCACGTCGCCGTTCGGCACGAAGCGCGCGATGACCGTGTATGTGGAGGCGTCGATTCTCGATCTGCCGCGCATATTCATCAACGGCGGGCGACGCGGGTACCTCATTGGCATCGCCCCGCAGGTGCTGCTCAACACATTGGCGGCCAAGCCGGTGTCGTGTGCGCTGAGCGACGAGTAGTCGCCACGGCGCGGCGGCCTGCGTCTGTCCGATCGATCCGGTCGCGGCGCAACCCCGTGGTTGCCAGAATGGAGGGACGGAGCGCGTCAAGTAGAATGGCGGCCATTACACATTCTGCTCACGCTCGAAGTTCATGGCCACACTGGTTTTTATCGTTCTCGCGTACCTGATCGGCTCGTTGCCGTTTGCGGTGATCGTCAGCCGCACGATGGGTCTCGCCGACCCGCGCAGTTATGGCTCGGGCAACCCGGGCGCCACGAACGTGCTGCGCTCAGGCAACAAGAAGGCCGCCGTGCTCACGCTGATCGGCGACGCCCTCAAGGGCTGGCTTGCCGTCTATCTTGCGCAACGCTTCGCCGATACGTGGGGTGTAGGTGACTTCGGTCTGGCGGCCGTGGCCCTTGCGGTCTTCATGGGCCATCTGTACCCGGTGTTTCTACGCTTTGCCGGCGGCAAGGGCGTAGCGACGGCGGCCGGCGTCCTGTTCGCCATCCATCCGGTGCTGGGGCTCGCCGTGCTCGCGACGTGGCTCATCATCGCGATCTTCTTCCGCTATTCGTCGCTCGCGGCACTGGTGGCGGCGGTGTTCGCGCCGCTTTACTACGTGTTCATGTCTGGCTTCGGACCGTACGCCCCCGCGGTGATCGTCATGGCGATCTTGCTGGTCTACCGGCACCGCGCCAACATCGGCAAGCTGATGGCGGGCAAGGAAAGCCGCATCGGGCAGAAGAAGGCGAAGTAAGGCCGGCGTTACGTCGGCTCGGCCGAACCCGGCACGGCCTCGACCCATACAAAACCCGCAGCGAGTCTGCGGGTTTTGCTTGTCTGCGGCGCGCGTCTGTCAGTCGCGGAAGTTGTTGAAGTCGAGCGGAGTGTCGGTCACGTCCTTGCGCAGCAGGGCCATGGCACTTTGCAGGTCGTCGCGCTTGGCGCCCGCGATGCGCACGCTGTCGCCCTGGATGCTCGCCTGCACTTTCATCTTGCTGTCCTTGATCACGCGCACGATCTTCTTGGCCAGATCGCCTTCGACGCCTTTCTTCACCTTGACGACCTGCTTGACCTTGTCGCCGCTGATCTTCTCGACCTTGCCGTAGTCGAGGAAGCGCACGTCCACGTTGCGCTTGGCCATCTTGCTGATGAGCACCTGCGTGACTTGCTCGAGCTTGAAGTTGTCGTCGGCGAACAGCGTGAGTTCCTGCTCCTTGTGCTCGATTCGCGAGTCCGATCCCTTGAAGTCGAATCGCGTCGAGATTTCCTTGTTGGCCTGCTCGATGGCGTTCTTGACTTCAATCATGTTGGCTTCGCTAACCACGTCGAACGATGGCATCTGGCTCTCCTGAAAGGTAAAGGGTTCGTGAAATGGCACGCCGGGCATGCCGCACGGGGGATGGTGGCGCCGGCGCACCCGGACGGGACGACCGGGTCATGCGGGCAGCGCGAACCTCGGCCGCGTGGCCGCTATAATGGTGCGCAAAATTCTTTCGCCCGACATTGTAATTCAGCCGTCGCTCCGGTGTCCCTTCCGGGCGCTGTCCGGGACGGCGGCCCCACGGATCACCCACTGATTTCTCCCGACTTCATGCCTCAGTTGCAACGCGACGTCAGCCTGCGCGACTTCAATACCTTCGGCCTGCCCGCCTCCGCCCGCTTTGTCGTGACGATCGACAGCGAAGCGGCGCTTCTCGATGCGCTCGCCATGCCCGAACTCGCAGGCTTGCCGCGTCTCGTGCTCGGCGGCGGCAGCAATGTGGTGCTCACGCGCGACTTCGACGGCGTGGTGTTCCGGATGGCGATTCGCGGCCGTGAGCGGCTCGCCGACGACGCGCACGCGCGCTATGTGCGCGGCGGCGCCGGCGAGGTCTGGCACGACTTCGTCGACTGGACGCTCTCGCAGGATTGTCCTGGCCTGGAAAATCTCGCCCTGATCCCGGGCACCCTCGGGGCTGCCCCGATTCAGAACATCGGCGCCTACGGGCTGGAACTGGCCGAGCGCTTCGCCGAGGTGCGCGCGCTCGATACGGCCACGGGCGCATTCGTCACCCTCACCCGCGAGGCGTGCGCGTTCGGCTATCGCGATTCGCTGTTCAAGCGCGAACCCGGGCGTTACCTCATCGTCTCGGTCACATTGCGGCTGCCACAGCCGTGGCAGCCCGTGACGGGCTACGCGGACGTGTCGCACACGCTCGCCCAGGCGGGAATCGCGCAGCCGAATGCGCGGCAGATCTTCGAGGCCGTGGCGGACATTCGCCGCCGCAAACTGCCCGATCCGGCCGAACTCGGCAACGCCGGGAGCTTCTTCAAGAACCCCGTGGTCGACGCCGCAACGTTTGCCGCACTGCGCGAGCGGTTTCCGGAAGCGGTCGGCTATGCTCAGCCGGACGGCGCCTGGAAAGTCGCCGCGGGCTGGCTGATCGACCAATGCGGCTGGCGCGGCAAGTCGCTCGGCCACGCGGGCGTGCATGAGCGTCAAGCGCTCGTGCTCGTCAATCGAGGCGGCGCCAGCGGCGCGGAGATCGTGGCGCTCTCGCGCGCCATACAGGCCAGCGTGCAGGAGCGCTTCGGTATCGCGCTCGAGCCCGAACCGCTCATGCTTTGATCGACGTGGCGTCGGGCAGGCGCTGCAGGTAATCGCGCCGCAGGTCGACGGTGGAGCGCACGCCGACGTCGTCGAAGTGCGCATCGAGCCAACGGCTCGCCGCCTCGCGGCCACGGTCGCGCAGCGTGGTGAGGAAGTGCCAGTCGGTCACGAATTTCGTCGATGACGACAAGTCGTACAGCGCCTTGTCCGCGCGAATCGAGTGAATCAGCGGGTACTTCAGACGCTTGCGAAACTCGGGCTTGAGCCATCCCTCGTCAAGCAGTTTGTGCACGAAGGAAATGGCACGGAATTCGCGCTGCAGCGACGCATTGAACGTGATCTCGTTCACGCGATTCATGATCTGCCCCGGCAGCACGGGTTTCTCTTTGCGCTCGATCGGGTTGATGTGCACGATCAGGATGTCGCTCGTGAGCGTCTCGTAATAAAACGGATAGAGCGGCGGGTTGCCGAGATAGCCGCCATCCCAGTAAAAATCCTCGTCGATTTTCACCGGCTTGAAGAGCCACGGCAGACACGCCGACGCCATCGCGACGTCGAGCGTGATTTCGTGTGTGCGAAAGATGTGGATGTTGCCGGTGCGGACGTTGGTCGCAGACACGAACAGGCGCGTCGCGGTGCTTTCGCGCAACCGTTCGAAATCGACCTGCGCTTCGAGCACGGTGCGCAGCGGGTTGATTTCGGCCGGGGGCTGCGCGAACGGTGTCATCCATTGCTGCATGCTCTGCATCCAGTCGTGCCAGACCGGGTATTCGGTCGGACGGCCGTTGAGCCAACTGAAGACGGTCTGCGCCCAGGCGGTTGCCGAGGAACCTGCCTGCGACACGCCGAGCCAGAAGCTGTGCAGCGCCTCACGCGCCTTCTCGCGCGGGTCGACACCCGGACGATCGAGCAGGCCGTGCGCCAGTACGACGGCGTTCATCGTGCCTGCGGACGCGCCGCTGATGCCTTCGAACTCCAGGCGTCCGTCTTCCAGCAATTTGTCGAGCACGCCCCAGGTGTAGGCCCCATGCGCACCGCCCCCTTGCAGCCCCAGGTCGATGCCTTTTCGCTTCGCGGAGCGGCTGCGTGAGGGTTTCGTGGATTTGGCGGGGGCGCGCGCACGGGGAGCCTCAGGTGTCTCGGTAGCGCCCTTGGCCGAGAGGGTGCCGCTCGGCACATCCGTGGCGGAGGTGCGCTTGCGAGCGCGAGGCGCGGCGGATTTCTGGGGCGCGTTGCCGGTACGTGCCGGCCGGGTGAGGCCATCTGGCGGGAGCAACGGTACGTCGGTCGGCTCGAGATCGGTGCTCGTGCCGTTCACTGATTCGGCAGCGGATTCGGCCGGCACCGAGTGAGAGGACAGCGAGGCGGTCGAAGCCGCGGCCTGCGCATCGGCAGGGGGGGCATCAGCTCGGTCGCCGGTAGCATCGTCGGCGGATTCGGGGGGCAGACGCGACATAGTGAGTAGCGGCGCCGGGCCGCGCTGAACCGGCCGAGAGGGCGACGCCGGGGGAGACCCCCCGCGCAGTCGCGATGCTGGCCGGTCGGTTAGCCGTAATGGCAGACGTAATCGAGCGTCTCCAAGACCTCGATATCGAACTTGCTGTTGCCCGGCACGGAGAACTGCTGACCGGCGGCGTATTCCTGCCACTCGGCCTGACCGGCCAGACGGATGCGGCAGCGGCCGCTCGTGACTTCCATGATTTCGGGCGCATCGGTGCCGAACTGGAGCATAGCCGGGAAAATCACGCCCAGCGTCTTGCGCGTGCCGTCCGGGAACAGCACGGTGTGCGACACGCACTTGCCGTCGAAATAGGTGTTGGCGCGCTTGATTACGGAAACGTTGTCGAACTGCGTTGCGTTTTGCGTCATGACCGAATGCGGAGTCGAATGCGATGGAAAGTCGCGATGATGGGTCGATAAGCCTGCCCCAACGGGGCAAACGTGAATTCATGCTAGCACGTTTCGAACGTCCACCCGTCTGCATTTTGTGCGATGCACAACGAATTTGCCCCGTTGTGGTGCAAATTGCGAAATGTTCTGACGGAGGGTAACGACTACAACGTGCGGTGATGAAGCGCGCGTCTACGAGGGACGCCTGCGCGTGAGCGATGATAGCGGAACGTTGGTCGCGGTGGGGATGCCGGATGTTGGAGCGGGCGGCGAGCGTGACGCGAAGGTGACGCGAGGGAGGTGCGGAGGACGTACGGGGGAGGCGCTGGCGCGGTGGCCAAAGATAACGCGCCCGGACGGCGTTGCGCTGGTCCGGGCGTGGTCTGATCGACGCGTTAGACGCGACCGAGCATCAGGTATTCCATGAGCGCCTTCTGCACGTGCAGACGGTTCTCGGCTTCGTCCCAGACGACGCTTTGGGCGCCGTCGATCACGTCGGCCGACACTTCCTCGCCACGGTGCGCGGGCAGGCAGTGCATGAACAGTGCGTCCGGTTTGGCGCGCTGCATGAGGTCGGCGTTCACGCACCACTGAGCGAAGGCCGCTTTTCGCGCCTCGTTCTCCGCTTCATAGCCCATGCTCGTCCAGACGTCGGTCGACACGAGGTCCGCGCCCTCGCAGGCCTCGCGCGGGTCGTCGAACTCGCGCACGAACGGGCGGCTCGATTCGGCCACCATCGCCTGATCGAGGCGGTAGCCGGGCGGTGTCGAGATGTTGAACTGGAAGCCGAAGATCTCGGCGGCCTGTATCCACGTGTAGGACATGTTGTTCGCGTCACCGATCCAAGTCACGGTCTTGCCCTTGATCGGGCCGCGATGCTCGTAGAACGTAAAGATGTCCGCCATCACCTGACACGGGTGATATTCGTTGGTCAGGCCGTTGATCACCGGTACGCGCGAGTGCTGCGCGAAGCGCTCGATGATCTCCTGACCGAACGTGCGAATCATGATGATGTCGGTCATTCGCGAGATCACCTGGGCCGCGTCTTCGATAGGCTCGCCACGGCCAAGCTGCGTGTCGCGCGTGTTCAGAAACACGGCGTGGCCACCCAACTGGTGAATCCCGGCTTCGAACGAGAGTCGCGTGCGTGTCGAGCTTTTCTCGAAAATCATCGCCAGCGTGCGGTCGTGAAGCGGGTGGTAGGTCTCGTAGTTCTTGAATTTCTTCTTGAGAATGCGGGTGCGCTCAAGCACGTAGTCGTACTCGTCGAGCGTCAAATCCGAAAACTGAAGGTAATGCTTGATGGGTTTGGCGGTGGTCATTTGGATGTTCTGCTGGAGGCCGATAGCGCGGGAATTCAAAGGGAACTCTCTCGCTGGCGGCACGACGAACAAGCCTTGAGGCCTGTCCCCCGGTCAGGCGCGTGAAGGTGTTCTACCGGTTGCTGGCATCAGGGGAACAGCCGCTAGTCTACCAAATCGTTTTGCCGTCACACGAAAAGCGTATGATCGAGCGCGATGCTGCACGGCCAAAAACGGCTGGCAAGACCGAAAAAAACATCGGCAGCGAGGGTGGGGGACAGGTTTGAGTCTTATATAAGATATAATACTGTCTCTGTCAGCGACGCTACCCGCGTATGGCTGGCCAGGTGCTTTTTGAGGTGATTGAGCGATATGACCGACCAGGTTTCCGCGCGCGAGTATTTCATCCAGGGGCTCACCCGGGGTGGCAAGAAGTTCCGTCCGAGTGACTGGGCGGAACGTCTGTGCGGCGCCGTGTCGTTTTGTGGCCGGCGCGATACCGGCCCGAACGCATACATGCAGTACTCCCCCTACGTGCGTCCGATCATGGTGGGCGACGTCAAATGCGTCGTTGTTGACGAGCGGTTGCGCGACATCGAGCCGATGGCTTTCGATTTCGTGATGAATTTTGCGCGTGACAACGACTTGCAACTGACCGAAGCCTGCTTCGTTCCCGACGTCAAGTAATCCCCCGTGGCCGTTTTGCGGCCAGACGTGAGTGTCGGGCCTTTGGCCCCGACTCACCGTCGTTCTACCCCGTCGTCGCCCGTCGCGCGGTGACCGGCCTCGTGGTTCACGCCATTCACGCATTCGTCCCGGATTCTCTCGCAGCCGTACAGTGGCTTGCGCGCGCGCCGCGTGAGTGTGGTCGGCGTTCTTTGGCTTCAGCGAAAAGAAAAAGCCCGCACGAAGCGGGCTTTTTTTGTGTTCCGACCGAAATCGGAACCGGCAAGCAACTTGAGTCTGCTTGACCGCTTGCGCGGTTAGGCAGCAGCCGACATCGCCTTGATGGCGGCCGACAGGCGGCTCTTTTGACGAGCGGCGGTGTTCTTGTGAACGATCTTCTTGTCAGCGATGATGTCGATCGTCTTGGCCGACTTGCGCAGCACTTCCTTGGCAGCGGTGGGGTCGCCAGCGGCGATGGCCTTGCGGACCGCCTTGACTGCCGTGCGCAGACGCGAGCGCAGTGCCGAGTTGTGGGCGTTGATCTTAACGGTTTGACGCGCGCGCTTGCGTGCTTGTGCGGTATTTGCCATGTTCGGTGAATTCCTTGAATTGCTCCGCCTGATGCGGCTTCTATGCAGTTTGGCTCGGCTCCCTGGGAGACACGGTGGCCAGGAAGCAATCCATTGACTTCGAAACCGTCGATTATAGCCGAACGCCAATGGAAATTGCAACTTCTTTGCTGCAATGCTGTGCGTATAATACGCGCAACATGAATTTGCTCAAAGCTCTCGCTACGGTCAGCGGTTTCACGATGCTCTCGCGCATCACCGGTCTGGTCCGTGAAATCCTTATTGCACGCATGTTTGGCGCCGGTCCCATGACCGACGCCTACAACGTCGCATTCCGCATCCCCAATCTGCTGCGCCGCCTGTCCGCCGAAGGTGCGTTTTCGCAGGCCTTCGTGCCGATTCTGGCCGAATTCAAGTCGCAGCGCAGTCATGAGGAGACGAGAACCCTCGTCGATTCAGTGACCACCGTGCTGTTCTGGGGGTTGCTGGCGATCACGATTGCCGGGGTGCTCGGCGCGACCGGGGTCGTCTATGCCGTCGCGACCGGGCTCTCGCGTGAGAACGGCACGTTCGACTCGGCCGTGTTCATGACGCGCGTGATGTTCCCATACATCACGCTCATCTCGATCACGACCCTTGCCGCCGGCGTGCTCAATACGTGGCGGCGATTCTCGATGCCCGCGTTCGCGCCCGTGCTGCTCAATCTCTGTTCGATCATCGCCTCGCTGTGGGTCGCGCCGCATCTGGCGAAGCCGGTCTACGCGCTGGCCTTCGCGGTGATCGTTGGCGGCGTGCTGCAATTGGTCATCCAGCTCCCGGCGCTCGCGCGCATCGACATGTTGCCGCGCATCACGATCAATATCGCGGCGGCGTTGCGTAACACCGGCGTGAAGCGGGTATTGGCGAAGATGGTGCCGGCCACGCTGGCCGTGTCGGTGGCGCAGGTGAGCCTCATCATCAACACGAACATCGCGTCGCGCCTCGCGCAGGGCAGCGTGTCGTGGCTGGCGTATGCCGACCGGCTGATGGAGTTTCCGACGGCATTGCTCGGTGTGGCGCTGGGCACGATCCTGCTGCCGAGCCTCTCGCGCGCCCATGCCGATGGCGATGGCGCCGAGTATTCAGCCTTGCTGGACTGGGGGCTGCGCCTGACCTTCCTGCTGGCGATGCCGAGTGCCGTCGCGCTGTTCGTCTACGCCGAGCCGCTGACCGCAACGCTCTATCAATATGGCCGTTTCGACGCGACCGACGTCGCGATGACGGCGCACGCGCTGACCGCCTATGGCGTCGGGCTGGTTGGCCTGATTCTCATCAAGATTCTGGCGCCCGGCTTCTATGCCAAGCAAGACATCAAGACGCCGGTGAAGATCGCCGTCGTGGTGCTCGTTGCCACGCAGCTCTCCAATCTGCTCTTCGTTCGGTGGTTCGCCCATGCGGGGCTTTCACTGTCGATCGGCGTGGGCGCGTGCATGAACGCGGTGTTGCTGTTCGCGGGGCTTTACAAGCGTGGTATCTACCGGCCGGCGCCCGGATGGCGTCTGTTCTTCGTGCAATTGCTGGCCGCCTGCCTGATTCTGGCGGGCTTGCTGCTGTGGTTCACCCAAAGCTTCGACTGGGTGGCGATGGGCGCGCGCCCGCTCTCGCGCATTGCGCTGCTTGGCGCCAGTCTGGTGCTATGCGCGGTGGTGTATTTCGGGGCATTATTCCTCATGGGTTTCAACTTCTCGTTCTTCCGCCGACGCACTCGCTAGCGATTCGCTCGCGCGCCACTGGCACGGTGGACTTCACGGATACCGCATGGCGAATCGATTTCTCGAGTATTTTGCTGCGCTGGTCGCGTCCGACGACGGTCTACCGCTGACCGAAGCGGCCATCGCCATCGCGCAAGACGTCTATCCCGATCTCGACGTTCAGGACACGCTGACCCGGATCGACGCGCTCGCCGCGCGTCTGGCCAAGCGTCTGCCGCCCGACGCCGGGCCCCTGCAGAAGCTCCAGTTGCTCGATCATTTCTTCTTCCGCGAACTCGGGTTCTCCGTCAACCAGAACGATTACTACGATCCGGACAACAGTCATCTGCATGTGGTGCTGGACCGGCGTCGCGGCATTCCGATTTCGTTGGCCGTGCTTTGCATGGAGATTGGGCACCAGATCGGCCTGCCGCTGCGAGGCTTGTCGTTCCCGGGGCATTTCCTGCTACGGCTTGCGGTACCGGCCGGCGACGTGGTCATCGACCCGATTTCGGGCAACTCGCTTTCGCCGCAGCGACTGCTCGAAATGGTCGAGCCCTATCTGAAGCACTATCGCGACGAGAGCGCCGAGCCGATTCAGGAGTTGGCGCTTTGGGCGTTGCTGCACCCCTTCCTGGAGCCCGCCACGCCGCGCGAAATTCTTGCGCGGATGTTGCGCAATCTGCGAGCGATCTACACGCAGAACGAGCGATGGGAACGCGTGCTTGCGGTGCAGGAACGCATGGTGCTCGTCTTGCCCGACCAGCCGGTCGAGCAGCGCGATCGCGGGCTGGCCTATGCTCGCCTTGGGCTGGTACGTCCGGCGCAGGACGACCTTGAGCACTACCTGGGCACGCGCCCCGATGCCGAAGACGCCAATGCGATTCGGCAGATTCTCGACGACCTGAGCCGTCGTCCGGGCAGTCACGGATAACGACCGGCGCTTCCTGTTCTCCCCCTGTCGTTTCCGTCGTCTCTAAGGCAAAACGCCCGCGGTGTCGGCTGGCGCTGCGGCATCGCGCGTCGTTCGTCGGGACGCGCGGGCCATTACGCGGACTGTGCCGCCAATTCCTGGACGCGTCGTTGCAGACCGGGTTTGTAGCCGAAGTGAAAGAACACCTCGGCCATCAGGAACATCGGTGCGATAAAGATCTGGAAGACGTTATCGAGCAGCGCGGGCTTGCGGCCCTCGAAATGATGGCCGATCAACTGAACGATCCAGCCGCCGACGAACAGCACGCCAAAGACCGTCAGCGCCCACGGCCACGACAAGGTGGCCAGGTGCTGTGTGATGGCCAGCAGCGCGGCGAAGAAGGCCGTCATGGCAAGTGCCAGCGGGACATCGAGCAGGAAGTAATACATCAGCAGCACCAGCACGATCACATGCGCGACATTCAAGCCGCTCGGGCCTAGCGGCAGCGCTGAGAGCGCCTGCATCACGGCCAGCATGATCATGGGAACGCCGAAGAAATGGGTCAGACGATTCTTGGGACTGCGGTGATAGCGCTGGTAGAACGACATCTGTTGCGCCAGTGATTTCATGCCAGCCTCCTGCCATGGGGACGGGAAGAACGCGGGATCGCCACCGACAGCCTCGGCGATTGAACCGACCGCAAGTGCGTTCGGATTTCCATTGTAGTCATCGCCGTAACGACAGTTTGTTGCGTTGCGGCAATTCGACTCACCCCGTTGATGCGCCGGGAGCGACACTCCCTGACATTGGCAAAAAAGGCGGCCCAGGGTGACCTGGCCGCCTTTCTCTACGTCGTCGTTCGCGCCGACCTGACCCCGGGCGCAGCGAATGCCGCACGGAGTCAAAGGGGCGACGCTCGCGTGCTTACTTCAGTGCCTCGAACACGCGCGCACGAATTTCGTCCACGCTGCCTTGCCCCGAGATCTTGCGATACTGCGGTGCCTCGACGGTCGCGCCCGGGCTGCCATGCTTCGCCCAATCCGAGTAGTACGCCACGAGCGGCTTGGTTTGCGATTCGTACACGCTCAGGCGTTTCTTGACGGTGTCTTCCTTGTCGTCGTCGCGCTGCACGAGCGGTTCGCCGGTCACGTCGTCCTTGCCTTCGACCTTGGGCGGGTTGAACGTGACGTGGTACGTACGACCCGATGCCGGATGCGTGCGTCGACCGCTCATGCGTGTGATGATTTCGTCGAAAGGCACGTCGATCTCGAGCACGAAGTCGATGGCGACACCGGCGTCCTTCATGGCTTCCGCCTGCGCAATCGTGCGCGGGAAGCCGTCGAACAGGTAGCCGCTTTTGCAGTCGTCGGCGCTCAGGCGCTCACGCACCATGCCAATGATGACGGCGTCCGGCACGAGGTCGCCCGCGTCCATGTAACGCTTGGCTTCGAGGCCAAGCTGCGTGCCTTCCTTGATCGCGGCGCGCAGCATGTCGCCGGTCGAGATTTGCGGGATGCCGAATTTCTCTTTGATGAAAGTGGCTTGGGTGCCCTTGCCGGCCCCGGGTGCCCCCAACAAAATCAGACGCATCAATGACTCCTGAAAGTTTGTGATTTGTGAATGCTGTGCGTGCGGCAGGCAGGCGCGTCCCCGGGATTCGGCGGCGGTTGCGGGTCGTGTGACCGGCCAACCGCGCTGCGCGCAGGCGACGCGTCGGCAGGGCGCGTCGCGCGCGGCCGGGGAGGCTGCTCGCGAGAATCAGAGCGATTATGCCACGATGAGCCCGTCTGGCGGCGTTTTGCCAACCAATGGGCGTCGTACCGGTGCGATTTCCGGGACAAGCGCGCGAGCGATTGGCCGGCGTGCCAACGCCGGCATTCGTGCTGGATCGGGCGTTAGTTCCGCAGCAGCGCGCGAACGCGTTCGAGATCATCCGCTGTGTCCACGCCCGGCAGCGGGGCGTCGGCAGTCACGAGCACGGCAATGCGCTCGCCATGCCAGAGGGCGCGGAGTTGTTCGAGCGATTCGGCGGTTTCGATCGGGGCCTGCGGCAGGCTCGGATAAGTGCGCAGGAATTTGGCGCGATAGGCGTAAAGCCCGATGTGACGAAAGACGGGCGTGGTCGCCGCGGGTAACGTTGCGGTGTGGGCAAGCCCGGCGGACCATGCATCGCGCGACCACGGAATCGGCGCGCGCGAGAAGTAGAGGGCGCGGCTATGGGCGTCGAGCACGACCTTGACCACATTCGGCGAGAAGATCTCCGCGTTGTCGGTGATCGGATGCGCCGCCGTCGACAGGGCACATTCCGGGTGCTCGGCCAGATGCGCCGCTACCGCGTGCACCAGACGCGGATCGATGAGTGGCTCGTCGCCCTGCACATTGACGACGATCGTGTCGTCGGGCCACCCCTGCTGGACGGCCACCTCGGCGAGACGATCGGTGCCAGTCGGGTGATCCGCACGCGTCAGGGCGACATCGAAGCCGTGCGCGGCGACGGCATCGGCCACACGCTGTGAGTCGGTCGCGACGACCACCTGACACGCCCCCGATTCGCGCGCCCGCTCGGCCACGCGCACGACCATCGGCTTGCCGCCGATATCGGCGAGCGGCTTGTTCGGTAGACGCGTCGACGCGAGACGCGCCGGCACGACGGCGACAAAGTCGACGGTGTTCATCGAATCGCTCACGATGCCGGCTTGTCGCCGCTCAGCGGCACGGGCGTACCTTCGACGGACTGGCGCGCTTCATCGGCCAGCATGACGGGAATGCCGTCCCGAATCGGGTAAGCGAGCTTGTCGGCGTGGCAAATCAGCTCCTGGGCTTTCTTGTCGTACTCCAGGGGGCCCTTGCACAACGGGCAGACGAGAATCTCAAACAGTCGGTTGTCCACGCAATTTCTCCACTACCAGGGATACGAGGCGCGCGTCGAGCGCTGCCTCCGCAGGCACGGCCCACACGCGTGGGTCGGACCAGGTGACGCATTTTACTGCATCCTTTTCGGTGATCAGGATGGCATCGGCCGCGGCGCCGTCGAACGGATTCGTCGCAAAGTCGTAATGGTCGGGCAACGCCAGCGTCTCGATCTGCAGACCTGCGCCACGCAGCGCCGCGAAGAAGCGCTCGGGCGCGCCGATACCGGCCGCCGCCAACACGCGTTTGCCCGAGAAGTGCACCAGCGCCCGGGTCAGGCTCGGCTGGCTTACGCACCAGGCATCGCCCAGCGTAAGTGTCAGCCGCCAGGTGTCGGGCCACTGGGGGAGCGTTTTGCCGTAAGGGTCGTTGATCAGATTGGCGTCGCGTCGCCGCGAGAGCGGTTCGCGCAACGGTCCGGCGGGCAGCAGGAAGCCGTTGCCGCCCAGCCGGTGGTCGAAGACGGCGATTTCAACGTCACGCGCGAGCGCGTAATGTTGCAGGCCGTCGTCACAAACGATGACGTCGCATGCCGGATGCGCGGCCAGCAGCGCGCGGCCACCTTCGACACGCGACGGCCACACCCACACCGGCACCCCCGTGCGCTTGGCGATCAGCAGCGGCTCGTCGCCGACCGCGTCGGGGCGTGCCGTTGGACTGACTTCGGTCGGACGTGGCAGCGTTGCCCCGTATCCGCGCGACAGAACGCCGGGCGTATAGCCGAGCGCGCGCAACGCGCCGACCAGCGCGATGACAGTCGGCGTTTTACCGGTGCCCCCGACGGTGAGATTGCCGACGACGACGACCGGAACCGGCAGCCGCGTCGACGTTCTCCATCCCTGGCGAAAGCTCAGGCGCCGCCAGGCCGCCATGGCGGCAAAAACCCACGATATCGGCCACAGCAGCCAGGCGAGGAGTCCTCGTCGCTGCCACTGGGCGCTGACCCAATGCACCAACGAGCCCGACAGACGCGGCACCAGTGCGCGCGAGCGCACGCCCGCGGCATGGCTGGGGTGTGATGAAGGTGTCGTCATCGGGACAGTTGACCCGCCGCGCCGTGGGCCGTCGTCGAGCGTGCGGCGAACGTCAGGCGAGACAGACCGGCCTCGCGGGCGGCTTCCATGACGTTGATGACCGACTGATGCGCGCTTTTGGCGTCGGCATTGATCACGACGACCGGCGACTCGGCGTCGGTGTTCGCGGGACCGGCCGCTTGACGCAGCGCTGTCGTAAGGCTCGCGACATCGCGCTGCGCGAGCGCGTGCCGGTCAATGGCGTAACTGCCGTCGGCGCCGACCGAGACCACGATCTGACGTGGCGGCACGACGGCCTTCTGTGCATCGGCCGTCGGGAGGTTGACCTTCAGCGCCGTGTAGCGCGTGTAGGTCGTGGTGACCATCAGGAAGATCAGAATGACCAGCAGCACGTCGATGAGCGGGATCAGGTTGATCTCCGGTTCGTCGCGTGTGGAGAGACCTCGACGGAAATTCATCGTGCGTCCCTCGGATCAATGCCGCGGCAGCGTGGCATCGAGGAAATGGACCGCCTGCGTCTCGAGTTCGACCAGGAACGCGTCGACACGGGTGCGGTAGTAACGATAGAAGATCATCGCGGGAATCGCGATCATCAGACCGAAGCCGGTGTTATAGAGCGCAACCGAAATGCCGTGCGCCAATTGCGCGGGATCCGTGCCCGAGGCGTCTTGCGCACCAAAGATTTCGATCATGCCGACGACGGTGCCGAACAGGCCCATCAGCGGTGCGACCGACGCGATGGTGCCCAGCGCGGGCAGAAAACGCTCCAGTTCGTGCGCGACAGCACGTCCGGTCTCTTCCAATGCTTCTTTCGCGCCTTCACGTGGACCCTGCGGGTTGTGGGCGACGTAGCGAACGCCGGTGGCGAGCACGCGCCCGAGCATCGAGCCGCGCGCCAACGCGTCGGTCGCGTCTTGCTTGCCCGAACCACGCCTGGCGAGCGTGATGGCATTTTCGAGCACGCCGCTCGGCAGCACGCGGGTGCGGCGCAGCGACAGGGCGCGCTCGACGATCAGGGCGAGCGCGAAAACGGAGGCGATGAGAAGCGGCCAGATGGGCCAGCCGGCGGCCTGGATAACGGCAAACAAGGACGACCTCTTACTTATTGCGGGGGATCGGGCAAACGAGTCCGAACTGTAGCTTGCAGGGGGGGGATGGGCAAGCACCGTTTTCCACACCACAGGCGCACAAGGATGTGGAAAAGCTTGGGATACATTCAGCAACTGATTGATGCGACGTGATTTTTTCCTCCGTGATGAAAAAATGGGCAGGAAAACGTTTCAGAAATGAACATATCCGCAAACTCACGATTCCCAGTCAATCGCCGCGCGCCTGTGGATAACTATGTGAACATGTCGGCGAATCAAGCGATCGCGTGACGATCGCGTTGATATCGCTTCGCCGCATCGCCGCGAAGCGCTCCGCAAGGGCCGATAAATCAAGGGTTTGGCATCGGGGCGAAGGAAAAATGCGGCGACCGGGCGAGAAAACCCTTAAATTAGCGGGCCTGTGGACAGTTTTTTGCCGGCAAACACGCATGAACTTATCTTTCGACGACGCCCGGCCCGCTGGTGGCGCGGATCGCGTGCTAAGTGTTTCGGATTTGAACAAAGCCGTGGCCGGCGTGCTGGAGCGGAGCTTCCCCCTGGCATGGGTCAGCGGTGAAATTTCGAACTTCACGCGCGCGGCGAGCGGCCATTGGTATTTCTCGATCAAGGATGCGCAAGCGCAAATGCGCTGCGTGATGTTTCGCGGCCGCGCCCAGCACGCCGATTTCTCGCCGAAGGAGGGCGATCGGGTCGAAGTCCGCGCGCTGCTCTCCATGTATGTACCGCGCGGGGAGGTGCAGCTCAATGTCGAAGCGATCCGCCGCGCCGGGCAAGGCAATCTGTATGAGGCGTTTCTGCGACTCAAGGAAAAGCTGGCGGCGGCCGGGCTGTTCGACGCGGCGCGCAAGCGTGAGTTGCCGCGCTATGCCCGTCGCATTGGCGTCGTAACGTCGCTGCAGGCGGCAGCCCTGCGCGACGTGTTGACGACGCTCGCCCGGCGCGCACCGCACGTCTCGGTCGTGGTGTATCCCGCCCCGGTGCAGGGCGCCGATGCCGCCATGCGGCTCGCGGCGGCACTCGACACGGCCAACGCCCGCCGCGAGGTCGATACCCTGCTGCTTTGCCGGGGCGGCGGTGCGATCGAAGACCTGTGGGCATTCAACGAGGAAGTGCTGGCCCATGCCATTGCGCGCAGCGAGTTGCCCGTGGTGTCCGGTGTGGGGCATGAAACCGATTTCACCATTGCCGACTTTGTGGCGGACGTTCGGGCGCCCACGCCGACGGCGGCGGCGGAGCTGATCAGTGCGTCGCGCGACGAATGTTTGCGCGAGCTCGACCGTGAGCGCCAACGTCTGACGCGGGCCATGTGGCGCATGCTCGAGCAACGCGCCCAGCAGCTCGACAGTGTGTCGCGCGCGCTGGTGTCGCCGCGCGAGCGTCTGGCGCGCCAGCGGGGCGAACTGGCGCACTTGGCCGATCGGTTGCGTCACGCGCTTGAGCGCCCGTTGGCCCAGCGCCGCGGCCGCTTCGAAATGCTGCGCCTGCGTCTGACGCGTGCCGTGCCCGGCATCGCCCCGCAACACGAGCGCGTTGCGCTCCTCTCGCAGCGCCTGCAAAACGCGATGTCACGCCGCACGGAGCGCTCGGTACAACGGCTGGCCGATGCCACGGCGCAACTCGAGCTGCTCAACCCGCGCCGCACGCTGCAGCGCGGTTATGCCGCCGTGCTCGACGCCAAGGGACAGCCGTTGCGCGACCCCCGCAAACTCCAGCGCGGCCAGCACGTGACGATGCATCTGGCCGACGGCGCGGCCGATGTGGGTATTGGTGATGTTCAGGTCAGGCTAGACGATACTTTTTAGCGGGGCTTGGTACGGCAATCCGGGGCAATCGCGGGCATCATGCGTCGATCAGGCGGTATTGGCCAGCAATCGTCGCGTTGCAGCCACCCGGTGCGGCCCGGCGAGTAACCGTGCGGTTTGCGGGGT
This sequence comes from Pandoraea sp. 64-18, assembly GCF_001899225.1. NCBI lineage: Bacteria > Pseudomonadati > Pseudomonadota > Betaproteobacteria > Burkholderiales > Burkholderiaceae > Pandoraea > Pandoraea sp. 64-18. Next base: position 173,538 of record NZ_MKVU01000020.1, on the reverse strand, counting down.
TATCGCATCTGCCCTAGAATCGATGGCTCCGGATAACGCAAAATCGGGTTCCCCTCAGAGCACAAAGGACAATCGCCATGGAACACAAGCTCCCTGAACTGCCGTACGCCATCGACGCACTCGCGCCGACCATCTCCAAGGAAACGATGGAGTATCACTACGGCAAGCATCACCAAGCCTATGTGACCAACTTGAACAACCTGATCAAGGGCACCGAATTCGAAAGCGCCAGCCTCGAAGACATCATCAAGAAGTCGTCGGGCGGCGTGTTCAACAACGCGGCGCAGGTGTGGAACCACACCTTCTTCTGGAACACGCTGTCGCCGAAGGGCGGCGGTGCGCCGTCGGGCGATCTGGCCAAGGCCATCGACGCCAAGTTCGGCTCGTTCGACGCGTTCAAGGAAACCTTCTCGAAGTCGGCCGTCGGCAACTTCGGTTCGGGCTGGACGTGGCTTGTGAAGAAGGCCGACGGGTCGGTCGACATCGTCAACACCAGCAACGCCGCCACGCCGCTGACCGGCGCGGACAAGCCGCTGATCACGATCGACGTGTGGGAACACGCGTACTACATCGACTACCGCAATGCCCGTCCGAAGTTCGTCGAGGCATTCTGGAACCTGGTCAACTGGGACTTCGCCGCAAAGAACTTCGCGTAATCGAGGCCCCGGACGTTGCCGGTCGACGTCGGCAACGTGCCAACGAGGTGACGTCAGGCGCCCGACCCGAGCGTCCGGCGTCACCGGCAAAAAGAAAGCCCACCGCTCGCGGTGGGCTTTCTTTTTACTGCGGTTGCCAGACTGTAGGCATCTGCCCTGGGCTTGATGGCAATCAATATTTGCGGATCTGCGCGTCGTTAGAGTGTGCGTTTCAAACTCACCGAACAATGTATGCCCGACCCTGCGCCAACGCACGCCATCCCCGTGGCGAGCGCCTCTTGCACCCGCGATGCCTCGCGGGCAGCGACCGGTCGCGACGCCTCGCACGACCGCACACAACCCCACTCGCACCGCCACTGGCTCGCAGACGCCCGTCTCATGCGCAGCCTGCCGCCCGCAGCGTGGGCACTCTTCCGGTTGGCCGAACATAAGCGCGGCGGCACCGCGACCCACATGTGGCGTGTCGGCGCGCTCACCTGGCGTTTCGCCCAAGCGTTGGGGATCCCAGCGGTCGAGGCGCAGGCCCTCGGGCTCGCCGCCGCGCTGCACGACACCGGCAAGCTGTGTGTTCCGAACGCGATATTGGAAAAGCCGGGCAAGCTGACGCCCGATGAGATTCGCGTGATGCGCATGCATCCGCAATCAGGCGCCGACATACTGAGCACGCTCGGCGGCGCAGCCTGCGCGTTGGCCGCGACGGTCGCCCGCACGCATCACGAGCGTTACGACGGCGGTGGCTATCCGGGTGCGCTGTCGGGAAATCGTATTCCCCTGGCGGGACGGATCGTAGCGCTGGTCGATGTGTTCGACGCGCTCGCGAGTCACCGTCCGTATCGCGCGGCACTCAGTCCCGCGCAGATCGTCGAGGCGATGCTCGCGGAGCGCGGGCGTCACTTCGATCCATGGCTGCTGGATCGTTTTCTCGAGCGCTCGCTCGGACCGGCGTTGCGGCTATCGAGCGGCGCGTACTGAGCGCAACGCCATCATTCAGCGCGGCAGGCCGGAGATCTTTGCGCCGGGGCCGATGTGTTTGCTTTTGAACCAGCCTTGATTCATTTCCAGTGCGTAACGCACGGCGGCACGCGGGCAATGATTGTCTTCGGTCTGCGGCGCCATGTCTTCGATGTTGACGATCGTGCCGTCGTCGGCCAGGAACGCGATCGACAGTGGCAGATCGGTGTTCTTCATCCAGAAGCAGTGACCGGCGCGTTGTTCGAACACGAAGAGCATGCCGGCGTTGGCGGGCATCGTCGTGCGATACATCAGGCCCTGTTCGCGGTCGGCCTCATTCGCGGCGACCTCGGCCTTGATGAGATACATGCCGGCGGAGAGCTGAACGGTCGGGAACTGCCCGGCCTGCTTGATTTGTGCCGAGGCGCTGGCCGGCGCGATTGCCAGGAAGGCGGCGGTAGCGGCAAACGTGGCGCTGGCGGCGAGCGCGGCCAGTTGACGTGGAATCCGGATCACAAACGGCTCCTGGAAAGATCGGGGGAACGTCAGGTACGTGGCGAGCCATTGTAGCCGCCGGGCGAAAAAAAAGCAGGCTGCGTGAGCAACCTGCTTATTACCATGCGTTGCGCAGCGAGGCTGCGCGACGTGGTACTTACTTGCTGGCAGCAGCCGGAGCTTCAGCAGCAGCAGCCTTCTTGGCCGACTTCTTGTGCGACTTCTTGTGGGCCTTCTTGTGGGTCGACTTGGCAGCCGGCTTCGTAGCGGCAGCCGGAGCAGCAGCGTCAGCGGCCGGAGCCGAAGCTTGGGCGAACACGCCCGTTGCGAACAGGCCAGCGACCAGGGCAGCGATCAGTTTTTTCATGAGATTCCTCGTTGGAGCTCGATGTTGGGGTGATGTACTCGTTGACCCGCGAAGTGAGTCACTTCCTATAACGTCCGTTCAGGACATCGGTTGACAACCCGCTCGCGGATTTTTTCGGTGAAACGTATTACGGCTTGTTACCGACGGCCGGTTGCTTGGTGGCCGGCTTCTTGTGGTGATACTTCTTGTAGTGATGCTTCTTGTAGTGATGCTTCTTGTGTTTGGGGGCCATTTTCGCGGGGGCTGCGCGATCGGCCGCCGGTGCCGACATCGCGGGCGCCGCTGCTGCGGGTGCCGCCGGTGCGACGGGCGCCGTGGCCGGCGCCGATTGTTGGGCCATCGCGGCGCCGGACACGATCAGCCCGGCGGTCAGTGCAAGCAGCAGTTTCTTCATGACTTGGTTTCCTCGTTTCTGAGTGGTGCGTATGTTGCGCACCTGTTCCCTCAACGAGGTGAACGACGGCTTCGTTGACCGGGAAGTGTAAGTATTTGTTGCGGCAACTCGCACCATTGTCCCGGGACAAGCTTCAACGAAAAGACGTCAACCGGGCCGATCGCAATGCGAACCAGTCGCAGCGTCGGTTTGCCGACGGCGGCGGTCATGCGTCTGACCTGGCGGTTCTTGCCTTCGACGAGCGAGATTTCCAGCCAGTGGGTCGGGATGCTGGCGCGATAGCGGATCGGCGGGTGACGTGGCCAGAGCTGGGCGGGCTCAGCGATCTCGCGTGCTTCGCACGGCAGCGTGACGAAGTCGCCCAGATCTAGGCCGGCGCGCAGACGTGCGACGGCCGCCTCGTCGTACTCGCCCTCGACCTGCGCCCAATACGTCTTCGGCAATTTGCGTTCCGGCTCCGCGATGCGGGCCTGCAGACGACCGTCGTCGGTGAGCAGCAGGAGTCCCTCGCTGTCGGCGTCGAGCCGTCCGGCCGGATAGACGCCCGGGCGCGTCACGCACTCGGCGAGCGTGGGACGTGTCGGATGCGGCGAAAACTGGCAGATCGTGCCGAAGGGCTTGTTGAGTGCGAGAAGTGTCATACCAAGGGAAGAAAATCGGAAGTTGCCGATGCCGTCGGGCGCGATCGGCGCTCGACCCGGGCTCGACCCCATGGCGCTACGCCCGCCGAGCGCGTACGGCGCTGGTCAGCCCCGTCATGTTAATGCATAATCGAGATCGCCAGTCTTATGTCTTATATAAGACTTGATTTGCGTCAACGCGCCCTACGACGCTGTGACTACAATAAAGCCGTAATGCGGCGAGCGGTGGCATCCTTCACCCCGTTTGACGCGCACAGTCCGATTCATCCCATTGGAGCCCACCATGTCGTATCAGCACATCAAGGTCCCGGCAGGCGAGAAGATCACGGTCAACCAGGATTTCTCCCTGAACGTGCCCGACAATCCGATCATCCCGTACATCGAGGGCGACGGCACCGGCGTGGATATTACGCCGGTGATGCTCAAGGTCGTCGACGCGGCAGTGGCCAAAGCGTACGGCGAGAAGCGCAAGATCCATTGGATGGAAGTCTATGCCGGCGAGAAATCGACGCGCGTTTACGGACCGGATGTATGGCTGCCCGATGAAACGCTCCAGGTTGTCAAGGACTACGTAGTATCGATCAAGGGGCCGCTGACCACCCCCGTGGGCGGTGGCATTCGATCGCTCAACGTCGCGTTGCGCCAGCAGCTGGACCTTTATGTGTGTCTGCGTCCGGTGCAGTACTTCAAGGGCGTACCGTCGCCGGTGCGTCATCCCGAGAAGATCGACATGGTGATCTTCCGCGAGAACTCCGAGGACATCTACGCGGGCATCGAGTGGGAGGCGGAATCGGCCGGCGCGAAAAAACTGATTGCCTTCTTGCAGGACGAGATGGGCGTGACCAAGATCCGCTTTCCGCAGACGTCGGGGATCGGCATCAAGCCGGTCTCGCGCGAGGGTACCGAGCGACTGGTGCGCAAGGCGATTCAGTACGCGATCGACAACAATCGCGACTCGGTGACGATCGTTCACAAAGGCAACATCATGAAGTTCACCGAGGGCGGATTCCGCGATTGGGGATACGCGCTCGCCAAGAACGAATTCGGCGCGATGGAGATCGACGGCGGTCCGTGGTGCAAACTGAAGAACCCCAAGACGGGCAAGGAGATCACGATCAAGGACTCGATCGCGGATGCATTCCTGCAACAGATTCTGTTGCGCCCCGCAGAGTACGACGTGATCGCCACGCTCAACCTGAACGGCGACTACATCTCCGATGCGCTCGCCGCGCAGGTGGGGGGCATCGGAATCGCCCCGGGGGCGAACCTGTCCGACTCGGTTGCGATGTTCGAAGCGACGCACGGCACGGCGCCGAAGTACGCGGGCAAGGACTACGTGAATCCTGGATCGGAGATTCTCTCGGCCGAGATGATGCTGCGGCACATGGGCTGGACGGAAGCGGCGGATCTGATCATCGCGTCGATGGAAAAGTCGATCCTGTCGAAGCAGGTGACCTATGACTTTGCCCGCCTGATGGAAGGGGCGACGCAGGTGTCGTGCTCGGGCTTCGGCAACGTGATGATCGCCAACATGTGACGCGCCACGGGGTTGCCGCTGATTTGCCGCCGCTCGTTTGGCAACGCCGACGCTTCCGTCCGGGGGCGCTCGGCCTAGTGCACGACGACGGTGGTGCTCACGCGGTGGTCGCCGGTGCTTGGCACACGGCTCGTCAGTTCGCGCGGAAAACCGACGGTCCAGACGACGGTGTCCGTGCCCGGCGACGATCCCGCCTGATACCAGACGACCATGCCGGGAAAATGCATCGTCTCGCAGCGTTGTCCGTCCGGAACCACATAGTCGATCCATTCCGGCGTGACTTTACCGAGTGCGGGCGTCGAGTCGAGTTCGAACGTCGGCTGGCCCAACGAGCGGCACAGCACACTGAAGTTGGGTTGTACCCAGATCGCGACCTTCTCGCCGACGCCCACGCTTACCGCGAGGGTCGGCGGAGGATACGCTGACTGTGCATGCGCCGCGCCCGCCGTCAGCAGGCACGCGACGAGTACCATGACTCGCCATGCGGTCGTCGTGGTGTCCATGCCGGACCTCCCAACCCCCCTTTTGCGGCCAACACGTGGGCGTTCTCCTTGCCCGCACAAGTCGTCGGTACAACGCTTTCATTACAGTGCATGCGTACGCGTAACGCAAGGGACGGGCGCGCAGCGCGCCGATCCGCGCGACCCGCTCGGTCTTCGACTCGGTAGCCTCACGCATGGTTGGTCGCAATGCGCACGGGGGAGCGATGCTGTCGAGGCCACTCACCGCCCGTCGAAATACGCGGCTAGGCGTTGGGCTTCGAACGCGTGGACAACGTGATCCACGAACACGCGTGTCCGCAGTGGCAGCTGTTTCTTGTTCGAATAGTAGATGGACACCCCGCCGTATTCCTCGAACCAGCCCGGCAACAGCCGTTGAATTCGACCGGACGCGAGCAGGGGCGCGGCATGCGGCATCGGTAGCAACGCCACGCCATAGCCCAGCGCGACGGCGTGCGCCATCGCCTCCGGGTCGTCGAAAATCATGCGGGTTCGCGCCTCGACGTTGACCCGCTCACCGATCGCGTTTCGCAAATCCCATGCGCGCAGCCGCCCCGACGTTCCGGAGCGCCGGACGATCGCGTCGAACGTCGCGAGTTCGGCGGGATGCCCCGGTACCTGACGCGCGCGCATATAGTCGGCCGACGCGCAAATCACGGCGTACGTCGGTGCCAGGCGCCGGGCGATGACGCCGGGGGTGAGTTCGATACCGCCGCCTATCGCGGCGTCGAAGCCCTCGCTCACCACGTCCACGCCCCGGTTGTCGAATCGCCAATCCGGCACGACATCCGGATAGCGGGCAAGAAAGTCGCCCAGCAGCGGCACGAGATACTGGCGGCCGAAGGCGTGGGCCACGCTCACCTTGAGGATCCCGGACGGGGTGCCTTCGCGCTCGGCGGCGCGTGAAAAGGCGTCGTTCAGGGCCGCGAACGGGCCATCGACGTCCAGCAGGAATCGCTCGCCGCCCGCCGTCAGTGTCAGGCTGCGAGTACTGCGGTGAAACAGCCGCAAGCCGAGCTGCCCCTCCAGCCGCGCCACATTCTTGCTCACCGCTGCAGGGGTCATCCCCAGTCGTCGCGCGGCCGCCGAGAAACTGCCCGCACGCGCACTCAGGACGAATGATTCGATCAGATGCAAGGCGTCCATCGTTCATCTATTCCGTTGGGTTGAAAGTGATGATATGGATTATGGTCTAGTTGAGGTGTAATTTGCTCGCGATACTGGCTTCACCTCTTAACCGAATGGAGCAATGAGATGGCAACGAACTTTCGAGGCAAGGTGGCTTTCGTGACAGGCGGCTCGCGCGGTATCGGCGCGGCGATCGTGCAGCGGCTCGCGCACGGCGGTGCGGCGGTCGCGTTCACATACAAGGGATCGAAGGCCGCGGCGCAGGATCTGGTCGAGCGCATTGAGGCGTCCGGCGGGCGTGCCATGGCCTTGCATGTGGATGCAGCAGACGCCACCGCCCTGACCCAGGCAATCAACGACGCCGCCCACGCGCTCGGCAAGATCGACATTCTGGTGAACAATGCCGGCGTGTTTTCGATGGCATCGGTGGCCGACCTTGCGCTGGAAGAATTCGACCGCATGCTCGATGTGAACGTGCGCGCTGTGTTCGTGGCCTCGAAGGCGGTACTCGCGCACATGGGCGAGGGCGGTCGCATCATCAATATCGGCTCGTGCAACGCGGAGCGCATGCCGTTTGCGGGCGCCGCGACGTATGCGATGAGCAAGGCGGCACTGGTCGGCCTGGTCAAGGGCATGGCGCGTGACCTTGGGCCGCGCGGCATTACGGTCAACAACGTGCAGCCGGGCCCGACGAATACCGACATGAATCCCGCCACCGGGGATTTCGCGGCGACCATGCACGACCTGATGGCGCTCAAGCGTCATGCGCATCCCGAGGAAATCGCAGCGATGGTGGCTTATGTCGCCAGCGACGAGGCGGGTTTCGTGACGGGTGCCAGCCTGACCATCGATGGCGGTTTCAACGCGTGATTCGGAACGGGGCGGCAGCTCGCCGCCTCACTCCGAGAACAGCTCGAACAGGAGCGCGCGCATCCACTGGCTTGCCGGTTCGCGGTGATAGCGCGCGTGCCAGAACAGGTTGATCTGGACGTCCGGTAGGTCCAGCGGATGGTCGACGTAACGCAAGCCGAAGTGCTGCGCGCTGCGCTGGGCAAACTTCTCCGTCACCGTGGCGATTAGATCCGTGGCGTGCAGAATGTCGGCGAGCGCGACGAAGTGCGGCACGCGCAGCCGGATGTTGCGCTGTACGTGAGCGCGCGCCATGAAATCGTCGACCCGGCCGTGCCCGGTGCCGGCGGCGACCACCATTACCTGCTCCGCGTGCTCGAAATCCTCGCGCGCCATCCTCGCCGTCGCCGGTCGGTCGAGCGGATGCCCGGGGCGAAACATGCACACATACTTCTGCCGAAACAGACGCCGCTGGAAAAACTCCGTCGTCAGATCCGGCAGATGCCCCACGGCGAGATCCACCTGACCCGCCGCCATCTCCTCCTGCAAGTTGACCGCCGTATTGCGCACCGTGCTGATCGTAATGCCCGGTGCCCGCTCGCCAAGCGCGTGCATGAGCCTGGGCAGGAAGTGCACTTCTCCGATGTCCGTCATGGCGATTTGAAACGCGCGCTGGCTCGTTGCCGGATCGAAGGCGAGCTGACGATTGAAGACCCCGTGCAGCGCATCCAGCGCCGCGGCGACCGGTTCGGCCAGTTCGATGGCCATCGGGGTCGGCAGCATGCCGCGCGAGGTGCGGATGAACAATTCGTCGTTGAACAACTTGCGCAGGCGCGCGAGCGAATTGCTGATCGCGGGTTGCGTCACGCCAAGCGTCTCTGCCACGCGAGACACGCGTCGCGCGTTGTACAGATGCTGGAAGACCACCAGCAGGTTCAGGTCGACGGAATGCAGGTCCATGGGAAGGAACGCGTCTCGATGCTCAGTTAAATCACTGAGATTTATAGGACATATAACCTGAATTCTATTGGTTTATAACGCGGCTTGCGAGATGCTTCTTGCAAACGGCGTCCAAACGCCACGCGCGGTGCCCGAGGCGGGTGCCGTCAGAACGGAGACCCTCCCCATGCAAGTTCACGTGCAGCCACTCGGCGAACGCTTCGAGGTCGCGCCCGGCGACAATTTGCTCAAAGCCCTCACCGATCGTCAGATCCCGATGTCGTACAGTTGCCTGTCCGGACGCTGCGGCACCTGCCGCTGTCGCGTCGTTTCGGGGGCCGTGCGCGAAGCCGAAGGCGTCGAATATCGTCATCACGATGGCGATGGCGATGGTCTGGCGGGGCGGGCGGGGCGCACGGCATCCCCTGCGCGTTACGTGCTCGCGTGCCAGTCGACCGTCCACGGCGACTGCGAGATCGCCTTGCCGGATGTCGATGAAGTCGTCGTGCATCCCGCGAAAATTCTCAAGGCGACGGTGCTCGCGATCGAACCACTGACCCACGACATCAAGCGCGTGGTGCTCACGACGGCGAAGCCGCTCAGTTTTTCGCCCGGTCAGTACGCCACGCTGCAATTCACCCCCGCGCATATCCGGCCATATTCCATGGCCGGACTCGATGCCGACGACACGCTCGAATTTCACATCCGCCGGGTGCCCGGTGGGGCCGTGACCGGCTATGTCGACGAACAGCTCAAGGTCGGCGATGCCGTGCGGGTATCGGGCCCGCTTGGCACGTCGTATCTGCGCACGCGGCACGACGGGCCGATGCTTTGCGTCGCCGGCGGCACCGGCCTGGCGCCGGTGCTGTCGATCGTGCGCGGGGCGCTCGCCCGTGGCATGACCAACCGCATCGACATTTATGTCGGCGCGCGCTCGCCGGCGGACGTGTATGGCCTTACGTGGCTGCGCGAACTCGCGTCGCGTCACGACGGCATTCGCCTGCATGTCGTGACGACGACCGACGCTCCGGGCGCACCCATCACACCCATCGCACCCGACGCACCGAATCCGGGATTCCGCCTGGGGCATGTCACGCACGCGCTCGCTGCCGATTACGTCGGCCCCGATGCGCTCTCGGGCTGGCGCGCCTATTTGTGCGGCGCGCCGCCGATGGTCGACGCCGCCACCCGGCTGCTGCGCGAGCGCGGTGTTGATGCCGCCCATATCTATGCCGACGCGTTTTACGCGAAGGTGGCATGACGGCCGGTGAAGTTCCCGCCAGCAGCGCACTGGCGCGTTCCCGGTCTTTCCCGCATCCCCCTCAGGAGACGATCATGAGTACCACACCGCAGACTGCCGAGTTCGACCCGGCGCCGTGCGCCGGCGCGCAGCCGTCGGATGTCTGGCCCGCCGAGGGCTCGAGCCGCATCCCCTTTCGCGTCTATACGGACGCAGAACTGTATCGGCGCGAGCTGGACGCCTGCTTCTACCGCAACCACTGGAACTACGTCGGGCTGGAAGCCGAAGTGCCGAATCCGGGCGATTTCAAGCGCACGGTGATCGGTGAGCGCTCCGTCATCGTGACGCGAGATGCCGCGGGGGACATCAACGTCGTCGAAAACGTCTGCGCGCATCGTGGCATGAAGTTCTGTCGCGAAAAGCGCGGCAACCGCACGGACTTCCACTGCCCATATCACCAGTGGAACTACGACCTGAAGGGCAATCTGCAGGGCGTGCCGTTCCGGCGCGGCGTGAAGCAGGACGGCAAGATCAACGGCGGCATGCCGAAGGATTTCAAGCCGGAAGATCACGGCCTCACCCGGCTCAAGGTCGCCACGCGCGGCGGCGTGATTTTCGCGTCATTCGATCACGACATCGAATCCCTCGAGAACTTTCTCGGGCCGGAGATCTGCGCCTACTTCGATCGACTGTTCAACGGGCGAAAGCTCAAACTGCTCGGCTACAACAAGCAGCGCATCCCGGGGAACTGGAAGCTGATGCAGGAGAACATCAAGGACCCCTACCACCCAGGTCTCTTGCACACGTGGTTCGTCACGTTCGGGTTGTGGCGCGCGGATAACAAATCGCGTCTGGTGATGGACGAGCACGGGCGTCATGCCGCGATGGTGTCCACGCGCGGGCAGGGCGGTGGCGGGGAAGTGACCTCGGGGGTGTCGAGTTTCAAGGCGTCGATGTCGCTCAACGACACGCGCTTTCTCGACATCGTGCAGGAAGACTGGTGGAAGGGGCCGACGGCCGTGCTCATGACGCTTTTCCCCAGCGTGATTCTGCAGCAACAAGTCAACTCGGTCTCGACGCGTCACATCCAGCCGCGCGGCCACGATGCGTTCGACTTCGTCTGGACGCATTTCGGTTTCGAAGACGACACCGAGGAAATGACGCAGCGCCGTTTGCGTCAGGCCAATCTGTTTGGCCCGGCCGGCTTTGTGTCGGCCGACGACGGCGAGGCCATCGAGTGCTCGCAGGAAGGTTTCGCGCAGAAGCCCTGGCACCGCGCCCTCGCCGAGTTGGGCGGCACAGGGGTGGAGAACACGGAACACATGGTGACGGAAACCCTGATTCGCGGCATGTACGCCTATTGGCGCCGCGTCATGGGCGTTTGAGGAGACGACGCGATGGTGGATTTTGCAACGTTTCAGGCCGTGATCGACCTCAACGCCGCTTATGCGGCGGCGCTCGACACGCAGCAGTGGGATGCCTGGCCCGACTTCTTCCTGGATGACTGCGTGTATCGCATTCAGCCGCGCGAGAATTTCGAGATGGGCCTGCCGCTGGCGACCCTGTCGTTCGAGAGCCGCGGCATGCTGCGCGATCGCATCTATGGCATTCGCGACACGCTGTTCCACGACCCTTACTACCAGCGCCACGTGATCGGACTGCCGGCCATTCGGCGACGCGACGACGACACGCTCCAGGTCGAGGCCAACTACGCCGTATTTCGGACGAAGCCGGATCAGCTCACCGACATTCTGTCGGTCGGGCGCTATCTGGACGTCGTCAAACGAACGGGCGACGGATGGAAATTCGCGTCCCGCCAATGCATTTTCGACAGCGAGATGATTCCCAACTCGCTGATCTATCCGATCTGAAGCGAGGCACACGATGAGCGGCAACTGGATTGAGGCGGCGTCGCGCGACGCCATTCCCGAGGACGACGTGATCGGCGTGATCGTGGGCGGACGGGAGATTGCCCTGTACGGCGTGGACGGCGAGGTGTATGCCACGGACAACGCCTGCACACACGGAAACGCCCGCCTGTGCGACGGCTTTCTCGACGGGCACGAGATCGAGTGCCCTCTGCATCAGGGGAAATTCGACGTGCGAACCGGCGCAGCGATGTGCGCGCCGCTCACCGCAGCAGTGAGGCGCTATCCGATTCGCATCGAGGCCGATAAGGTCTACGTCGATCTGAGCTAACGCTTTTGCCGTGAGACCGGTGGGTTGCCCCGCCTAGGGGCAACACGACTGCACGGGCCGCCTATCGAACTTGAGAGGGTTCGGGGCGGCCCGTCGCATTTCCGCGGCGGGGCCGCCGGTCAACGCTACGGTGGGGAGCGATGTGCACATGGCGAAGTATCATTTGTTGCATTTTTATTTTGTATGAAACAAATAATATTCATGCGTGAATCGCATAGCTGTCACGGATTCGGTTTGCACAGTCCTTAAACAACCCGTTCATTCCGATACTTAACTCGCGACGATTGAGTCGTGGTTGACCGGCCGGCTGCATAGGAATGCCGAGTCAAATTGGTCGAATGCGTAATGGGTTTCCGCAGAGCAACAATGTCCGGTCCCATTTTAATTTGGGAGCGGAATATATCGATGAAGCCAGGTAGCAAATGGATTAAACGCCATCGCGTTTCAAAAAGCTGCCGGGCCGGAGTGGAATGCGGCGTCGGTTTTGATATTCGCAAAGCGAACTGCAAAATTCACCGGTGCGTGTTGCATTGTTGCGACGCAATAAAAAACCCGGCCGGAGCCGGGTCTTCAATACGACGAGCGGCGCTACCTCAGGCGGGCGCCTGAATGTTCGAAGCCTGCTTGCCCTTCGGGCCTTGAACGACCTCGAACTGCACCTTTTGACCTTCCTTGAGGGTCTTGAAGCCGTTCATCTGAATAGCCGAGAAGTGCGCGAACAGATCTTCGCCACCCTCATCCGGCGTGATGAATCCAAAACCCTTGGCGTCGTTAAACCATTTGACCGTACCGGTTGCCATACGAACTTCCCCTGAACAATTACGACTACTACATATCACCGCAACAACGAGCACATCTGAAAATCCCGCCGGCTGGCGGCGGCTTCTTAGGCTCACCCAGGCATCTTTTCTTTTAAAACCCTTATTGAGGAAAAGCGCCACGTTGATTGTTTTCGCTAACTACCAATAGTGTCAAGCCCTTTTTGAACGATAGAAGTTGTGCTCGATCAGGTTTTACCCTGATGCTTGTGCGCGCGCCGGGCCTGCGGAGACACGCCCTTGAAATTTGGGTTAAGCTGACTCATATGGGTGTGGCACGCCCCGGTGGTCGGGGCTGCGGCGCCTTGCTGGACAACGCGCGGAACGACGAGTGTTGGCATTCCGGTGGACGACCGGACGGCAGGCGGCAATCGGGACGCCGATGGCTTGCTGAACCCGGGAGTTGTTTAGAATCCACGTATGGCAACCTTACCGACAACGCATGACGACACCGTACAGGAGCGGCAGGAGCAACAGCTCAAGCCGCCATCGATGTACAAGGTGGTACTGTTGAACGACGATTTCACCCCGATGGAATTCGTGGTGATGGTCATTCAGGAATATTTCAATAAGGACCGGGAGTCTGCCACGCAGATCATGCTCAAGGTTCACCGAGAGGGCAGGGGAGTTTGTGGGGTCTTTACGCGCGACGTCGCGGCGACCAAAGTTGAGCAAGTTGTTAGCCATGCAAGGCAGTCCGGGCACCCGCTGCAGTGCGTGATGGAGGAAGCATGATTGCCCAGGAATTGGAAGTCAGCCTGCACATGGCGTTTATGGAAGCGCGCCAGGCAAGACACGAATTCATCACGGTCGAGCACCTGTTGCTCGCCCTGTTGGATAACCCGACCGCTGCCGAAGTGTTGCGCGCCTGCGCCGCAAATCTTGAGGATTTACGGCAGAACCTGCGCAACTTCATCGCCGACAATACGCCGACGGTGCCGGGTAGCGACGAGGTCGACACACAGCCCACGCTCGGGTTCCAGCGCGTGATTCAACGCGCCATCATGCACGTGCAATCGACTTCCAACGGCAAGAAGGAAGTGACGGGCGCCAACGTGCTGGTCGCCATCTTCGGTGAAAAGGACTCCCACGCGGTCTACTACCTGCAGCAGCAGGGCGTGACGCGTCTGGATGTCGTCAATTTCATCTCTCACGGCATTACCAAGACGGGCGCGCCCGGCGAGTCGGCCAAGGCCGGCGAAGGCAGTGCCGAAGGGGAAGAGGGGGCGAACGCCAAGGAGAGCCCGCTCGCGCAGTACACCCAGAACCTCAACCAACTGGCGCGCGACGGCAAGATCGATCCGCTCATCGGGCGCGAGGCGGAAGTCGAGCGCGTGGTGCAGGTGCTGTGCCGCCGCCGCAAGAACAACCCGCTGCTCGTCGGCGAAGCCGGCGTGGGCAAGACAGCCATCGCAGAAGGCCTCGCCTGGCGCGTGACGCGCGGCGAAGTGCCCGAGATCCTGCAGGACGCCACCGTCTACTCGCTCGACATGGGCGCGCTGCTCGCCGGCACGAAGTATCGCGGCGACTTCGAGCAACGCCTGAAGGCGGTGCTCAAGGAACTCAAGGAGCGCAACAACGCGATCCTGTTCATCGACGAGATTCATACGCTGATCGGCGCGGGCGCCGCGTCGGGCGGCACGCTCGACGCCTCGAACCTGCTCAAGCCGGCGTTGTCGTCGGGGCAGCTCAAGTGCATCGGCGCCACGACCTTCACCGAGTATCGCGGCATTTTCGAAAAGGACGCCGCGTTGTCGCGTCGTTTCCAGAAGATCGATGTGAACGAGCCGACCGTCGAGCAGACCGTGCAGATCCTGCGCGGGCTGAAGTCGCGTTTCGAAGAGCACCACGGCGTGAAGTACTCGTCGAGTGCACTGTCGGCCGCGGCCGAGCTGTCCGCCAAGTTCATCACCGACCGTCACCTGCCTGACAAGGCCATCGACGTGATCGACGAAGCCGGCGCCGCCCAGCGCATTCTGCCGAAGTCCAAGCAGAAGAAGACGATCGGCAAGGGCGAGATCGAGGACATCGTGTCGAAGATTGCGCGCATTCCGGCGCAGAGCGTGTCGGCCGATGACCGCGGCAAGCTCCAGACGCTCGACCGCGACCTCAAGAGCGTGGTGTTCGGGCAGGACCCGGCCATCGACGCCTTGTCGGCCGCAATCAAGATGTCGCGCGCCGGGCTGGGCAAGACGGACAAGCCGATCGGCGCGTTCCTGTTCTCGGGCCCGACCGGTGTCGGCAAGACCGAAGTCGCGAAGCAGCTCGCCTTCACGCTGGGCATCGAGCTGATCCGCTTCGATATGTCGGAGTACATGGAACGTCACGCGGTGAGTCGTCTGATTGGCGCGCCCCCGGGGTATGTGGGGTTCGATCAGGGCGGGCTACTCACCGAAGCCGTCACGAAGAAGCCCCATTGCGTGCTGCTGCTCGACGAAATCGAGAAGGCGCACCCGGACATCTTCAACGTGCTGCTCCAGGTGATGGACCACGGCACGCTCACCGACAACAACGGTCGCAAGGCGGATTTCCGTAACGTCATCGTCATCATGACGACGAATGCGGGCGCGGAGACGATCAACCGCGCGAGCATCGGTTTCACGAACGAGCGTCAGGCCGGCGATGAAATGGCCGACATCAAGCGCATGTTCACGCCGGAGTTCCGCAACCGTCTGGACGCGATCATCAGCTTCAAGCCGCTCGACGAACAGATCATCCTGCGCGTGGTCGACAAGTTCCTCATCCAGCTCGAAGACCAGTTGCACGAGAAGAAGGTCGAAGTGGTCTTCACCGACAAGCTGCGCGCGTTCCTGGCGAAGAAGGGCTTCGATCCGCTGATGGGTGCGCGTCCGATGCAGCGTTTGATCCAGGACACGATCCGTCGTGCGCTGGCCGACGAATTGCTGTTCGGGCGTCTGACCAGCGGCGGGCGCGTCACCGTGAATCTGGATGAGCACGATCAGGTACAACTGTCGTTCCCGCAGGATGGCAACGCCCGTGCCGAACCGGAAGCGGCCGAAGTCGAGTAATCGTCACGGCATCGCCCAATGAAAAAGCGCCGCTTCATGCGGCGCTTTTTCGTGGTCCTCGTCGGCCGGGTCGCGCCGCCGCCGCGTGGCGTCAGTGCTTGCCGGTGCTGCCGAAACCGCCCGCGCCGCGATCGCTCTCGGGGAACGCGTCGACGAGGTTGAACGTGGCCTGCACGACCGGCACGATCACCAGTTGCGCCAGACGCTCGAACGGATTCAGCACGAACGGCACATGACCCCGGTTCCAGGTCGAGACCATCAATTGGCCCTGGTAATCCGAGTCGATCAGTCCCACTAGATTGCCAAGCACGATGCCGTGTTTGTGGCCGAGGCCCGAGCGCGGCAGGATCAACGCAGCGTAGCCGGGATCGGACAGATGAATCGCCAGCCCCGTCGGCACGAGCACCGTCTGTCCCGGTTCAATGGTCATCGGTGTGTCGAGGCACGCCCGGAGATCGAGCCCGGCACTGCCCGGCGTGGCATAGGCGGGCAACTGCGAGCGCAGGCGTTCGTCGAGAATCTTGACGTCGAGGTTCATGGTCGTATGGCGTTGGATGAGGGATGGCTGTCGAAAAATGCGGCCAGGGACGCTTCGCGCACAGGCGGGCGCGTCTCCGGTGCCCGTCAGTCGGCGCTGCGCAACGAAAACGCTTGCGCGAGCAGTTCATGTGAGCGCAGCCGGGCGCGATAACTGCCGGCCACGGTCAACACGACAATTTCGTCGGCCTCGAACTGTTCCTGCAACGCCAACACGCGTTCAGTCACGCGCTCTGGGGTGCCGATGATACTACGCGGCTTCTCGCGCGCGATCACGGACAACTCCCGCTCACGATACTGTGCCATGGCCTGCGCGCCTTGCTCAAGGCTCGGAATCGGCTCGTTCATGCCGTAAGCCATCTGCACGCGCCGAAGGTCTACGCCGGCCTCCAGGGCTTCGGCCTCGGCGTCGGTATCGGCACAGATGACGAAGAGCGCCACGGCGCAATAGGGTTTGCGCGGCGCGCCCGGCGTGAAGCGCTCGCGGTACGCCTGCGTAACGCGATGGCCATCATGGGCATTGATGAAGTGGGCGAAGCAGTAGCGCAGACCGAGCTGCGCGGCAAGCAGGCCACCGAACTCGCTCGAGCCCAGTACCCACAGCTCGGGGCGTGTTGCCACCGCCGGCTGCAGCAGCACGTCGCGGTATGGGTGATCGTCGGCCAGCGTGTCGTTGAATAGGCCGGCCAGCTCTGCCACCTGTTGCGGGAAGTGCTCGCCGGCGTCGTACGGCCCTTTCGCCACGGCGCGCGCCGTGCGCATGTCGCCGCCGGGGGCACGTCCGACGCCAAGGTCGATGCGATTCGGAAACAACGCCTCGAGCGTCAGAAATTGCTCGGCCAACTTGAACGGGCTGTAGTACGGCAGCATGACGCCGCCCGAGCCGACCCGCAGGTGCTTCGTCACGCTGGCGAGCCGGGCGATCATGACCTCCGGTGCCGGATTGGCCACACCACGCAATCCGTGATGCTCCGCGCACCAGTAGCGCGTGTAGCCCAGGTCGTCGGCGGCCTGCGCCAGTTCCACGGTCGCTGCGATGGCGTCCGCCACACTGTGGCCGTGAATTACGGGAGTTTGATCGAGGATCGACAGCTTGATGCGTGCCGCGGCCGTAGTCGTCATGAATTCGAGGCTCCAAGTCGATGGCGTCGGGCCATCGACGTCGTCGTGGTGCGGAATCAGTGGCCGCTGCCGGCGGACGAATCCGCCGGTGTCGCGACCGGGCCTGCGTGCGGCAGGCGCGCAATCATGAGAATCGCGACGATGCCGCCGAGGGCACCGCACAGGAAGATCGAGGCATAGCCGAAATAGTTGGCGACGAGACCGGCCATCGGACCGATCAGCCCAAGCGCCAGATCGAAGAATGCCGAGTAGGCCGCCAGCGCCGCGCCGCGGTTCTGCGGCGGGACCTGACGCAGCGCCTCCACGCCGAGGGCCGGGAAGACCAGCGAGAAGCCCACGCCGGTGAGTCCGGCGCCCACGAGGGCCATGTCCGGGTTCACCGCGCCCCACAGCAGGAACTGGCCGATGGCGCTGAACACGAGCGAGGCCATAGCCACGCGGCGTCCGCCGAATCGATCGACGGCGTGCGCGAGCACGATCCGTATGCCGATAAAGCATGCGCTATAGAGCGTGAGCGCGAACGCGGCACCCGACCAGCCGTGGCTCGCATAGTACAGCGTGATGAACGCGGCAATGACGGCATAGCCGATGCTGCCCAGCGTCATGGCCAGTCCCGGGCGCCATACCAGTCCCACCACACGGAAGAACGGCAAGCGATTCCCGCCAATGGGCGCGGCTGCTGGCAGACGCAGCGCGATCGCGAACGCGATGGCGGGCAGCGCGATGTTCACCAGCGAGACCGCCGTAAAGCCGGCCGATTGCAGCAGGTAGGCCCCGAACGGGGCACCGATGGCGATCGCCGTGTACATGGACACGCCTTGCCACGAAATCGCCTTGCTGGCGTGGGCGGCGCCGAGCAGGCCGATGCCCCACGACATGCCGCCGGTCAGGATCAGGCTTTCGCCGAAGCCGAGCACAACGCGTCCCGCGATGAGAATGCCCAGCGCAAGTGCCGGGTGCGGCACCATCGACGCCGCCAGATAGAGCACGCCCGCCACGCCGCAGCCGCACAGGCCGGTCAGCACGGCGCGGCGCGGGCCGCGGGTGTCGACGGTGCGTCCGGCGTAGGAGCGCAGCAGCAATGTGACGACCGACTGGATGCCGATGGTCACGCCCACCACGAAGGCGCCGTAGCCGAGCGTTTCGTGCACGTAGACCGGCAGTACGGGCAGCGGCATGCCGATCGTCATGAAACCGAAGAACATGATTGCGGCGAGCATGCTCAGGGTCCCGTAGACACTGACGGCGGGCCGCGCGGAGGTAGGAGGTTGCGTCATTGGGCTTGTTATTGTTTGCGATGGCCTTCGAGGGCCGACGGCGGAAGGGCCGAAGGGCCGCGGTGCTGAGGCCGTGACGTCGAGCGTTGCCGCCAGTCTGTCAGCGTCGTCGGACAACGACGATGACAGACGAGACACCGATGAGACGGTGTGCGGCACGTGGTTGGGCGCAGACGATCGTCAGCCCGGCGCGCGCGAGGGAAGCCGGGCGGCGATTTCGGCGATCAGGCGTTGGGCGAGCGATGCCTTGTCGGCACGCGGCAGGTGTTGCTGCCCGGCCTCGTCGAACAGGATGACCTCATTGTCGTCCTGCCCGAACGTGGCCGGCCCGAGATTGCCGACGAGCAGCGGCACCTGCTTGCGTTTGCGCTTCTGGGCGCCATGCGTCTCCAGATCGCCTGACTCGGCTGCGAACCCCACGCAGTAGGGCGGCGTCGGCAGCTGCGCGACGGCCGCGAGGATGTCGGGGTTCTGCACGAATTCGAGCGTCGGCACGTCGGCGTCGCCCGCCTTCTTGATCTTGTCGCGGGCCACATCGCGCACGCGCCAATCGGCCACGGCGGCCACCGCGATGAAGATGTCGTTGTGCGAGATGTCGGCCATCACGGCGTCATACATTTGCTGCGCCGTCTGGACGTTGCGGCGCGTGACACCGTAGGGCGTCGCCAGCGAGCACGGGCCGGCGATCAGATGCACCTCGGCACCGGCCTGCGCCGCGGCACGCGCGAGCGCGAAGCCCATCTTGCCGCTGGACAGGTTGGTCAGGCCGCGGACCGGGTCGATGGGCTCGAAAGTCGGGCCGGCGGTAATTAGCACGCGGCGCCCGGCGAGTCGCTTGGGCTGGAAGAAGCTGGCAAGCGCCTCGAACAGGTCCTCCGGTTCGAGCATTCGTCCGTCGCCGATTTCGCCGCAGGCCTGCTCGCCGCTGCCGGGGCCGAGGATCGCGACGCCATCGCCGCGCAGCGTCGCCGCATTGCGCTGAGTGGCCGGGTTGGCCCACATCTGACGGTTCATCGCGGGCGCCACCAGCAGCGGGCAATCGCGCGCCACGCACAGCGTGGACAGCAGATCGTCCGCCATGCCGTGCGCGAGCTTGGCGAGAAAGTCGGTGGAGGCCGGGGCGATGAGAATGGCGTCGGCCTCGCGCGAGAGGTCGATGTGCGCCATGTTGTTGTCGATGCGGCCATCCCACTGACTGGTGAAGACCGGGCGGCCCGAGAGCGCCTGCATCGTGAGCGGGGTGATGAATTGCGTGGCGGCCTCGGTCATCACGACCTGCACCGTCGCACCGGCCTTGATGAGCAACCGGGTGAGTTCGGCCGACTTGTAGCAGGCAATGCCGCCGGTCAGGCCGAGAACGATGGTCTTGCCCGCAAGTTCACCGCGATCCATAGGAAGTGCCTCC
This sequence comes from Pandoraea sp. 64-18, assembly GCF_001899225.1. NCBI lineage: Bacteria > Pseudomonadati > Pseudomonadota > Betaproteobacteria > Burkholderiales > Burkholderiaceae > Pandoraea > Pandoraea sp. 64-18. The sequence goes on along the minus strand of NZ_MKVU01000020.1, from coordinate 153,454 downwards.
TCCAAAGTGCTGCGCGGCGCCTCCTGGGCGCCGCGACGGTGTTTTGCCTCGATCCGCGGTGCGCTATTTGCCGCGCCGCACGCGTCGCAGCTCGTCGATCACCAGCAGTACGGCGCCCACGCAAATTGCCGAGTCAGCCATGTTGAACGCCGGCCAATGCCTGCCGCCGACGTGAAAGTCCAGAAAGTCGATCACGTGGCCGTAGATCACCCGATCGATCACGTTGCCCAGCGCGCCGCCCAGAATCAGCGAGAGCGACAGGCAGAACATCTTCTGGCCGTGATGGCGCTTGAGCAGGAAGATGATCACGGTCGCCGCCACCAGACCGAGCAGCGTGAAGAACCAGCGCTGCCAACCGCCCGCGGCCGCCAGGAAGCTGAACGCCGCGCCCTTGTTGTACACCAGCACCAGATTGAAGAACGACGTCAACGGATGAAACTCGCCGTACTGGAACGTCTTCAGAATCGTCAGCTTGGTGACCTGATCGATCAGGATCGCGATGACCGCGACCCCAAGCCACGGGGCCAAGCCATAAGCGGCGCCACCCCGCGCGCCCCCATTGCCATTGCTGCGTCGTGCGCCCGTACGGGCGCCTGCCTTGCTTGCCATTATGCCGCGCTCCGGTGTTCGCCGCTGCCGAACAGATTCGACACGCAGCGGCCACAAAGGGTGGGATGGGCCGCGTCTGCGCCCACGTCTTCACGATAGTGCCAGCAACGCTCGCACTTCTGGTGCGAGGACGGCGTGACCATCACGCCTTCGTCGGCTTCGGTCGCCACCTGCGTGACGGCCGCCGCCGATGTGATCAGCACGAAGCGCAGGTCGTCGCCGAGGCTCGCCAGCACCTCGTACTTGCGCCCCGAGACGCGCACGTCGACTTCGGCCTGCAGCGACGAACCGATCTGCTCCGCCGCGCGTGCCTCTTCGAGCGCCTTGGTGACGTCGCCGCGCACCGTGCGCAGGAGGTACCACTTCTCAAGCAGACGCGAGCCTTCCGCGACGTCCGGATAAGCGTAGTACGTCTCCGTGAAGATCGTGTCATTGCCCGGCTGGAACACCTGCCATGCTTCTTCGGCCGTGAACGACAGGAACGGGGCCATGAGCTTGAGCAGGCCATGCGTGATGTGGTACAGGGCGTTCTGGGCGGCGCGGCGGGCCGGCGAGTCCGGTGCGCTCGTGTACAGACGATCCTTCAGAATGTCGAGGTAGAAGCCGCCGAGGTCCTCGGAGCAGAACGTCTGGAGCTTGGCCACGACCGGATGGAACTCGTAGCGGTCGTAGTGGCCGAGCACTTCGGTTTGCAGCGACTGGGCCAATGCCACGGCGTAGCGGTCGATTTCCAGCCATTGGTCGGCCGGCAGCGCGTGCTTCGCGTGGTCGTAATCGGCCAGATTCGAGAGCAGGAAGCGCAGCGTGTTACGGATACGGCGATACCCTTCGGTGACGCGCTTGAGGATTTCGTCCGAGATCGACAGCTCGCCCGAGTAATCGGTCGACGCCACCCACAGGCGGATGATTTCGGCACCGAGCTTGTCTGCGACGTCTTGCGGCAGAATCGTGTTGCCGATCGATTTCGACATCTTGCGGCCCTGACCGTCGACCGTGAAGCCGTGCGTGAGCAGCGCCTTGTATGGCGGGCGGCCGTCGATCATCGAGGCCGTGAGCAGCGACGAATGGAACCAGCCGCGGTGCTGATCCGAGCCTTCCAGATACAGGTCGGCCGGGAAGCCCAGCTCATGCGCGTGCGAGCCGCGCAGCACATGCCAGTGCGTCGTGCCCGAGTCGAACCACACGTCGAGCGTGTCGCGGTTCTTCACGTAATCCTTGGCCTCGTCGCCGAGCAGCTCAACCGGGTCGAGCGTTTGCCACGCTTCGATGCCTTCGGTTTCCACGCGCTTGGCCACGGCTTCGAGCAGTTCCGGGGTGCGCGGATGCAGCGCGCCGGTTTCCCTGTGCACGAAGAAGGCCATCGGCACGCCCCATTGGCGCTGGCGCGAGAGCGTCCAGTCCGGGCGGTGCGCGATCATGTTGTGCAGACGCTGCTTGCCCCACGCCGGGAAGAACTCGGTGGCTTCGATGCCGGCGAGCGCGATCTCGCGCAGGGTGTTGCCGCCGCCCGGCGCGCCGTCGACCGGCTTCACGTCCATGCCCGCGAACCACTGGTTCGTCGCGCGATAGATGATCGGGGACTTGTGACGCCAGCAGTGCATGTAGCTGTGCGTGTACTTGAACGAGTGGAACAGTGTACCGGCTTCGCGCAGCGCTTCGACGATCTGCGGGTTGGCGTCCCAGATAGACTGGCCGCCGAACAGCGGCAGGCTGTCCTGATAGTGTCCGTCGCCCAGCACCGGCATGCGGATATCCGCGTCGGACATGCCATGCGCCTTGCACGACACGAAGTCTTCCACGCCATAGGCGGGGGCCGAGTGGACGATGCCCGTCCCCGTTTCGGTCGTCACGTAGTCGCCGAGATAGACCGGCGAGGTGCGCTCGTAGCCGGCGTCGGCCGTCGACAAGGGGTGACGGAAGCGGATCAGCGAGAGCGCTTCGCCCTTCGTGCGCGCGACGATGTCGCCGTGCAGGCCGTAAGTCTTCAGGCAGTCTTCAACGCGTTCGCTTGCCAGAATCAGCAGACCGCGCTCGGTCGAGACCAGCGCGTATTCGACTTCCGGGTGAACATTGAGCGCCTGGTTCGACGGGATCGTCCACGGGGTGGTCGTCCAGATGACGATGTGGCCGTCTTCGCGCGGCAGCTTCGGCAGGCCGAAGGCCTTCGCGACTTTCTCCGGCTCGGCGAAGGCAAAGCCGACATCGATGGCCAGATCGGTCTTGTCCTTGTACTCGACTTCCGCTTCGGCGAGTGCGGATCCGCAGTCGAAGCACCAGTTCACCGGCTTCAGACCACGGTAGACGTAGCCGTTCTCCATGATCTTCGCGAGCGCACGAAGCTCGTTCGCTTCGTTCGAGAAGTTCATGGTCTTATACGGGTTGTCCCAGTCGCCGAGCACGCCCAGACGCTTGAAGTTGGGCTTCTGGCGTTCGATCTGTTCCGCCGCGTAGGCGCGCGCCCTTTCCTGTACTTCGCGCACCGGCAGGTGCTTGCCGAACTGCTTTTCGATCTGGATTTCGATCGGCATGCCATGGCAATCCCAGCCCGGTACATAGGCGGCGTCGAAGCCCGCCAGGCTGCGTGCCTTGACGATCATGTCCTTGAGGATCTTGTTGACCGCGTGGCCGAGGTGGATGTCCCCGTTGGCATACGGCGGGCCGTCATGCAGGATGAACTTCGGACGGCCTTTGCTTGCGCGGCGGATCTTGTCGTAGATCTTCTTGTCCTGCCATTGCTTGACCCACTGAGGCTCGCGCTTGGGCAGATCGCCGCGCATCGGGAACGGCGTGTCCAGCAGGTTGACGGGATATTTGCTCGGGGCTTTCTTTTCGCTCATGGGGCTTCGCTACGAATTTGGAATATCAGGTGTAGGGCGCTCGCGCCGTTGGCGTTGCAGGCGGGCCTTGTGGGCCGGAAGCGGCAACGCCCGGGCAGGTGCCAGTGGCGGCGGCGGGCCGCGCGCGAGGCGCTGGGCGCCGGCGCACGCGGGCGAAGATCAACTAATTCGGTCGGTAGCTGAGGTGGCAAAGTCGCGTCGTGCGCTCGGGCTGTTGGCATCAAGCGCATGCGCGAAGTAGGCGCGCGCCTCGCGCGTGTCTTGCGCGATGGCCGCTTCCAGTTCGGCCAGACCGTCGAATTTGGCTTCGTCACGCAGCTTCTGCAAGAATTCCACACGCACCAGCTTGCCATAACAATCGCCGTCGAAATCGAGCAGGTGGACTTCGAGCAGCACGCGCCCGGAATCGTCCACGGTCGGGCGCCAACCCAGGCTGGCCACGGCGGGCAGCGGTCGGTCCGCCAGGCCATGCACCTGCACGACGAAAATTCCCGTCAACGCCGGATGCTTGTGGGCGATGCGCAGATTGAGCGTCGGGAAGCCCAGCTTGCGGCCGAGCTTCATGCCATGCACGACGTGGCCCGTGATCGCGTACGGACGGCCGAGCAGCGCGTGGGCGCGCTCGAAATTGCCGTCGGCGAGCGCCGTGCGCACTTCGGAGCTGGAAATCCGCACGCCGTCGTGTGCGAAGGTCGGCATTTGTTCGACGACGAAATCGAAGCGACGGCCGGCATCGCGCAAATATTCGATGTCGCCCGCGCGTTTCGCGCCGAAGCGGAAGTCGTCGCCCACGAGCAGCCAGCGGGTGTGCAACCCGTCGACGATGATATTGCGCACGAAGTCTTCAGGCGACTGGCCGGCGAAATGGGCGTTGAAGTGTTCCACCACCAGGCGGTCGACCCCATGCGAGCGAAGCGCCTCGAACTTGTCGCGCAGGTTGGAAATGCGCGCGGGCGCCCGGTCGGGCATGAAATACTCACGGGGATGCGGCTCGAACGTCATCACGCACACCGGTAGGCCGCGTGCGGCCGCCGAGGCGCGAACGCGAGCGAGCAGCGCCTGGTGGCCCAGGTGCACGCCGTCGAAATTGCCGATCGTCAGCACGCAGGGCGCTTTGCTCTGCGCGTTGGGTAGACCCCGGAAGACTCGCACGATAATGGAAGCGTCAGGTCAGGACGTCGAATTGAGCGTTGGTGGATAATCCCGCGCGGCGCGGATGCGAAGACCCACCGGCCTGCGGCGACGGGGCGAGCCCAGGGCGGCGCAGGACGGCCGATCCGACATTGCGGCGCCGCAGAACGTTGAATTATAAACGCTTCGGGGCCATCGCGGCGCACGACGCGGTCAATGCCACGTGTCTGGTGCGTCGCACCAATGATAAAATCCTGCGATGAAGAACATTGTCATCCTGATTTCCGGACGAGGCAGCAACATGCAGGCCATCGTCCGTGCCTGTACCGCAGAAGGCTGGCCGGCCCGCGTGGCGGCCATCATCACCAATCGCGCCGACGCCGAAGGCCTGGCATTCGCCCAGGAAAACGGCATCGCTACGGCCGTGGTGCCCAGCCAGGGCAAGACGCGCGAGGCGTTCGACGCCGAACTTGCCGCCGAGATCGATCGCCATCAGCCCGATGTGGTGGTGCTCGCCGGCTTCATGCGCATTCTGACGCCGGGCTTTACCGAGCGCTACGCCGGCCGACTCCTGAACATTCACCCGTCGCTGTTGCCTGCCTTCCCGGGTCTGCAAACGCACGCCCGCGCGCTCGACGCCGGCTGCAAGGTCGTGGGCGCAACCGTGCATTTCGTCACGGCCGAGCTCGATCACGGCCCGTACATCCTGCAGGCGGCCTTGCCGGTGCGGGCAGGAGACACCCCCGAGACGCTGGCCGAGCGCATTCTGCCGCTGGAACACATCATTTATCCGCGCGCCGTGCGCTGGTTCGTGGAAGATCGTCTGGTCGTGGCCGATGGCCGCGTGACGACCACGCCCGGGGCCGACGGCACGCCCGATCCGCAATGGCTTTTTGGTGAGGACGCATGAGCACCCGCCCGACACAGCGCCGCGATGGCGCCAATCAATCCGGTCATCGCGCCGGTGGCCGATCCACCGATACCCGTCAGCCGTCAAAGGGCGGGCAGGCGGGAGAGCGTCAGGAGCGATATGTCCGCCCTGACCGCTACGACCGTTCACGCAACGATCGCCGCCCGGAGGCGCCGCCCGCCGAGACGGCCCGCATGCGCGGCGAGCACCTGTCGCCCGCACTCTTCGAGCACACGCAACGCCTGCTCGGCAGCGTGCTGACGTTCAGCGGTCCGGCCGATACGCTTGTGAGCACGTACTTCCGCGCCAACGCCAAGCTGGGCCACCGCGAGCGCGGTGTGCTGGCGGAAACGGTCTTCGCCATTCTGCGCCGCAAGCTCGAATTCGGTCAGCATGCAGGCAGTGGCTCCGGGCCGCTGGAGCGACGCCTGGCATTGCTCGGTCTGGCGTTCACGCGCGGTCTGGCGTCGGTGCAACTGGTGGCAACGCCCGATGAAGTCTCGTGGCTCGAGCACGTCGGTCAGATCGACCCGGCCAGCCTGTCTGCTCGCGTGCGCACCAATTTGCCGGAATGGCTCTATGAGCGTCTGGCCACGCGATTCGACGGCACTGAACTCGAAGCGCTCGCCGCGGCCCTTAACCAGCCCGCGCCGCTCGACTGCCGTGTGAACGTGGTCAAGGCGAACCGGGACGATGTGCTCGCGCAACTGCGTGTGGACGGCTTTTCGGCCGAGCCGACGCCGTTCGCGCCCAACGGCATTCGTCTGGCCGGCAAGCCTGCACTGCAAAAGCATCCGCTGTTCATTTCCGGTGCGATCGAAGTTCAGGACGAGGGAAGCCAGTTGCTGTGCCAATTGGTCGCGCCGCGTCGCGGGGAGATGATCGTCGACTTCTGCGCCGGGGCCGGCGGCAAGACGCTCGCCATCGGCGCGCAGATGCGTTCGACGGGGCGCCTTTACGCGTTCGATATCTCGGAAAAGCGCCTGGCGAAGCTCAAGCCGCGTCTGGCGCGCAGCGGCCTGTCGAACGTCTATCCGGTCATGATCGACAGCGAGAACGACAGCAAGATCAAGCGTCTGGCGGGCAAGATCGACCGCGTGCTGGTCGACGCCCCTTGCAGTGGGCTTGGCACGCTGCGTCGCAATCCGGATCTGAAATGGCGTCAGTCGCCACAGTCGGTCGCGGAGCTCACGCAAAAGCAGGCGTCGATCCTCGCGAGCGCAGCACGTCTGGTGAAGCCGGGCGGCCGTCTCGTGTACGCTACGTGCAGCCTGCTGAACGAAGAGAACAGTGCCATCGCCGAGGCGTTTGCGGCCGCACATCCGGATTTCGCGCTGTTACCGGCGAATGCGTTGCTTGCAGCGCAGAAAATCGACATCGACACGGGCGAGTATCTCGAATTGCTGCCGAACCGCCACGCGACCGACGGCTTTTTCGCCGCCGTGTTCGAGCGACGTTCGGCGTAACGCTGTGCTCGGCGTCGGCTAACAAAAAACAAGAAGAGAGAGAGCGATGCAGGAAAGTCCGGCTTTCGCGAGATTGGTGCGTGATGTCGTGCGTGATGTCGGCGAACCGCAGGTCGTCTGGCAGGTCGTGGCGCTCGCGCTCGCGCTTGTCGTTGCCTTCGTGCTGCGGCGCTGGATGATCGGCCGGCTCGACCGTCATTTCGAGCGTGTCGCACCGGCGCGCCGGGCGGGGTCGTCGAGCCTGCGTCGCGCCTTCTTCCCGATTTTCGGCTGGATCTGCGTGGCGCTCACGCGCGTGGTGCTGCAGGACTACACGCACGTCTCGCTGCTGATGCTCGCGGAGGTGCCGCTCTTCGGCACTGCGCTCATCTATCTGGCGTTTTATTTCGCGCGCCGATTGTTCGCGTCGTCTCCCCACGCGTCGGGGCTGCTGAAAGTCTTCGAGCGCGTTTTCACGGCGCTCGCCTGGCTGTCAATGCTGGCGTACGTGCTCGGTGTCCACGACGACATCCTGAAGTGGCTCGCCAGCGTGCGCTTCGCCGTGGGCTCGAGCCATCTGACGTTGCTCTCGATCCTCTCCGGCCTGCTCTGGATCGGCGTGACGCTCGTGCTGGCGATGTGGGTGGGGGCGCTGATTGAAGACCGGATCATGCGCACGGCCACGCTCGACGGCAATCTGAAGGTGGTGCTTTCGCGGCTGGTCAAGGGCGTGCTGACGCTGATTGCGGTGCTCACGACGCTGTCGTTCGTCGGCATCGACGTTACGGTGCTCGGGGTGTTCGGCGGCGCGCTCGGCGTGGGGCTGGGCTTCGGTTTGCAGAAGATCGCGTCGAATCTCGTGTCGGGCTTCATTATCTTGCTCGACCGCTCGGTGCGCATTGGCGACCTCATTACCGTCAGCCCGTACCACGGCACGGTTTCGCAGATCAATACGCGCTATACGGTCGTTCGGGGGCTGGACGGCGTCGAAGCCCTGGTGCCGAACGAGCAACTGGTGACGAACGTCGTCCAGAATCACTCCTTTACCGAGACCCGCGGGCGCGCCAAGGTCAATGTGCAGGTGGCTTACAGTGCCGACGTCGAACTGGCGATGTCGCTGATGCTCAAGGCGGCCGTGGGCATTCCCCGCGTGTTGGCCGATCCGGCGCCTTCGGCGTTGTTGTTGAACTTCGGCGCGGATGGGATGGATCTCGAAATGGGCTTCTGGGTACAAGATCCGGCTCAGGGCAGTGGCGCGATTCGTTCTGAGATCAATTTGCGGATTTGGCGCACTTTTCGTGAGCATGGTATTGAAATTCCGTATGCGCAGCGCGAAATACGCATTCTGAATGATTGGACCGATGGCGTGCCGGTCGGCGGTGCGCATCCGACGGTGTTGCCGGCAGAATCGTCTGAACGCGCGCCACAGCCGGCCGAAGACGGCGCCAAGCGGCCTGCATAGCCCGGAATTGATGCTTTTCCCCGGGCAGCGGGTTGACCTGCGACAAAATGCGTGGCGGGGACGTTACACACGGGCGTCAGTCCGTCAGGTAAAATGCTTGCCAAACCATAAAAACCCGACGTTCACTGGCACGTTTTCCGCCCATCTCGCCCCGGCATTCAGCAACTAGCCGATCTTCAGCGAATCCAAGCGTCAAGCGAGCTCAAGAACGAGACCTGACGCGACGGCCATCGATGCCCTACCGGCCCGACAAGACAAGACACGGCAGCGATGCCGTGATTGCTACCGTATTGATTAGTTTGGAGTGATATTTTGCTGGACAGTCTCCTTGGATTCATCTCGACCGGCCTGCTCGACTGGAGCGGCTGGAAGATCACCTTGTTCACGTTGATCGTCACCCATGTGACGATCGCGGGCGTGACGATCTACCTGCACCGTTGCCAGGCGCACCGCGCGCTCGACGTGCATCCGATCGTCGCCCATTTCTTCCGTTTCTGGCTGTGGATGACCACTGGCATGGTCACCAGCGAGTGGGCTGCCATTCACCGCAAGCACCACGCCAAGTGCGAAACGCCGGAAGATCCGCACAGCCCGCAAACGCGCGGCCTGTGGAAAGTGCTGGCCGAAGGGGCCGAACTCTATCGCGCCGAAGCGAAGAACGAAGAAACGCTGCGCAAGTTCAGCCACGGCACGCCGAACGACTGGATCGAGAATCATCTCTACAAGCGCTATCCGATTCTGGGTGTGAGCTTCATGATGATCATCGACATCGCCCTGTTCGGCGCGGTCGGCCTGACGGTGTGGGCCGTGCAGATGGTGTGGATTCCGTTCTGGGCGGCCGGCGTGGTCAACGGTCTGGGCCACTATTGGGGTTACCGCAACTTCAATTGCGCGGACGCGTCGACCAACCTGCTGCCGTGGGGCATCATCATCGGCGGTGAGGAGCTGCACAACAACCACCACACGTACGCGACGTCGGCCAAGCTCTCGAACAAGTGGTATGAGTTCGACATCGGCTGGCTCTATATCCGTGTGTTGTCTGCGCTGGGTCTGGCCAAGGTGAAGAAGATCGCGCCGACGCCGAAGCTCGCGAAGAACAAGGCAGCGTGCGACGACGACACGCTGCAGGCCGTGCTCTCGAACCGCTACGAAGTGATGGAGCGATACGCCAAGACATTCAAGCGTGCCTACGGTCAGGAACTGGCGCGCTTCAAGGAAAAGCGTCAGCTTGGCGAGTATCAGTTGCTGCGTGGCGCGAGCAAGTGGCTGCATCACGACGAAGCTTCGCTGCAAGAGCCGCAGAAACAACAGTTGGGCGAGATCTTCGCGCACAGCAATGCCGTCAAGACGTATTACGAACTGCGTCGTGAGCTGGCCGGCATCTGGGAGCGCTCGAATGCATCGCGCGAACAGCTCCTGGGCCAGTTGCAGAACTGGTGCCATCGCGCGGAACAGAGCGGTATTCACGCGCTGCAGGAGTTTGCGACGCGTCTGCGCCGTTACGCATGAACGGGCTCAGCCAGAAATTCGTTTTTGACGCATAATCAAAACCCCGCCAAGGCGGGGTTTTGTCATTCCCGGTCCCCCCGCGGGCCACGTGAAAATGAACGCCTCAATCAAATCCGTACAATTCGAGCGCCCCGCACCGAGCGGCGCCACGTGTGTTGCCCATGCGTGGGCACGGGTCCCGGATGCGCCATCGCAAGTAGAACGCGCAGCCCTCAAGGCCCGAATCAAGCGCCTGCTCGTAGAGCAGAATGCTGTGCTGGTGGCCCATTACTACGTCGACGCCGACTTGCAGGATCTCGCCGAAGAGACGGGCGGTTGTGTGGCTGACTCGCTCGAAATGGCCCGTTTCGGCCGAGACCATTCAGCCAAGACGCTCGTGGTGGCCGGCGTGCGTTTCATGGGCGAGACCTCGAAGATTCTGAGTCCCGAAAAACGCATTCTGATGCCCGATCTCGATGCGACCTGCTCGCTCGATCTCGGTTGTCCCGCCGACGAGTTCGCTGCATTCTGTGATGCGCATCCCGACCGAACGGTCGTCGTGTATGCGAATACCAGTGCTGCCGTGAAGGCGCGAGCCGACTGGATGGTGACGTCGTCGATCGGGTTGGAAATCGTGGCGCATCTGCACGCGCAGGGGAAGAAAATTCTCTGGGCGCCGGATCGTCATCTGGGCAGTTACGTCCAGAAGCAGACGGGCGCCGACATGCTCTTGTGGCAGGGCGCTTGCCTGGTGCACGACGAATTCAAGGGGACCGAGCTGGAAGTGCTGCGTCGGGAATTTCCGAACGCCAAGGTGCTGGTGCATCCGGAGTCGCCCGCCTCGGTCGTCGAACAGGCCGATGTGGTGGGTTCGACGTCGCAGATGATCACGGCCGCTCAGACGATGGCGGCAACCGAGTTCATCGTGGCGACCGACAATGGCATTCTGCACAAGATGCGCGCTGCGGCGCCGGGCAAGCGTTTCATCGAAGCGCCGACGGCCGGCAACAGTGCCACGTGCAAGAGCTGCGCCCACTGCCCTTGGATGGCAATGAACAGTTTGCAGAATCTGGCCGACGTACTGGCGTCGGGGCGCAATGAGATTCACGTGGATGCGGAGATCGGCCGTCGCGCCCACACCTGTATCGACCGAATGTTGAAGTTCGCCGAGGCGCGCAAGCAGAACGTCCGCGCCAGTGGCGATTTCGCGCGCGATGGTGCGCTGTTTGCCGGCGTGGGCCCCGCATGATGACGTCATCCAAAATGCTGAATACCGACGAGGCGCTCTCGCCCGATTTCGCCGCGTTCGGCGAGCCGCTCGAGGCGGCACTCGCGCGCAACGTGCGCGACGCGCTCGCGGAAGACATCGGCGCCGGCGATTTGACCGGCTTGCTTGTACCGTCCGAGGAGATGGCGCACGCGCGCATCATCGTGCGTGAGTCGGCGGTGCTGTGCGGCGTACGTTGGTTTGAGCGCTGCATGCAAGGGGTCGATGCCTCGGTGCGCGTGCAGTGGCACTACCGGGAAGGCGAGCGCATGACGCCCGACTCGGCGGTGTGCGATATCCACGGCCCGGCGCGCGCGCTGCTCACGGGGGAGCGCACTTCGATGAACTTCCTGCAATTGCTTTCCGGCGTCGCGACGGCGGTGCGTCGTTATTCGGATATCGTCGAGGGCACGAAGGCGCGGGTGCTCGACACGCGCAAGACATTGCCGGGCCTGCGCCTCGCGCAGAAGTTCGCCGTGCGCGTGGGCGGCGGGGCGAATCAACGCCTGGCGCTCTACGATGGCATTCTCATCAAGGAAAACCACATCGCAGCGGCCGGCGGCATTCGGCAAGTGCTGGCGAACGCCGACCGTCTGGCCGACGGTGCGCCGGTGCAGATCGAGGTGGAGTCGCTCGAGGAGCTGGAAATGGCACTGGAATGCGGCGCGACCTCGATCCTGCTCGACAACTTCACCTTGGAAATGATGCGCGAGGCGGCACGCGTCACGGATGGCCGCGCCGTGCTCGAGGCTTCGGGCGGGATCCATCTCGAAACGCTGCGAGCGATTGCGGAAACGGGCGTCGATCGGATTTCCGTCGGTGCACTGACCAAGGATGTTCGCGCGACCGATTTTTCGATGCGGATTTTGGAGACGGTGGGGTAAGCGCCGTTCGCGCCTGTCATGCGCAAGATCGAAGGCCGCAGGGTTTCCCTCTGCGGCCTTTTTGCTTTCGCCGGTGCGGCGGTGTGCGTCGATCGGTGGCCGATCAGCGGGCGCGACGCGGTAACACGGGCGAAAGCACGGTCGGCAGGGCCTTCGGCAGGGTGTCGGGGAAGTCTCGCGAGAAGTGCAGGCCGCGACTCTCGTGGCGCGACAGGGCACTGTCAACGATCAACGACGCCACGTCGACCAGGTTGCGCAATTCCAACAGATCGCGGCTCACGCGGAAGTTTGCGTAGTACTCGGCAATTTCCTCGCGCAGCAGGGCGATACGATGCTGCGCCCGCTCCAGCCGCTTGGTCGTGCGCACAATGCCGACGTAGTTCCACATCATGCGGCGCAATTCGTCCCAATTATGCGCGACCACCACTTCTTCGTCGGCATCCGAGACACGGCTTTCATCCCACGCCGGGACGTCTTCTGCCGGCGGCGGCGTCGCTTCGCCCCGTTGAATATCTTCGGCAGTCGCCTTGCCGAGTACCAGGCATTCCAGCAGCGAGTTGCTGGCAAGACGGTTGGCGCCATGCAGGCCGGTGTAGGTGGCTTCGCCGACGGCATGGAGTCCTGGCAGGTCCGTGCGGCCGCGCATGTCGGTGACGATGCCGCCGCACGTATAGTGTGCTGCCGGCACCACCGGAATCGGTTGCTTCGTGATGTCGATGCCCAGTTCAGCGCAGCGCGCCAGAATCGTGGGGAAATGCTCGTGCAGGAATTCGGGGCTTTGGTGGCTGATGTCGAGATACACGCAGTCCAGACCGTGCCGCTTCATCTCGAAATCGATGGCGCGCGCCACGATGTCGCGCGGTGCCAGCTCGGCGCGCGGATCGTGTTGCGGCATGAAGCGAGTGCCGTCGGGCAACACCAGGCGTCCGCCTTCACCGCGCACGGCTTCCGTGATCAGGAACGACTTGGCGTACGGATGATAAAGACAGGTCGGGTGGAACTGGATGAACTCCATGTTCGCGATGCGGCAACCGGCACGCCACGCCATCGCGATGCCGTCGCCGGTCGCGGTGTCGGGATTCGTCGTGTAGAGATACACCTTGCCCGCGCCGCCCGTGGCCAGCACCGTGTGCCGCGCCGTCATGGCGTGGACCTCGCCGGTGCCGAGATCCTGCACGTAAAGGCCTTGGCAATGACGCCCGGCTGTCGGTGCCGCATCGGCACGGTCGGAGGTGATCAGATCGACCGCGAAGTGATTCTCGAAGACGGTGATATTCGGATGCTGGCGCACGCGTTCGGTGAGCGTGGCGATCACGGCGTGCCCAGTGGCGTCGGCGGCATGAATGATGCGGCGGTGGCTATGGCCGCCTTCGCGCGTCAGATGGAAGCCGAGTTCGGCGGCGTCGTCGCGGGTGAACGGCACGCCTTGCGCAATGAGCCATTCGATGGCTTCGCGGCTGTGTTCGACGATGAATCGCGTGGCGGCTTCGTCGCACAGGTCGGCGCCGGCGATGAGGGTGTCCGCAACATGCTCGTCGACGCTATCGGTCGAGTCGAGCACGGCGGCGATGCCGCCCTGTGCCCAGTCGCTGGCCCCTTCGGGCATGGGGCGTTTGGCGACCAGCGCTACGCGGCAGGTTTTGGCCAGGTGCAGGGCGACGGACTGGCCGGCGAGCCCACTGCCGACGATGACGACATCGAAATTCATGATACGCGCGCTCTCTGGAATCGACGCCACGGGCGTGGTGCCATTCTCGTGATGGGAAATGAGCCAGTATAGCGAGTCAATACGCGCGCGACACATGACCCTATGCGCACATCGGAGAAATTCTATGTTGCGTGACTACGCATAGCGTAGCGTTGCGAATTTCGGGACGCCCAAACGAAAAACCCCGCCTGTGGCGGGGTATCGAACGCAGCAGCGAACCGCTGCGAGAAAACCTGTTGATCTTATTTGATCTTGGTTTCCTTGTAAGCCACATGCTTACGAGCCACCGGATCGAACTTGCTGATTTCCATCTTTTCCGGATGGGTACGCTTGTTCTTGGTGGTCGTGTAGAAATGACCCGTGCCAGCGGTCGATTCCAGCTTAATCTTGTCGCGAGCGCCTTTTGCCATGATGATCTCCTAAAACTTAGATGGCGTTGCGCGAACGCAGGTCCGCCAGAACGGCGTCGATGCCGTTCTTGTCGATCAGGCGCAGGCCGGCCTTCGAAATGCGCAGGCGCACAAAGCGGTTTTCGGTCTCAACCCAGAACCGGCGATTTTGCAAGTTCGGAAGAAAACGACGCTTGGTTTTGTTGTTGGCGTGGGAAACGTTATTGCCGACCATCGGCGCTTTCCCGGTCACTTGACATACGCGTGCCATGAAGCACTCCTAACCCAGAATTCTGTGTAAAAAAAGGTGAGTCGAAAAGACAGACCGCGATGATACCACAAAAATCCCAGACAAATCAATCGCTTTCGCGATGCAGGATGCGAGTCCCTGGCGGGAAACGTCTGTCGGAGATTCGGGAAGGGACGAATTATAGCGCAAGCGCTGCGCGAACGCGACCCAACTGCCAAAATTCTGTGCAGATGTTGTTGTGGGGTGTCACAGCTCGCCGTTCTCCGCGAGTGAATACACGCGGGTTCCGGCCACGATGAAGTGGTCGAGCAGCCGGATTTCCAGCAGCGCCAGCGCGTCGCCCAACTGGCGCGTGAGCGCCAGATCGGCCGCACTTGGGGTAGGCACGCCGGACGGATGATTGTGCGCGACGATGACGGCCGCCGCGTGCACGTCGAGCGCGGCGCGCACAATCTCGCGCGGATAGGCGCAGGTCTGGGTGAGCGTTCCCTCGAACATGACGCGCGTGCTGATCAGCCGATGCGCGGCATCCAGAAAGAGACACGCGAAGCGCTCGCGCGACCGATCCTGCAATGTGAGGCGCAGATAGTCGTGCACGCGCGCCGGAGAATCGAGCAGATTGCCGGACTGCATGCCTTCTCCCAGCATGCGGCGCGCCACTTCGAGGGCGGCCTGAAATTGCAGAATTTTGGCCTGACCTAGCCCCGGAATTTGCCGTAACGTCTCGAAGGGCGTGGCGAGCAGCCGAGTCAGCGATCCGCTTCGCGCCAGCAATTCGCGACCTAGATCGACGGCATTGCGCCCGTGCGAGCCCGTCCGCAACAGGATGGCGAGCAACTCGGCATCGGACAGCGCACCGGCACCGCGGGCCAGCATTTTTTCACGGGGACGCTCGGCGAGCGGCCATTGAGCGATGGACATGACGACTCCAAGGAGGGACACCATCGCGCGCATGATCGCGGGTGCCACGAATATCACAAACGATGCCGTCGACAGGAAAAAATCGGGGCTGCTTCGATGGGGAGCCGGACGCGCAACGCGCCGTCCTTTACAATATTAGCTTGACCTTGCTGTGAGACCCCCATGAGTTCTGCCGTAACCCCTGTGGTTCAAGACGATTCCTATCTGACGCTCCACTACCGGATCGCCGCCCCCGACGGCGCGGACATTGTCAACACTTTTGAAGGTACGCCGGCGACGCTGCAACTCGGCGGCGGCCAGATGGCGCCGACGTTGGAGCAGTCGCTGCTGGGGATGACGGTCGGGGAGCGCCGCCGGACCGAGCTGGCGCCGGAGCAGGCATTCGGCCCGCGCAACCCGGAGCTGCTGCAACGCGTTTCGATGAAGACGTTGCAGGAAAACAGCAATTTTGGCGAAGCCTATAGCGTTGGCGATCTGGTCGAGTTCAACGCGCCGAGCGGCGGCCGCTATGCGGGCATCCTGCGAGAGTTGGGTGACGGCTGGGCCTTGTTCGACTTCAACCATCCGCTGGCCGGCCAGCCGATCGTGTTCGAAGTCCAGATTATCGGCATTCTGTAGGAATCGAAATGAGCGCCACCCAAGTCGTAGCACCGACCCTGTCGGATGCGGAAATTCTTCTGGCCCAGCCGCGCGGTTTTTGCGCGGGCGTCGACCGCGCGATCGAGATTGTCGAGCGCGCGCTCGCGATGTACGGCGCGCCGATTTACGTGCGCCACGAGATCGTGCACAACGCCTATGTCGTTGACAACCTGCGTAAGCAGGGCGCGATTTTCGTCGAGGCGCTGACCGACGTGCCGGCGGGCAACACGCTGATTTTCAGTGCCCATGGTGTGTCGCAGGCCGTACGGGCCGAGGCGGAAGCGCGCGGCCTGCGCATCTTCGATGCCACCTGCCCGCTCGTCACCAAGGTGCACGTCGAAGTCGCGAAGATGCGTAGCCAAGGGCTCGAGATCATCATGATCGGCCACAAGGGGCACCCGGAAGTGGAGGGCACGATGGGGCAGTCGGGCGAGGGCATGTTCCTCGTCGAGACGATCGACGACGTGCTGGCGCTCCAGGTCGCCGATGAGAGCAAGCTCGCCTATGTGACGCAGACGACGCTATCCGTCGACGACGCCGCCGAGGTGATCAATGCACTCAAGCAGCGTTTCCCTTCGATTACCGAGCCGAAGAAGCAGGATATTTGCTACGCCACGCAGAATCGCCAGGATGCAGTGAAGTTCATGGCGCCGCAGTGCGACGTGGTGGTCGTCGTTGGTAGCCCGAACAGTTCCAACTCCAATCGCCTGCGCGAAGTGGCTGAGAAGATGGGCGTGCCCGCGTACATGATCGATGCGCCGGAGCAACTCAAGCCGGAGTGGTTCGACGGCAAACGCCGGATTGGCGTGACGGCGGGGGCGTCGGCCCCGGAAGTGCTGGCGCAATCGATCGTTTCGCGTCTGCGTGAGCTGGGCGTCAATCAGGTCAAAGTGCTCGATGGCGTGGAAGAAAATATTGCGTTCCCGCTTCCGAAGGGTCTTGTGCCGGTGGCGGCCGGCTAAGCGCCGTCGTCGCAACAATGCCGATCGGCCAGCGGTAACCCCGCATGGCTGACAAACCGGGTGCCATATTACGTGGCCCCGGTTTTTTTATGCCTCCTTCCTTTGCCTCGCCTCCCCGCGCCGGATTCCCCACGACCCCGCGCGTCGACCCTCCCTGACGCAAGCGCCGCGTCGCTCACCGAATCGCAGATCGCGCTCGGGATTCGTCTTGCGGAATCTATGCAAAATCAAATTGAATTTCGCGGATAATCCGCGCGACGCATTTCATCGATTTTGGCGTCTTGTTAGATAAAACTTGTCGACTCGACACGCAATTCAGCGAATACAGAATTGATTGAGCAATTAGCATTCGCTTTCCAGAAAATCAATTATTTATTTATTCCCTTAATTAGAACAAGCGCTCCAGATAGCGCGGGCATGCAACTTGCATATCTAGTTATTGCTGTGTCCGAGCCCATGACTGGTGCATCGGTTGCACCATGACGTTACCCGCACCGGTGGGCACGGTGTGTAAAACCTTTAACCAATCCGGGGTTGCGCTTTTGAAAAAATCGGGTTGCACAAGTCGGTATAAAACCTTAGGCCTCCATTATGGAAAACCCTGTGGCGGCGAGCATCGCATCCGCAAAGAATGGAGTTACAATGCGCGCGTTTCGCATACGAAACGTTGAATTGGCGTTACTGGCGTTATTCATCCGCCGACAATTTGGAGATAATCACATGCAACTCAAGTTCGCGAAGGTACTGCCCGTCGTTGCCGCAGTGACGCTGTTGGCGGCATGCGGTCAGAAGGAAGAAAAGCAGGCCGATTCGGGCGCCGCTTCGGCGCCCGCCGCGACGACTGCCGCCAGCGGGGGCGGCGATGCGGTTGTAGTTAAAATTGGTCACGTTGCGCCGCTGACGGGCCAAATTGCTCACTTGGGCAAAGATAACGAAAATGGTGCACGCCTCGCTATCGAAGAAGCCAACAAGGCGGGCCTGACCATCGACGGCAAGCCGGTCAAGCTCGAACTGCTGGCTGAAGATGACGCGGCCGATCCGAAGACCGCAACGCAGGTCGCCCAGAAGCTCGTCGACGAGAAGGTCGTTGCCGTGGTGGGCCACTTGAATTCGGGCACCACGATCCCGGCCTCGAAGATCTATAGCGATGCTGGCATCGTGCAGATCTCCCCGTCGGCCACTAACCCGGCCTACACCCAGCAGGGCTTCAAGACGGCCTATCGTGTGGTGGCTACCGACGCTCAGCAGGGCCCGGCACTGGCCAACTACGCGACCAAGGCATTGGGTGCCAAATCGGTGGCCATCGTCGACGACGCAACGGCCTACGGCAAGGGCTTGGCCGACGAGTTCGAGAAGACCGCGAAGGCTAACGGCCTGAAGGTGCTCTCGCACGACGCGACCAACGACAAGGCCACGGACTTCCGCGCGATTCTGACGAAGATCAAGGGCGAGCGTCCGGACATCATCATGTACGGCGGTATGGACGCGACCGGCGGCCCGTTCGCCAAGCAGTCGAAGGAACTGGGCATTGGTGCCAAGGTGCTGGCCGGCGACGGCGTGTGTACCGACAAGGTGGCCGAACTGGCCGGCGACGCGATCGACAACATCGTCTGCTCGGAAGCGGGTATGGCGCTGTCGAAGATGGAAGGCGGCGCGGACTTCTCGAAGCGTTATGAAGCCCGTTTCAACCAGCCGATCCAGATCTACGCCCCGTTCACGTATGACGCTGTCAACGTGATCATCGACGCCATGAAGCGTGCCAACTCGACCGATCCGGCCAAGATCCTGGCCGCCATGCCGGCCACCGACTACAAGGGCGTTATCGGCCACATCGCCTTCGACAGCAAGGGCGACATGAAGGAACCGGTGATCACGCTCTACAACTACAAGGACAAAAAGAAGAGCGTGCTTGACGTGGTGAAGATGTAACTCTAAGGCATTTGCGCCATGAAACGGCACCGCTGCCTACCCGTTCGGTGCCGTTTCGATCTCTGCGGAAATACGCCGTGCCTGCATGACGGGCACGGCCCCCCCTCCTGACACAGGATTACGCCTCATTACCCGCAATTCTCTCGACCCCCTCGCGCGCCCGATCGGGCAAGCGTGTCGAGAGCCCGTTCTCGGGACAAGGAGTTAGCTTCATGGATATCTTTATCCAACAAATCTTGAACGGCCTCGTGCTTGGTAGCGTCTACGCGATCATTGCACTGGGCTATACGATGGTCTATGGCATTTTGGGCATCATTAATTTCGCCCACGCCGACGTGATGATGATCGGCGCGATGGTCGCGCTATCCACCATCAATCTCTTGTTGAAAATCGCGCCGGACATGAACCCGGCGCTCATGCTGGCCATTGCCACGCTCGTGTGTATGCCCGTGTGTGCCTTGACCAACTTCGTGATCGAGCGCGTGGCCTACCGGCCGTTGCGCAATGCGCCGCGTCTGGCGCCGCTGATCACCGCGATCGGTGTGTCGCTGCTCTTGCAGACGATCGCCATGCTGATCTGGTCGCGCAACCCGCTCTCGTTCCCGCAACTGCTGCCGACCGACGCCATGACCGTGATTCCGCAACACGGCGACCAAATCGGCGCCGTGACCAACGGCACGGGTGTCGTGATCGTGGTCGTTGCCTTCCTCGTGATGTTCGGTCTCACGCAGCTTGTGAACCGCACCAAGCTTGGCCGCGCCATGCGGGCCACCGCGGAAAATCGCAACGTCGCCGGCCTCATGGGCGTGAACCCGAACTTCGTGATCTCCGCAACGTTCGCGCTGGGCGGTGGGCTCGCGGCGCTCGCGGGCGTAATGATGGCGTCGAACTACGGCAACGTGCACTTCTACATGGGCTTCATTCCCGGGATGAAGGCGTTCACGGCGGCGGTGCTGGGCGGTATCGGCAACCTGCAGGGCGCGATGGTCGGCGGTGTGTTGCTGGGCCTGATCGAAGCGCTGGGTGCGGGGTACATCGGGGATCTGACCGGTGGTGTGTTCGGCAGTAACTATCAGGACGTGTTCGCTTTCATTGTCCTGATCGCGGTGCTCGTGTTCCGTCCGAGTGGTTTGCTCGGCGAGCGCGTGGCGGATCGTGCATAAGCGGGGAGAAACGACATCATGAATCAACCCGTGCAAACCTCCACTGGCGAGGCCACGCAGATCTCTGCGGCGGCGGCCACGCGCAAGGCCTATCGCGGCCTCGCATTCTTCCTCATTGCGGCGATTGTCGCGCCGGTGCTCGTCGGCTACGCCGGCGGCAACTACTGGGTGCGCGTGCTCGACTTCGCGCTGCTCTACATCATGCTCGCGCTGGGCCTGAACATCGTGGTGGGCTTCGCCGGCCTGCTCGACCTGGGGTACATCGCGTTCTATGCCGTGGGTGCGTACGTCACCGCTTTCCTCAGCTCGCCTCACCTCACGCTCCACTTCGCGTGGATCGCGCATCTGTTCCCGGGGGGGCTGCATGTGCCGATATGGTTCACGATTCCGATCGGGGCGGCGGTCGCGGCCACGTTCGGCATCCTGCTCGGCGCGCCGACGCTTCGTCTGCGCGGCGACTATCTGGCCATCGTGACACTGGGCTTCGGCGAGATCATCCGTATCTTCATGAACAACCTGGACCGGCCGGTGAACATCACCAACGGCCCGAAGGGGATCACCGGCATCGAGCCCGCGTCGTTTGCCGGCTTCGATTTCTCGAAGGTGCACAACTTCTTCGGGATCCAGGTCGCCTCGGTGTACATGTATTACTACCTGTTCGTCTTCCTGGCGCTGTTGATCGCGTTCGTCTGCGTGCGTTTGCAGCACTCGCGCATCGGACGCGCCTGGGTGGCCATCCGTGAAGACGAAGTTGCCGCCAAGGCGATGGGTATCAACACGCGCAACATCAAGCTGCTCGCGTTTGCCATGGGCGCGTCGTTCGGTGGTGTGGCCGGCGGCATGTTCTCAGCGTTCCAGGGCTTCGTCTCGCCCGAGTCGTTCACCTTCTGGGAGTCGATCATTGTGCTCTCGATGGTGGTGCTCGGCGGCATGGGCCACATTCCGGGGGTGATCCTGGGCGGTATCCTGCTCTCGGCGTTCCCGGAAGTTCTGCGCTCAACCATGGGCCCGTTGCAAACGAGCCTGTTTGGCAGCGTCATCGTCGATCCCGAAGTGATCCGGCAGTTGCTGTACGGTCTGGCCATGATCCTGATCATGCTGTACCGTCCGGCCGGCCTGTGGCCGTCGCCGCGTCCAGAAGAGCGGACACTGTAAGTTGAGGGAGATGACCTGACTATGAGCGAACAAATTCTTCTGTCCGTCAAGGGCGTGAACAAGCGCTTCGGCGGTCTGCAGGCCCTCACCGATGTGGGCCTGGAGATCAAGCCGGGGCAAATCTACGGGCTGATCGGCCCGAACGGTGCCGGCAAGACCACGTTCTTCAACGTGATCACCGGCCTTTATACGCCGGACTCCGGCGAATTCAGGCTCGATGGTTCGGCCTACAAGCCGACCGCCGTGCACGAAGTGGCGAAGGCGGGGATTGCCCGTACATTCCAGAACATCCGCCTGTTCGGCGGCATGACCGTGGTCGAGAACGTGATGGTCGGCCGCCACGTGCGAACGAAGATGGGCGTGATCGGCGCGATCGTCCGTTACCCGGGCGCGAAGGCCGAGGAGCGTGCCATTCGCGATCGCGCGATGGAGTTGCTCGAGTATGTGGGCGTGGCGAAGTATGCCAACTACACGGCGGCGAACCTCTCGTACGGCCACCAGCGCCGTCTGGAGATCGCGCGTGCGTTGGCGACCGACCCGAAGCTGCTCGCGCTCGACGAGCCGGCCGCAGGCATGAACGCGACCGAGAAAGTGGAGCTGCGCGGCTTGCTCGACAAGATCCGTAGCGACGGCAAGACGATTCTGCTCATCGAGCACGACGTGAAGCTGGTGATGGGCTTGTGCAACCGCATGACGGTGCTGGATTACGGCAAGGTGATTGCCGAGGGTTTGCCGCAGGATGTGCAGAAAAATCCGGCGGTGATTGAAGCGTATCTGGGTTCGGGAGGCCATTGATGAGCGCAATGTTGACGATCAAGGGCCTGAAAGTCGCTTACGGCGGGATCAAGGCGGTCAAGGGGATCGACCTGAGCATCCAGCCGGGCGAACTGGTCACGCTGATTGGCGCGAACGGCGCAGGCAAGACGACCACGATGAAGGCGATCACAGGTCTGCTGCCTTGGGCCGATGGCGACATCGAGTATCTGGGCAAGTCGATTCGCGGTGTGAAGGCGTTCGATCTGCTCAAGCGAGGGCTCGCGATGGTGCCGGAAGGGCGCGGCATCTTCACGCGCATGACCATTCTCGAGAACATGCAGATGGGCGCGTATCTGCGCAACGACACCGCGGGGATCAAGCAGGACGTCGACAAGATGTTCGGCATCTTCCCACGCCTCAAGGAGCGTCGTGACCAGCTCGCCGGCACGTTGTCGGGCGGCGAGCAGCAGATGCTTGCCATGGCGCGCGCGCTCATGAGTCAGCCCAAGCTGTTGCTGCTCGACGAGCCGTCGATGGGACTCTCGCCGATCATGGTGGAGAAGATCTTCGAGGTGGTGCGTACGGTGTCGGGCGAAGGGGTGACGGTGCTGCTCGTGGAGCAGAACGCGCGCCTGGCGCTCCAGGCCGCGCACCGCGCCTATGTGATGGACAGCGGTCTGGTCACCATGACCGGTGATGCGAAAGACATGCTCGACGATCCGAAGGTGCGCGCCGCGTATCTGGGGGAATAATCAAGCATGAGCGTCCGGCGTGAGCCGGACGACGATCGAAGGGCGCCGAAGGCAACTCCGGCGCCCTTTGTGTTTTTCGTCGAGCGCTATGTGCGCAACGCGGTCCCGTCGAACCGGACTATAGCGATGTCGACGGCGCCGCACCCGGCGCGAGCGGCAAGCGTTTGCCGAGGCTCACGACATCGTCGGCCGCATAGCCGTGCGCGGTGTAGAACGCCAGCGCATCGCGCGATTGCGTGAGCACTTGCAAGTTGAGCTTGAGGCAGCCGCGCTCGGCCAGCGCGCATTCTGCGTGGCGAAGCAGGGCGCTGGCCACGCCGCGACGTCGCAGCGCACGCCCTACCGCCAGGGAGTACACCCAGCCGCGGTGGCCGTCATACCCGGCCATGACGGTGCCCGCGATTGTCTGCTCGCGTACGGCGACGAAGAACAACCCGTCACGCATGGCAACCTTGTTGGCGATCGAGCGGCGTGGCTCGCGGTGCGGCTTGTCGGCCGAGAGGTATTCGGGAAACGCGTCGCGCCAGAGAGCGAGCACGGCGTCGGTGTCGGCGTCGTCGAAGCCGCGGATATGAATGTCGGCGGGCGGGGCGATCATGGCGCGTCCTGTTGACCGGTGTAGATGTCGGGGCGATGGATCTGCATCATCTTGTTCACCGGGTCGAGCGGTTCGAATCCGTAGCGGGCATAAAGGCCCGCCGCGTCGGTGGTGGCGAGCAGGAAACGCCGCAACCCTTGCAAGGCGGGATGCGCCAGCACGTTCTCGCACAGGCGCTTGCCGATGCCGAGCCCGCGCATTGACGGATCAACGAACACGTCGGCCAGGTAGGCGAACGTTGCACGATCGGTGATCACGCGCGCGAAGCCCACCTGACGCGCCGCGCCGCCTTCAACCTGTGTGGCATAGGCGCCGAAGCACAGAGAGTGCGCGATGGCGCGCATGAGCGTCACGCGTGGGATGTCCTTCGCCCAATAGGTTTGCGTCGCGAGCGCGTGATGGATGAAGCCGATGTCGAGCCGTGCCGGATCGGAAGAAATGTCGACGATGGCGTCGGCGGGCGGTGTCGGGTGCGCGTGACTCAGATCGTTCATTGAGGGTGCCTCCTGTGCGATAGGGTGAGCGCCGCGCCGCGCCGCCCGGCAGTGCCGGGCATGTGGCGGCGCGCATCACGTCGATTCGTTAAGCGTGCTTGGCGAGCAGCGTGTCGAGCATCGAGAGCATCTGGTCGATCTCGTCGCGACTCACGTTGAGTGCGGGCATGAAGCGCAGCAGGTTCGGACGCGCTGCGTTGAGCAGCAGCCCGTCGGGGGTCATCTCACGCGCAGCTTCCACCAGTTGCGGGCCAATGTCGCGCCCGAGCAGCAATGCTCGCAGCAGGCCGGCACCGCGCTCGCCCTCGCCACCGTAACGCGACGACAGGTGCTGCAATCCGGCACTCAGGTAGTCGGCCTGGGCGCGGACGAATTCGAGGAAGCCCGGTGCGCTGACCGTGCGCATGACCGCGAGGCCAACGGCGCACATGAGCGGATTGCCGTTGTACGTGCCGCCCTGATCGCCCGGCTGGAAGACCGCGAATTCGTCGCCGCAGAGCATCGCCGCGAGCGGCACGCCGCCGCCAATGCCTTTGCCGAGCGTCATGATGTCGGGCACGATGCCCGCCTGCTGATGCGAGAAGAGGGTGCCGGTGCGCCCGCAGCCGGTTTGCACTTCATCCACGATCAGCAACAGTCCGCGCGACTTCGTGAGTGTGCGCAGTTCCTTCAGAAACACGTCGGTGGCCGGCACGACACCGGCTTCGCCCTGAATCGGTTCGAGCATCACCGCGACGGTGTCGGGGCCGATGAGGGCTTCGACGGAGGCGATATTGTTCAGTTCGGCCTTCGGGAAGCCCGGCACCTGCGGCGCGAAGATCGTGTCCCAGCCGGGCTTGCCGCTCGCCGACATGGTGGCGAGCGTGCGGCCGTGGAAGGCATCCTTGAACGTGATGATCTCGAAACGAGCACCGCCCGACGGGTTCGGATGTAATTGGCCCCACTTGCGCGCGAGCTTGATCGCACTCTCGTTCGCCTCGGCGCCGCTGTTCGCGAAGAAGACCTTGCCGAGTCCCGAGAGCGTGGCGAGCAGGCCGGCCAGCTCGATCATCGGCACGTTGTAGTACGCGGGACTGGGATTGAGCAGCAACGCGCTTTGTGTGGCGAGCGCATCGCGCATCACCGGATGACAATGGCCGAGGCTGTTGACCGCCCAGCCCTGAATGAAGTCGAGATAGCGCTTGCCCTCGTGGTCATACAGCCAGCCGCCCTTGCCGTGCGTGAACACGAGCTCGGGGCGCGACGTGATGGGCAGCAACGCCTGCGTGGGGAATTCAGCGAACCTGGCGTGGCGTGCCGCCTTGGGGGCGGCGGACGCCATGGGCGATGCAGCGGCGGACGGGTTGGCAAGCGACATGACGGTCTCCGAAGGACGAGGGTGAGCGAGACGGAACAATAAAAAAAGCCACGGGGGTTGCCCGTGGCTTCGCTGTGCTTGAGAACCTGCGAGTTATCGCAGTCGATAGCGTGCCGCGCGGCATCCCGGTTGGGGCAGCGTATGGCGACGTCGGATCGAGGCGATGGCAATCAGGTTCATGTCGGCAAGCATAAGTCGGTGACGCGGCGCTTGTCAAAGGGTTCGCGCGCACTGTGGCGTGCGCGCCGCGTGGCGCCCGGTCAGCATCGCTCGATTCGTGCGGCTCACAGACCGCCACCCGGGTTGTCGGCCTCGGTGGTGAACGCATCGGCGAAGAATGCCGCGTCGGGCAGGTGGTGATGCGCGATGAAGTCGCGGCGCGCCGATTCCACCATCACGGGGGCCCCGCAGGCGTAGATCTCGTACTCCGACAGATCCGGCAAGTCTTCCACCACGGCACGATGCACGAACCCTGTGCGGCCTTGCCACTGGTCTTCCGGTGCGGCGTCGGAGAGCACCGGCACGAACCTGAAGCCGGGAATCTCGCGCGCCCATTGTTCGGCCAGCTCGCGCAGGTAAATGTCCTTCAACTGTCGCGCGCCCCAGTACAGGGTCATGGGGCGCTTCAGTCCCTTGTGCACCGCATGTTCGACGATGGCCTTGATCGGCGCGAAACCGGTGCCCGACGCGAGCAGC
The DNA here is from genome assembly GCF_001899225.1 of Pandoraea sp. 64-18. Lineage (NCBI taxonomy): Bacteria > Pseudomonadati > Pseudomonadota > Betaproteobacteria > Burkholderiales > Burkholderiaceae > Pandoraea > Pandoraea sp. 64-18. Next base: position 127,652 of record NZ_MKVU01000020.1, on the reverse strand, counting down.
ACGATCGGCTTGTCGGTGTCTTCGCGCAGGAAGAACGTGCCGAGCGGGCCTTCGAAGCGCAGGATTTCGCGTTCCTTCATTTGAGTGAAGACGTGGTCGGTGAACACACCGCCGGGCATGTGACGCAGGTGAAGCTCAAGGAAACCTTCTTCGTGCGGCGCGGTGGCCATCGAGTAGCTGCGACGCTTGCCGTCTTTCAGAATGAACTCGATGTACTGCCCGGCGAGATATTGAAAGCGCTCATTGGCAGGCAGTTGCAGGCGCATGACGATGACGTCGTCGGCACGGCGCTCCAGCGCGTTCACGCGGCAGGGCAGGCGCTTGACCGGGATGTCGCCGAAGCCTTTGACTTCGCGCGATTCGATGACGAGGTCGCCCTTGGCATGGGCGCAGCAAAGCAGCGCAAAACCGCGTGTTTCTTCGTCCTTCGAAAGGGCTGAGCTGGAATGCGCGCCGTGCTCGACGTTGCCCTCGACCAGCTTGGCCTTGCAGGACCCGCAACCGCCGTTTTTGCACCCGTAAGGCAGGCCGACGCCCTGACGCAGCGCAGCGCTGAGTACGGCCTCGCCGTCTTCGACCTGGAACTCGCGCCCGCTCGGCACGAGGGTAACGTTGTAAGCCATACTACAATCCGAAAAATGAATAAATCGTCAAAACCCTTCGGTCGCCCGCGCCTGCTGGTAGTGGGCTGCGGCGACGTCGGCATGCGCGCGCTGCCGGCCCTCGTCAAACGCTTTCGTGTCTTTGCGGTCACGTCGAGCGATGCTCGCCATGCGGCATTGCGCGCGGCGGGGGCCGTGCCCGTTGTCGCCAACCTGGACGACGCGGCAAGCCTGCATCGCATCGGCCGATTGGCGCCGCGAGTTTTGCATCTCGCCCCGCCCACCGGGGTTGCCGGCAGCGGCACTCTGGACCGGCGAACTCGCCGTTTGCGCGCAGCGCTCGCCCAGCCGCCCAAGCCCACAATTGTACCCGAGGGAGGGCGGCGCGCCTTGTCGCGCCTGCCTCGAGCGCCGCGTCGCATTCTCGTCTACGCGAGCACCAGCGGCGTATACGGCGACTGCGGCGGCGCCCATGTGGATGAAACGCGCACACCGCGGCCGCGATCGCCGCGTGGCCAGCGTCGTGTGGACGCGGAGCGCACGGTGCGCACGCTCGGCCGACCGTCGCGGCACGGGCATGACGTGCATCGTGTGCTGGCGGCTGGGCCGGCACGCGCCCGTGCGACATCGGTGAGCGCCACGCCAGCGGTCTGGCGTTTCACCGAGCGTGCGCGCGTGCCGTGGCGAACGACGCTCGTGCGCATTCCGGGGATTTACGCGGCGGATCGTCTTCCGGTCACGCGCTTGCAAAAGGGCACCCCGGCACTACAGGCGTCCGACGACGTTTTCACCAACCATATTCATGCCGACGATCTCGCCGCGATCCTGGTGCGCGCGATGTGGCGCGGCAAGTCGCAGCGGATCGTGCATGCCAGCGACGACACCGAATGGCGCATGGGCGAGTATTTCGACCATGTGGCCGATGCGCTGGGGCTGCCCCGGCCGCCGCGGATTTCGCGAGACGAGGCGCAGCGCGTGCTGGAGCCGACGCTGCTGTCGTTCATGTCGGAGTCGCGACGGCTCGCCAACACGCGGCTCAAGCGCGAACTGGGCTACCGGTTGAAGTATCCCGATGTGGCGGCGCTGCTCGTCACGCTCTCCCGCTGATCGATTCGCGATCCTGATTGAACGAGGTGTCGCCCACGGTTTGACGTTGTTGAGGCCACGACGCCAGTTCGATTCGTGCATGGCAGCGCCGAGCGGGAAGATCGGCAACGGCAGGAGAAATGTGGAGATGCGGATCGGGGTCAACGTTGCGCGTTGCCATCGGCACAATCGCCCGCGAGCAGGGGGGGGGCGGCGGTTGCGATAGCCCAGCCGGGCAGGGGGCTGGGGGCGTTGGTGAGCAGGGTGGGACGCACAGCGGAGCGCGTCGCCACGCGGCTGCACAATGTGAAGATCGCACGCGCTGCGCGACCTCCGATGTCAATCGCGGCCTCGGCGGCCTCGGCGTGCCCTCACTAAATTCTCTATAATTTACTTTTACGTCGGCTAACATCGGTGAATTGTCGATATTTGTGCGCGCCAATCAAGGGCGACGCCGATGATGGACATCGACGCACCTTTCCAATCCTTTCTGAAATAAGGATTGAGCTGCATTTTGTAAGATGCTTCGGCCAATGCCGGTCTGGATGAACGCACACACTTCGGTGCATCTCGACACCAAGGGAGCACACGACATGACCACAGGCATAGGCGCGCCGGGTTCGGCGCTACATCGCGCCTGGCGTTTGCCGGGGCAGGGACCTGCCGCGACGCTCGGCACACGTCGCGCGTCGCCGGCGCCGGATCGATTTACGAATGCGCTGCGGGCGCTGTCCACGACCTCGGCGCCGTCTGCGGTGACGCAAGACAGTGCCGTGACACTGTCGCACGCCGCGAGCGCCCGGCGTCAAACTTAAACCACCGAGAGAATTTCATGAGTCTGCATGTTCTGCTGGTCGACGACGATCCTGTCGTTCGCGACCTCTTGCGCGAATTGCTGCATGCCAACGGCATGCAGGTCTCGGTGCTGCACAACGGGGCCTCGCTGCTGCGCCGGCTCGAACTCGAGCGGCCGTCGGTGATTCTGCTCGACATCATGATGCCGGAGCGTGACGGCTTGCGGGCGTTGCAGGATTTGCGCGCGGCCGGCGAAGACATCCCGGTGATCATGCTCTCGGCGCGTGGCGGGCCGCTCGACCGGGCGCTCGGGCTGGAACTGGGCGCCGACGACTATCTGGCCAAGCCGTTCGATCCGCGTGAGTTGCTCGCGCGGATTCACGCTGTGCTGCGCCGCCGCGGGCCGGTGGCCGCCAGCGCCCCCGACGCGCGCGCCCCGTACCGCTTCGGTCCGTTTGAACTCGATTACTCGCTGCGCACGTTGCAGCGCGAAGGCGAGCGTTTACCGCTGCGCGATACCGAGTTCGCCATGCTCAAGGCGTTCACGCAGCACCCCATGCAGGTGCTCCCGCGCGTCAAGCTGCACGCCATGCTCTATGGCGACGGCATCACGTTTCGCGATCGCAGCCTGGACGTGCCGGTGTGGCGTCTGCGACGGCTCGTCGAGGCCGATCCGTCCGAGCCTCGCTATATCCAGACGATTCGCAGCAAGGGTTACGTCTTCGTGCCGGGCGGCGAATTGTCCGATGGCGCGACGCCGGACTCGCGTGAGCGATCCAGGGCTGGCGGCGTAGGCAGTCAAGACGACGGGCGGGCGCTCGCTTCGCCCGCGCCAGTGGTCAAGCGTACGGTGCGCGGCTGGCGGGAGTCGGCGGCGTGACAATGCGTTGGCGGCTGCGCGACTCGCTCTTCGCGCGCATGGCAGGGCTAGGCATTGCCGTCCTGCTGGTGATGCATCTCGTGTGGAGTGCGTTGGTTTTCTATCAGCGTCCGCGTCAGCAGGTGGACGGATTTGCGCGCGGCCTGCTCATTGCCATCCAGAGCGTGGATCAACGCGCAGTGGACCCCGGCAGCCTCGCGCCGCCGCATGGCCTGCGTCGCGTGCCGCTGACGCGGGCGCCGGCGTTCGCCGATCGCGCAGACGACACACGCACCGCGCGCCTGCGCAGCGAATTGCTCGCGCGCTTGCCGGCCGGCACGCAGCTGCATCTGGTCGACGAGCGCAAGCAGGGTAGTTTGTGGGTCTTGCTGCCCCAACGCAGCGAGTGGATCGTCATCGGATTAGATTTGCCGCCGATGCCACCCTTCGTGCGCGAGACGGTCGGTATTCTGATCGGCGCGGTATTGCTGGCGTTGCTGGTGGCCTGGCAGATGCAGCGCCCGATTGCGCGCGTCGCCCACGCCGCGCGCGTGATCGCGCGTGGACGTCGTCCCGCCTTGTTGCCCGAGCAAGGGCCGCATGAGTTGCGCGACCTCACGCACGCCTTCAACGACATGGCCAAGCGCCTGGCCGAAGCGGAGGACAATCAGGCGATCATGCTGGCGGGCATTGCCCATGACTTGAAATCGCCGCTCACGCGTTTGCGTCTTCGCGCCGATTTGATCGACAGCGACAGCTCGCGCGACGGGTTTGTGCGCGACATCGCGTCCATCGATCACATCGTCCAGCAGTTCCTCGCCTACGCTCGCGACGAACCCGATACGAGTCCGCTTGTGGGCGTCGATGCGTTCTTGCGCGAACAGTTTCCGGCGCAGGGGGGCGACGAAGCCACGGCATCCTCGGCCACGGCGACCGAGTTGGCCGAGAGCGCGCCGCTGTTCGCCAGCCATTTGCGCGCGGGCCCGGCGTTCCAGTTGCCGCGCACGTTGCTCGACCGCGTCATGATGAATCTCGTCGACAACGCCCTCGAGCACGGCGCGCCGCCCGTGCGTCTGGCGACGTGGTGCGAGGGCGCGGTGGGCTGTATCGAGGTGAGCGACTGCGGGGAGGGGATTCCGGACGATCAGGTGGCGCTGGCGATGCGTCCGTTCGTGCGGCTCGACGCCTCGCGTGGTGGCGAGGGCCATTGCGGACTCGGTCTGTCGCTGGTGGCGCGGTTGGTCGAGGGGCTGGGCGGCGCCGTGCGTCTGGCGAGGTCGCCGGACGGCGGCCTTCGTGTCACGCTGCGCTTGCCCGTGACGCCCGCACCTGGGCTTACCGGCGGCTGAGATGATGCCTCAGGCGGCGTGCTGCCGCGCTGAGCCGCCATCGCGCCAGGCGCGTCAGTAGACCTCCGGCACGATCATTTCATCCGGCACCGGGTGACGCATATAGTCTTCGCTGCGGGCGCGTTCGGGCAATATCACCGACGAGCGCTCCACGTCGTGATACGGCACTTGCGCGAGCAAGTGATGCATGCAATTCAGGCGCGCGCGCTTCTTGTCGTCGGCCTGCACGACCCACCAGGGGGCTTCCGGAATGTGCGTGCGCTCGAGCATCACTTCCTTGGCGCGCGTGTAACTTTCCCAGCGACGGCGGCTTTCCAAGTCCATCGGACTGAGCTTCCATTGCTTCAGCGGGTCCTGAATCCGTGCGAGGAAGCGCGCCTCCTGTTCATCGTCCGAGATCGAGAACCAGTACTTCACGATCTGGATACCGCTGCGAACGAGCATCTTCTCGAACTCGGGCACCGAGCGGAAGAATTCTTCGTATTCGCTCTCGGTGCAGAACCCCATCACGTGCTCCACGCCGGCGCGGTTATACCAGCTGCGGTCGAACAGCACGATTTCGCCGGCGGCGGGCAGATGCTGAACGTAGCGCTGGAAATACCACTGCGTGCGTTCGCGGTCGTTCGGGGCGGGCAGGGCGGCCACGCGGCACACGCGAGGGTTCAGCCGTTGGGTGATGCGCTTGATCGCGCCGCCCTTGCCGGCCGCATCGCGGCCTTCGAAGATCACCACGAGCCGGTGGCGGCTGCGGATCACCCAATCCTGCAATTTGACGAGTTCGCCCTGCAGACGAAACAGTTCGCTGAAATAGTGCAGGCGGTCGCTGCGGGCCTCGGCGCTCAGGTCATTCAGCCCGGGCAGACGAAGATCGTCGATCTCCATCTCGATCTCTTCATCGTAGCTGTCGATCAGGTCATCCTGGAGGCGGCGCGCAAGCGAGGCGTCGCGGTCGGCATCGGAATCGAATTGGGTCATGGCGACGGACTCTTACGGACCAAAAAATACGGAAGGCACCCGTCCAGCGTGGGTGAAGACAGGCCGGCACACGGCGCAGTCCCGCGTGCAGGGCGCACCCGAGAGTGAGCCAAAGTCTGCGACGATTTTATGACATTAGCATGGCGCGGACGAACGCCGCGCCAAGGCGTTTGCGTTCCGCCTCGCCCGGTGGGCGAAAGCGGCGTTGACAGGCGGTGTGCGAGGTGTGTGCGTTGTCACAAAAAAGCCATGTGACGGGGCCATGATGTCAGGTCGGCCCGCGCTGAGGTACGGGTCACGCCGCCCCCACTTTCGCCTACACACCGCGCGCATGTTCGCCGACTTGGTTCACAACGCTTATGGCTGCGATCAGGCGGGTCTGATCTATGGCTATCGATTCACCGACGGCACCTCGCCTGAGCCCATCGATTCGGGCGAGGCCCTCGCGTGGCTGGCGCAGGGCGAGCGTGCGCCCGGCTTCCTGTGGCTGCATTTCAACTTCGCGCATGCCGCGTGCGAGCGGTGGCTGCAGCAGCATCTGCGCTTGCCGGACGAATTCTACGAGCATCTGAGCGAAGGTTCGCGCTCGACTCGCATCGAACATTCCGACGACTGGCTGCTGGCCGTCATCAACGATGTGATTTTCGCGTTCGACATTGCGCAGTCGGAGATTTCAACGCTGCGTGTCGCGGCCAATGCCCGGCTGCTGGTCACGGGCCGGGTGAAGCCGCTGCGATCCATCGATAAGTTGCGCGCATCGGTCAAACGTGGCGAAGCCTTCCGTTCGCCGCTGGCGTTGCTGGTGCATTTGCTGCGCGATCAGGCGGATGTGCTCGAACGCATCGTGCGCGAGACGAGCGGGCGCGTGGATATGGTGGAAGACCGGCTATTGCAGCAGCGTATCGAGAGCAATCGCGCCGATCTGGGGTCGTTGCGCCGGGTGCTCGTTCGCTTGCAGCGATTGCTGGCACCGGAGCCGGCGGCGCTTTTTCGTCTGCTGAGCCGTCCTCCGCCCTGGGGGCATGTCGAGGACGTGCAGGAGTTTCGTCAGGCAACCGAAGAATTTGCCGTCGTGCTCAATGACTTGTCGGCCTTGCTGGAGCGAATCAAGCTGCTGCAGGAAGAGATTGCGGCAATGGTCAGCGAGCGCACCGAGCGCACGATCTACACGCTCACCGTCGTGACCGTGCTCGCCTTGCCCATCAACATCGTGGCGGGTTTCTTCGGCATGAACGTGGGCGGTATACCGCTGGCGGATCACCCGCACGGCTTCTGGGTTCTGGTCGCGATTGTCGCCACGGGGACCGCCGCCGCTGGCGGATGGGCGTTTCGGCGGCGGCCGGATTGATGGTGTCACGTCGAACCGCGACGCCAACACGGGCGGCTCATTGACCGTCCGGCGCGGCTTGAATCATCTTCCATCCGTTGCCGGCCGGGTCGCGAAAGCCCGCGTCGACACTGCCCTAGCGCTCGACCGGCGCCTGCGTGAACTCGACGCCGCCGGCTTTCAGTCTGGCGTAGCTTTCCTGGCAGTCCGATACGTGAAGTACCAGTGGCGGCATGGCACCCTTGGCGACCATCGCCCGCAACGTTTGCGCGGTCGCGTCGTCGTGGATGGGCGGGCCAGGGGTGAACAGGCCGAGCTGGAACGAGGGCTGGTCCGGATGCTGGACTGTCAGCCAACGGTACGGCCCGTTGCGCACGTCTGTGTGAACACGGAATCCGAGCTTCTCGACGTAAAACGCGAGGGCTTCATCCTGATCGTCGACGTACACACCGACCACTTGAATGCCTGGCTTCATAAGACCTCCTTGGTTGATGGAGGGACTGTACCTTGGGTTGCGCGGCGGCGCTTCTCCAAAACTGCGATCTTGAGATCGGGCCGCTGCGCCGCTTTCAGGACGCATGCGGGAACACGATCCGGGCAGTTGGGCGCGGTGGTCCGCGCCGACTGTCGGACAGCGCTCGGGCTTTGTCCATTGATGTCGCGAAAGATGCGGCCGAACGTGCCTACGCTCTCCCAGCCGGTGGCGAAGGCAATGTCGGTGATGCTCAGATCGGTGTCGCGCAACAGCGTGTTGGCCTGCTCGATGCGCCGTGTCAGCAGGTAGCGATGCGGAGGAATACCGAAGGCTCGCTTGAACGAGCGCGCGAAGTGCGCTTCGGAAGTGCCGCTGACCGCGGCCAGGCGCTTGACGGGCCAGGCCTCGTGCGAGGCCGAGTCCATGCGGTCTTTGGCGCGCAGCAGACGCCGCAGCAAGGCCGGGTCTTCCAACGGCGCGGTGTCGGCCGATTCGGCGCACGGGGCCGAAGACGGGGCTGGCATCGAGTCACGACGGCATTCGCGAGGGGCCATGAGTTCCAACGGCACAGACGAGATCCGCCCAGTTTAGGCGAAACAAGGGGGGGCGGGTATGGCCATGTGCGCAAGGGGCGGCGGCGGGCGCCGCCGGAGGCCGAATTCCTGATGTCTTCAGAACGTATGGTGCATGCCGCTCAGCACAAGCACCTGATTTTCATTGCTTGATGCCCCCGCGATCGACAGATACGCCTTTGTTCCGGCGTTGGTGTGCTCGCACAGCGCTTGCAGATACAGTTGCGTCGACTTGGACAGCGAGTAGATGTATCCCACCTCGACCTGCGACCATCGGTGACCGGACATCGTCGTCGTCGCAACGCCTCCAGTCACTTGATTGGAGCGCGTTAGCTGGTACTCGGCACCGGCTTCGTAGCTCTGATACACGTCTGAGGCAACGCCTTTTTTAAGGCGAACGCGCGTGTAAAGCCCGTGAACGCGAAGATTGCCGAATGTGTACAGAAGGCCTGAACCGAATGTCTGCGAATGGTCTGCAACGTATGCAGAAGCTGCGCTTCCTTGAAATGTGGTGAGACCTGTTGCCGCCACGCCAAAGGCGCGATTGTGCTGGTTGGAGAAAATGGCTGCCGTTTTCAGATTCCCGGACGCGAAATCGACGCCGATGCTGAAGGTGTTGCCGAAGCCGAAATTGGCCGTATTGCCAAGGCCGAACACCGAACTCGCGGAGAGGCCGTGATAGTTCGCAGAACGATACTTGATCGCATTGTCGATCGATGACGTCGCCGAGTTTGCGAGATTGTCGATATTGCCAGGATGGAACGCGTTCCATGACTGTGCGAGATAGGCGTTACTGAGCGGGGTGAGCAAATCGAAGTTAAGAGAACTTTGGTGCCCGACGGTAAGGGTGCCGGTGGTCGGCGAGGCGAGTCCCACGTATGCCTGGCGATTCCACATGGTTCCGCTTGAGACGGAAGTTCCGGTGCCTGTGAAAAAACCGTTCTCCAGTCGAAAAACGGTATGTAGGCCACCCCCGAGATCTTCAACGCCTCTGAACCCCCATCGATCCGGCTGCATATTGCTCTGATTGAATTTGAACAGGGCACTGCCCGCGCTGTTACTGACATAAGCGCCCCCTGCATCCAAGCTCCCGTACATCGTGACACCAGTTTGCGCCGAGACATTGCCGGCGAGTGAGCACATCAGTAATCCAGTTGCGATCGAGACCTTCATATTTCCCCGTCGATTCGAAACGGAAGTCCGGACAAATCGAGACTTCGTTAGTTAGTCGAGATGGTGTTGTTAAATGTTCAAATATGAACATGTAGAACAAAATTTGAGATTTCGAGGCGGATGGTTACATACTCAAAATTTCCGAGATGCTAGTGATTTCACCAGTAGCGAAAGGGGAGGTCGTGATGGCTACAATTTCTCATTCGTGAATCAATGTTTCGTATGTAAAACAAAGGAAGCAAATGGATACTCGGAGCACGACAGAGACCGATGCCGATTTACGGCCGGAGGGTGAGCGCCGCCGCGCGTTCCTGAAGACGACGGGAGCCGCACTTCTGTCCACATCGATCAGCAATCTCGTGCCTGCGACCGCCGCTCCGACGCAGCACATTGCAAAATCTCCTCCGGCCTCGCCACCGACGGGTTACAACGTTCTGTTCATCCTCGTCGACCAGGAACGTTACTTCGACGAGTGGCCGATGCCGGTGCCTGGACGAGAAAAGTTGAAGCGGCGCGGGATTTCGTTCGTCAATCACCAGATCGCGTCGTGTGTGTGTTCGCCGTCAAGATCGAACATCTACACGGGCCGCCATATGCAGCACACCGGTATCTTCGACAATGCGGGACTGCCATGGCAACCCGATCTGGGGCAGGACGTCCGCACGGTCGGGCATATGATGAAAGATGCCGGCTATCACTCAGCGTACTTCGGCAAATGGCATCTCAGCGCGACCATGCATGAGTCGCGCAGCCCTTACGATGCCCCCGTCGCGGATTATGCGAAGACGATGCGGGTATATGGCTTTGACGATTACTTTGGCGTGGGCGATCTTGTCGGGGCCGCTCATGGTGGCTATATGTACGATGGCACGACGACCGAGGCGGCGGTGACATGGCTTCGGAATCGCCGACCGAACGCGAGCACCTCCGAAACGTCAGCCAAGCCTTGGTTTCTCGCGGTCAATCTGGTGAATCCGCACGACGCGATGTGGTTCGACCCTGCACCGAGCGACAAAGGGCATGCGGGGTTGCTGCCTACCCGCGGCGCGCCAAACGACAAGCTGTATGAAACGCCATGGCGAAATGTGCCACTACCGCCGTCGCGCAAGCAACCACTGAACGGTCAGGGGCGACCGGCAGCCCATGCCATGTACGGCGCGGCGCACGCAGCGCTGATCGGCAGGTTCGACTTCAGCGACAGGAGTGTCGGCCTCTATCAAGACAATTACTTGAATTGCATTCGCGATTGCGATCGGCACGTCGCACGGATTCTGGAAGAATTGGACAACCTCGGCATTGCCGACCAGACCGTCGTGATCCTGACGTCAGATCATGGGGAGCTTGGCGGATACCATCAAATGATTGACAAGGGGGCGAACGCCTACCGCCAACAAAACCATGTGCCATTCATCGTCGCGCACCCGGCATACGAAGGTGGGAAACAATGCTCGGCCATCACATCGCACGTCGACATAGCGCCCACGTTGCTGGCGTTGGCCGGGTTGCCGGAGGAAAAGGTGCGCGCCATCGCGGGAAAAGCATCGGTCGGCCGCAGTTTCGCGCATCTGTTGAAGGCGCCGGACACGGCGCCCGTGGACGCCGTTCGTCCTGCAGCGCTGTTCAACTACGCGATGCTGCTGTATTACGACAGCGAATGGATGCTCGCGGAGTTCAACACCATGCGGCAACGCGGTGTGCCGCCGCAGGAGATGCATCGACGCGCATGCGCCCTGCAACCCAATCTAACGCTCAGGGGGGCGATACGGAGTGTATTTGACGGTCGTTATCGTTTCAGCCGGTATTTTGCGTTGTCGGATTTCAATCGTCCGACGACATTGGATGCGTTGATGCAACACAACGATCTGGAGCTTTACGATCTTCAATCGGACCCGGACGAAATGAATAATCTGGCGTCGCAGCCGGGGCGATATGGGACCGAGCTGCTTGCGATGAACGGCAAACTGAATGCCCTTATCGACGCGGAAGTCGGCGAGGACGCCCTAAGCAGTCTGCCGTTCATCGACAACCGGCTGCAATTCAATTTCCGGAAACATTCATAGCGAGGCGCTACCGGTGGGGGCGACTTGGCGCAAGCGCTTCCTTTACCCCGGCACGCGATCCAGCGCGGCCAACACATCTTCCGGGCGAATCTCCCGCGTGCACTCGAACGCGCGCGGCGTGTCGCGATGCCGTGGGCACCAGTGAAAGTCGTCGTGGTTGAAGCGCAGCGCCGGGTCGTGCCAGCAGCCGGTGCAGACGTCGCGCGCACTCACCCGGTAGGGCGTGGCGAACTCGTTGTGCGGCAGGGTGAAACCCGAGATCAGCACCGTAGGCGTGCCCATCGTCCAAGCGAGCCACGACAGTCCGCTCGACAAGCCGATAAAGGCACTCGCGTGCATCAGCCAGCGCGCGCGTTCGGTCAACGGCAGGTCGCCCGTGGCATCGATCGCGCCCGCCGGGATCGACTGCCAGAAATCCCCCTTGCCGTGCCGCGCCTTCTGATCGATGCACACGACCTGCATACCGCGTTCTCGCAGTCCGGCCACCACCGCATCCCATCCCCCCGGCCGATTCCAGTATTTGCATTGCGCGGTACTTTGCACGGCGATGCAGACGTAAGGTGCCGCCATCGGCCGCGACGCGTCCGGCAGCACCGTCTTCGCGCGCGCCTCGGCATCGTCTACGCCAAGAATGTGCGCCGCGGTGCGATGTAGCCCTGTCGCGCGGAAGTCGCGCGGTTGTTTCACGCGTGCCACGTCGTCGAAAAACAGGCCGATGTTGTACGTCGCGTAATACTTGCGTCGCTCCACCTTGTCCTGCGGGACGAAATCGACGTCCGGATACGCGTCGCGGAACAGCGACGCCACGGCCGGGGTAACGACACAGGCCAGACGGCACCCGTGCACTTGTGCAAAACGCAGCGCATAAGGCAGCCAGCCGAGCACATCGCCCAGGGCGGCCAATGGAAACTGGACCAGTACCGCCTGCTCGCGTGCATCGTAACGATGCGCAAAGACCTCCACGTCGTTCAGCCAGATCGTGATGCCATAGCGCACAAAATACTTGGCCGGGCTGCGCACGACGCCCGAGGAGAGGGAGACATCGGCCAGCGTGCTGTCGTCTCGCAGGTCGCTGATCCGCACGCGCCACGGCAGCGGCTGACCGAAATCGGGAATGACCACGCGTGCGCCGTCATTGAAATCGAAGCGCAGGCCGGCCGGGCCGACTTGCGTGGGCAGCAGGGCCGGCGACAGGAAAATCTGGTGCGGTGAGGGCGCAAACGGCGTGACTGCCGGCGAAGGGTCGGCGGGTGCAGTATCGGAGTGAGGCGGGGCGGGCATGGCATGGGTCATGCCCGACACCATACGCCGGACATAGCGCGAGCGATTGCGCGGCGAACGAGCGGAAAAGGGTCTATTTCTGGAAATTGGCTGGTTTTGGCGTCCAAAGGCCTTTCAGACCCTTTCGGTAATCCGTCCGGCAACGGGCCCGCAGACCCATTCGACGACGCCAAGCCCGGTCCATGGCGCCACTCGAACGCAACCGTAACCGGGGCCGCAGCGGCAAACGCTCATGCCGCGCCAGCCACCACCTGGTACTGCGCGCGCAGCGCCTGCGTGAACAGACGATGCGTCTCGCGCGGATTTTCCCGGCGCGTGAACATCGCCACCGGCGGCAGCGTCCATGTGAGCGACCAGGGTACGATCGCCACGCCGGCGATACGCACCAGCTCCTCGGCAATGTCTGCCGGCAACAGCGACACCGCGCGCTCGCTGCTGGCGAGCAACTCCCCCGTCAGCCGCGACGAGAAGCTCTCGACCACCGGCACCGGCGGTACCACGCCCGCGTGCAGGAACAGATCGGATAACTGGTCGCGCATCGGTGTGTGGGGCGCGCCCATCACCCAGTCGAGTTCGGCGAGCTGCGCCCACACCGGGGCGCTTCGTCCGAGCCGGGCGGCCAGACGGCGGTTGGCGACAACGCGCGGCATCTGGTGATGCAGCACTTCGAATTGCACCTGTGTCAGGTCGAGGCCGGCGCCCGCGCGTCCGATCACCACGTCGAGCGAGTGGTCGCGCAGTTGCGCCATCAGTGATTCGCTGGTGCCTTCATGGAGGGTGACGGTCAGTCGCTGGGGGATCTCGGCGAGCGTTTGCTGAATCGCGGCCGCCAGCGTCTTGCCGGAGATGTAGGGAATCACGCCCACCTGCAGTCGCGCCGCGTGTCCGGCCATCACGGCCTCGATGTCGCGGGTCAGGTGATCCAGGTCGTGCACCATCGCTTGCGCACGGGCGAGAACGACGTCGCCGAGCGGCGTGGGCGTCATGCCGCGCGGCGTGCGGTCGAACAGCGGGCCACCGAGCATGCTTTCCAGCTCCGCGAGGGCACTGGTGACCGCCGGCTGACTCGTCGCCATATGTTCGGCCACTCGCGTGAGCGAGCCGTGCTGCTGAATTTGCAGCAGCAGCACGAGATGACGCATCTTGAGCCGAGTGGTCAACCGCCGGACCACTTCCCCCGTGTCGAAAGGCACCGCCCCCATCTGTCCCCAATCCCCTGAAACCCCCGATGCTCCGGGCTTATAACGAAAACATGATGCCCCCATAGTAATTCAGAATCGTCCCCCGCTGGCGGCTGCCTAGAATGGCCTCACCTCTGATGCGCCAGGGCGGTAACCGTCTCCAGAATGGTCCGCGGCGCAAGGCAGAGCCGAGACATCGACCGAGGACGACACCCCCATGAGCCAAAGTAACGATCACCAGGCCGCCCTGGAATATCACCAGTTCCCGACCCCGGGCAAGATTTCCGTGACGGCCAGCAAGCCGCTCGTCACGCAGCGCGATCTGGCGCTCGCCTACACCCCGGGCGTCGCCATCCCGTGCCAGGAAATTGCCGCCGATCCCGCGCAGTCGTTCAAGTACACCGGTCGCGGCAATCTGGTCGGCGTGATCACGAACGGCACGGCCGTGCTGGGTCTGGGCAACATCGGCGCACTGGCCTCCAAGCCGGTGATGGAAGGCAAGGCCGTCCTCTTCAAGAAATTCGCCGGCATCGATGTGTTCGACATCGAAATCACCGAGAGCGACCCGGACAAGCTGGTCGAGATCATCGCGAGTCTCGAAGCCACGTTCGGGGGTATCAACCTCGAAGACATCAAGGCCCCGGAGTGCTTCACCGTTGAGCGCAAGCTGCGTGAACGGATGAAGATCCCCGTCTTCCACGACGATCAGCACGGCACCGCCATCACCGTTTGCGCCGCGTTTATCAACGGCTTGAAGGTCGTAGGCAAGGACATCCGCGAAGTCAAGGTCGTGACCTCGGGCGCCGGCGCCGCCGCGCTTGCCTGTCTGGACCTGATGGTCGACCTGGGCCTGCCCGTCGAGAATGTCTGGGCAACCGACATCGACGGCGTAGTCTACGAAGGCCGCACGGTGGGCATGGACCCGGACAAAGCGCGCTTCGCGCAGCCGACCGACAAGCGCACGCTCGCGGAAGTGATCGAGGGCGCCGACGTGTTCATCGGGCTGTCCGCCGGCGGCGTGCTCAAGCCGGCAATGCTGGGGACGATGGCGGCGCGTCCGCTGATTCTGGCGCTCGCCAACCCGACGCCGGAAATCTTCCCGGAAGAAGCGCGCGCCGCGCGCGACGACGTGGTGCTCGCCACCGGCCGTTCGGACTTCCCGAACCAGGTCAACAACGTGCTGTGCTTCCCGTATATCTTCCGCGGCGCGCTCGACGTGGGGGCGACCACGATTACGCGCAACATGGAAATCGCCGCCGTGCACGCGATTGCCGCGCTGGCCCAGGAAGAGCCGAACGACTCCGTGGCAACCGCCTACGGCGCGTATGACCTGTCGTTCGGGCCGGAGTACCTGATTCCGAAGCCGTTCGATTCGCGTCTGATCGTGCGCATTGCGCCGGCCGTGGCGCGCGCCGCCATGGAAGATGGCGTGGCCACGCGCCCGATCGCCGACTTCGACGCGTATGCCGATCAGTTGCAACAGTTCGTGTACCACTCGGGCGCGTTCATGAAGCCGATCTTTTCGGCGGCCAAGCAACTCGTGCGCGACGGCGGCAAGTCGCGCATCGTGTTCGCGGAAGGCGAGGAAGAGCGCGTGCTGCGTGCCGTGCAGGTGATCGTCGACGAAAAGCTGGCGCGTCCGATCCTGGTGGGCCGCCCGGAAGTGCTGCTCGCGCGCATCGAGAAGTTCGGTCTGCGCCTGCGTCTGGGCGAGGATGTCGAGGTGACCAATCCTTACTACGACGAGCGCTTCCACCAGTACTGGACCAACTACTGGGAGCTGCGTTGCCGTGACGGCATCACGAAGGAAATGGCGCGTGTCGAGATGCGCCGCCGTCTCACGCTGATCGGCGCGATGATGGTGCGCCTGGGCGATGCAGACGGCATGATTTGCGGCACCGTGGGCGCGTATCACGACCACCTGCGCTTCGTCGACGAAGTCATCGGCAAGCAGCCGGGCGCGAATACTTACGCGGCGATGAACATCCTGCTGCTCGACAAGCGCACCGTGGCGCTCGTGGACACGCACGTCAACGATGACCCGACGGCCGAGCAGATCGCCGAGTTCACGATGGCCGCCGCCAAGCAGATGTCGTGGCTGAACCTGAACCCGAAGGTCGCGCTGCTCTCGCGTTCGAATTTCGGCTCGGGCAGCGCCGCGTCGGGAACGAAGATGCGTCGAGTACTGGAGATGGTCAAGGCGCAGGCGCCGGAGTTGGAGATCGACGGCGAAATGCACGGCGACTGCGCGCTCGATGAAGGTCTGCGCAGCCGCATTCTGCCGCAGTCGCGTCTGAAGGGCGCGGCGAACCTGCTGGTGTGCCCGAACGTCGATTCGGGCAACATTGCCTACAACCTGCTCAAGACGGGCGCGGGCAGCAACGTGGCGGTAGGACCGTTCCTGTTGGGTGTCGGAGCACCCGTCAACGTGCTGACGTCGAGCTCCACCGTGCGCCGCATCATCAACATGACGGCGCTGACCGTTATTCAAGCCAATCGCGACTGATGACTACACGGGGGGCACGCTTGGGGAGAATTTCCTGGGTGTGACACCCGTCACGGCCCCGGCCGGTCCGGCAGACGTATCGATCCGATACGCTGCCGGCCACGCCGGGGCTTTTTTCGTTTTCAAGCCTCGCGGCCCGAATCAGTTGCGGTGGTCGCGGCCGTGATCTCGGCCGTCGTGGCCATGGCCGCGGCCATGATCGTGGTCGTCACGACGATCCGGTCCCCGGCCGCGATCACCGCGATCCCAGCCGCCGCGACTCAGTGCCCAGCCGTTCGGGCCTTGATGCCAGGCCGGCGCGCGATACGCGTAGCCCGGACGGTCACGTTCCCAGTGACCGCCGCGCCACTCATGGCGATGGCCGTCCCAGTCCCAGAAACCCGGCGCCCAAACATATCCGACGCGCGGCGGCGGCATCGGCTCATAGCGCGGCGCCGGCGGCGCGCCGATGTTGATGGACACGCCCACCTGTGCATGGGCCGGGGCGGTGGCAATGCCCCCGAGCGTCGCGGTAACGAGGACAACGGTCAGCGTCATTTTTTTCATGATGGCTCCCTTTGAGTTCGATTTTTGGGTACGTCTTCATCGTACGAGGAGCCGCGTCTGCCGCGAAGCGAATAGTCGTAAAAAAGTGTTGGAATTGTTTCGTTTTGTTTGTCGAAACGTGACGTGAGATGACGTAGCGCAAGCCGGAGCTTTGCATCGCCTGGCAGACGCTCGGGAGCGCCTCGCCAGTCAATGTGAGCGCCGAGGCGTCACGACTTCGACGCGTGCTGATGACGATATTCCTGCGTGCGTCCGCCGTAACCATAAGCCGCGCCGCGGGCATCGATCACGTGGATGTACGAGCACTCGTGCACGTTGCCGAGCAGGCCCGACAACGTTTCGAACACCTGAGCAATGAATTGCGCCTTTTCGGCCTTTGTATTCGTCTCGTCGGTCACGCTGATGTCCAGATGGAAGGCGTTTTTCCCTTGCTCCGAGAGGGGCGCTCCGCCGATGAACCAGCGCGTGTGCGGAATATAGTCGACGGTCACGGCGACGACCTCCGGCGCCTTGTGCAGCGTGTCGACGGTCAGTTGCGAGACCGCGCGAACGGCGTTGCGGGTGAGGGCGTCGTCGGGCGTGCCCGAGAGTTGCAGAACGATGTGCGGCATGGTGCGGCTCCCAAAGATTAAGCGGTGTTGGGTGATGTGAAGACAACGCCCTAAGTCTAGGGAGAGGATTGACATCGGAAAAGCGGGAATTTACGATTTGATCCATCGTTTTTGTCAATGGATGAATGCATGACGCCCGGTTTCGATTTCGATCAGTTGCGCACCTTCGTGGCGGTGGCCGAGGCGGGCAGTCTGTCGGCCGCCGCGCCGCGCGTGTTCCTGTCGCAGTCGTCAGTGAGCGAGCAGATTCGCAAGCTCGAAGTGCGCATCGGCGTGACGTTGTTCACGCGCGGCAAATTTGGCGTAAGCGCGACGCCGGCGGGCGAGCGGCTGCTCGGACACGCGCGGCAGTTGCTCGCGCAGTCCGAACGGGCGTGGCATGACGTGCGCGGATTCTCCCTCGCCGGCGAATTGCGGCTGGCGATCACAGACTACTTCCGTCCGGCCGAAGTCGCGCGCATGCTGCGGCATCTCGGCATGGCGTATCCGTCGCTGCGCATTCACGTCACGATTCTGAAAAGCGGGGAGATCGAGGCGGGCTATGACACGGGCGACTTCGACATCGGTCTGTCGATGCGCGTGCTCGGCAAGGCGCTCGCTCGCGAGGCGGTGGCCGGCACGCGCACGCTGGGGCGCGAGTCGCTCGAGTGGGTGGCATCGCCGGACCTCGTTCTGGCGGCCGGCGCGCCGCTACCGCTGCTGGTGCTGCCCGATAGCTGTGCGCTGCATCGCTTCACCACGCAATGGCTTGACGACCACCGTGTGCCCTTCACGATTGCGCACGTGGCCTCGGGCGTGGCGGGGCTGCAATTAGCGTTGAGCGCGGGGCTCGGGGTGGCGTGCCTGAATGCGTCGGCGTCGGGGCCGTCGCTTGCGCGTATCGAAACGTTGATGCCCGGGCGGCGCCTGCCCGCACTGCCGGACGCCGAATTTCATTTGCTTCCCGCGCGCCGTGGCGAGCCTGAGTGGGTCACGCACGCGCGCGATGCGTTGGCCGAGCAGCTTACAGCGCGTTGAGGGGGATCTTCAGATAGCGCGTGCCGTTGGCTTCCGGCGCCGGCATGTCGCCTGCACGGATGTTGACCTGTACGGCGGGCAGAATCAGCGTCGGCATCTCGAGCGTCTTGTCGCGGGCCTCACGCATGGCGACGAAGGTGTGCTCTTCGATGCCGTCGTGCACGTGGATGTTGGCGCGCCGTTGCTCGTCCACGGTCGTTTGCCAGTTCGCCGTGCGTCCGGCGGGCGGATAGTCGTGGCACATGAACAGACGCGTCGACGCCGGCAGCGCCAGCAGGCGGCGGATCGAGCGGAAGAGCGTGTGGGCATTGCCGCCGGGGAAGTCGCAGCGTGCCGTGCCGACATCGGGCATGAAGAGGGTGTCGCCGACAAACACGGCGTCGCCCACGCGATAGGCCATGTCCGCCGGCGTATGGCCGGGGACGAACATCGCTTCGGCCTGCAGCGCGCCAATGGCGAACGTCTCGCCGTCTTCGAACAAATGGTCGAATTGCGAGCCGTCTGGCGGCACGTCGGCGCCCAGATGGAACAGCGTCTTGAAGACGTGCTGCACCTCTCGGATGTGCGCGCCGATGGCAATGCGTCCGCCGACGCGTTCCTTGAGCCAGTGCGCTGCGGACAGGTGATCGGCGTGCGCATGCGTCTCAAGAATCCAGTCGACTGTGAGCTTGTGTGCGGCCACGAAGTCGAGCACGCGCTCAGCCGATTCCGTATGCGTTCGGCCGGCCTTGGGGTCGTAGTCGAGCACCGGATCGATGATGGCCGCGCGTGAGCCCGGCGCATCGAACACCACATAGGTCACCGTGGAGGTGGTGGTGTCGAAGAAGGCTTCGATGTTGGCGGGCGTGGCTGGCATGATCGGCTCCTGCATTAATTTATTAATTGATATATTATAGTCTAGTATAATGTTTATGGCGACGTGACCTCTCGCCGCGCCGCAATGCTCTGAATGGTTCGATCCTGCCATGCCAAAAGTGACTGCGCTATCCCCTGTCGAACGGGCCACGGCCTCCGCGGACACCGCGCCGCTGGATGTCGCACGGTTGCGCGCCGCCGCGTGCGATGCCACCGCGCTGCTGCGTGCGCTGGCCAACGAAGACCGTCTGCTGATCCTGTGCCAGCTCACACAGGGCGAACTGTCTGTGGGGGAACTGGAGGCGCAGCTCGACATTCGGCAACCGACACTCTCCCAGCAGCTCGCCGTGCTGCGTACCGAGTCGCTGGTGACGACCCGGCGTGACGGCAAACGTATCTACTATTCGGTCGCCGATGGCGCAGTGCTTGCCTTACTGGCATGCCTCTACGACCAGTTTTGTCCGAAATTCTGATTAATTGACGGGACGCTCCGCACATGACCCTCGATACCCTTCACTTCACCCCATGGACCGCGTTGGCCGGCGGTTTGCTCATTGGCGTTGCCGCCGTCTGGCTGATGCTGGCGACCGGGCGCATTGCAGGCATCTCCGGCATTGCCGGAGGCCTGTTGCGTCCTCGCGCCGGCGATGTGGGCTGGCGCATCGCCTTCGTCGTCGGGTTGATGGCAGCCCCTTGGGCGTACCGCGCCGTGGCCGTCGTGCCCGCGGCGCAGATCGACGCCAGTGCCGCGATGCTCGTGGCGGCGGGTGTGCTGGTCGGCTTCGGCACGCGACTCGGGTCGGGCTGTACGAGCGGCCACGGCGTGTGCGGCTTGTCGCGGCTGTCGTGGCGCTCGCTCGTCGCCACGCTGTGTTTCATGGCGATGGGTTTCCTGACCGTGTTCGTCGTGCGCCACGCACTCAATCTGGGAGGTGCGGCATGAAGAAGCTGCTTTTTGCGTTCATTGGCGGGCTCGTCTTCGGGCTGGGGCTGATACTTGCCGGGATGGCGAATCCGGCGAAAGTGCTGGGCTTTCTCGATTTGGCCGGCCGGTGGGATCCGTCGCTGGCGTTCGTGATGGGCGGGGCCATCGCGGTGGGGCTGGTCGGGTTCCGGCTGGCACGCTCGCAGGCACTGGCCTGGACGGGCGAGCCGCGTGCCTGGCCGGGGGCGAAAGGTTTGGACAAACGGTTGGTGCTCGGGGCGCTGACGTTCGGTGTCGGCTGGGGAATCGCCGGGATTTGCCCGGGACCTGCGCTGGTGCTGCTCGGCGCGGGTTCGGGCAAGGGACTGCTGTTCGTCGTCGCCATGATCGCCGGTATGGCGCTGCACGCGGTCATGACACGGGCCGACGCGAAGTAACGCGCGCGGCTCAGTGTTTTCTCGCCAACTCCGTGCCCGCGTCGGCAGCCAGTTGGCGGGTGACCGGAATCGATAGCCACGAGAACAGGCCGATCACGAGGAACGCCGGCAGGAAATCGCGGGTGGTCAGGTGTTCGTGGCCGGCCAGCCGGCTGCTCGCCTGCAGCACCATTCCCGAAATCGTCACGCCCAGCCCCAGCGACAACTGCTGAACCACGCTCGCAAGACTCGTGGCTCGGCTGGCGTCGGCGCTGGCAATGTCGGCGTACACGATCGAATTGAGGCAAGTGAACTGCAGCGACGGGAAGAAGCCGCCGAACGCCACGACGGCAAGCATCACGATCACCGGCGTGTCATGCGAGAAGAATCCGTAAGACGACAGCGCCAGACCGGCCAACGCCGCATTGACGATCAGCACGCGGCGAAAACCGAATCGCGCGAGCACGCGCTGTGCAATCGCCTTCATGAAAATCGCCCCGAACGCCGACGCGCAGGTAATCATGCCGGATTCGAACGGATCCATGTGGAGCCCCTCCTGCAGCGCCAACGGCAGCAGAAACGGCACGGCCCCCAACCCGATGCGAAAGAGCGATCCGCCGACGACACTGGCGTGGAACGTCGGGATGCGCAGCAACCTGAGGTCGAGCAGAGGCGCTTGCACACGATTGGCATGGCGCCAGTAAGCATAGACAAAGAGGGCCCCCACGGCGCACAGGGTGACGACAACGCTGCCGTCGATGTGGGGTTCGCCGATCATGGCCAGCCCGAGCATGAGCAGGCCGCTGCCGAGCGCGGAGAGGACGAAGCCCAGCGTGTCGAGGCGTCCGGCGTCGCCGCCGCGCTCGTTGTCGATGTATTTGCCCGCGAGGTAGATGCCGAGCAGGCTCACCGGAATGTTGACGAAGAAGATCCAGCGCCAGTGCAGATAGGCCGTGATCGCGCCGCCCAATGGCGGGCCGATGACCGGGCCGAGCAGCGCTGGCATCGTCAGGTAGCCGATGGCCTTGACCAGATCGTGCTTGGGCACCGCACGAAAGATGACGAGACGGCCGACCGGCACCATCATCGCGCCGCCCACGCCCTGCAGAAAGCGCGCGAACACGAACGTCGGCAGCGAAAACGACAGCGCGCAGAGAATCGAGCCGGCCATGAAGATGCCGATCGCCGTGCGGAAGACGTTGCGCGCGCCAAAGCGATCGGAGACCCAGCCGCAGATCGGAATGAAGATGCCGAGCCCGACCACGTAGGCGGTGAGCGCCATCTTCAGCGAAATCGGGTCTTGATGAAGATCTCGCGCCATGGCGGGCAGCGAGGTGGTGATCACCGTGGCGTCGATGTTCTCCATGAACAGGGCGCAAGCGATGATGAGCGGAATGATGACGGCGCGCGACACAATGGGGGAATGGCTGGCGCAAAGATTCGGATTGTCCCACGATTTAAGCGACTGCTTCAATCGCCGAGGCGACGCCTAGCGCTGGTTGGCCGCCAATTCGTCGGCGTTGAGCCGGTACAGCACGTGACGGCGCATTCGGTGGCCGGCCGGAATCAGCGGATGCAGAAAGTCTTCGTCGGGGCAATGGCGCATGCCGATGCGCGCCATGACCGCGCGCGAGCGAACGTTCGCGGGAACGGTGAACGACACCAGTGCTTCGAGGCCGAGCGTGTCGAACGCGAAATGTGCGGCGGCGAAGGCCGCCTCGGTCGCGTACCCTTTCGACCACCAGGCACGCGCCAGCCGCCAGCCGATTTCCACGGCCGGCGCGAAAGGGGCGTCGAAACCCACGCGCATCAGGCCGACGAATCCCGCGAACGGCGTCACGCCAGGGATTTCCAGCACCCAGGGACCATAGCCATGCGTCTCGATATGTTGGGCCAGCCGGTGCGCGACGGCGTCGCTCTGGGGCCGGTCGAGTGTCGTCGGAAAGTGGCGCATGACATCTCGATCGGCATTGAGCGCAGCGAAAAGTGGCAAATCCTCCGGTCGCCACTGACGCAAGACCGTGCGCTCGGTAGTGAGCGCGCGCGCGGGGGTACCGAACGGCGAATGCGAATCCTCAGCCAGCGTCGACGTGCTCATGCGCTCAAAATTCCGTTGAATTCGCCCGAATCCGAATGGCAAATCGCCGATTGTGACAATTCTGGATTGACTTAATTCGATTTGCGCGAACATTGTGTTCGTGCCCGTCAATATTGCCATACCTACCGTGATGCGCAGTAGCGTCAGGCGCGACGGTTCTATTGTACGAAAATGCGATCGACTCGGGAGATGGCATCGACGCACGCGTTTGATGGCTACGATTCGAAAATCGAGGGTGACACCAATGGCACGTCCGAGACGACGTCCGGCGAATCGCATGGATCCGGGGGGCACTCGGGTTATCCGTGAATTACGGCGCTGGGATGCGAATAATCCGAATAAGTGAAGTCTTTCGGATCGCGGAACGATCGGATAGCGATTGAATGTTTGGGGAGCACCTATTGTCTGAGGCATCGAGCGATGATGCCATCTGCGTCGTCGGCGCCAAACATCGCCCGGCAAAAAAGCCTTACGAAAACTTGCAGGAGAAAGTGTGAACTTATCACGCCGCCTCGCGTCCACATCGCACGATGGCGGGAATGCTTTTGCGATTGCCGGCAATGGGGCACGCTAATGCCTCGATATCGACGAGGCCGATCTGATGATATTCCCGGAATCGCGCTCCGATTCTGTGCATTGTCGGAAGCATCGATCGGACGATTCAATGCGATTTTGGCGTTTCCAGACTCATTCTCTGGAAATGCGGTTTTCAAATTATTAAAACTCGTGCTATTTTAAGTGGCGATCCATTTTAACAACCCAAGGACAGGCCAGATGGCAAGCTATAAAGAACTCGTCGCGCAGCGCGAAAAGATTGAAAAGCAAATCGAAGAGGCTCGGGCCCGTGAAGTCGCTCAGGTCATCGCTGAAGTCAAACAGAAGATTCAGGAATATGAACTGTCCGCCAAGGATCTGGGGCTTGTCGCAACCGATGGCCGTCGCCGTGCCGCGCGAGCCCAGATTGCGCCGAAGTACATGAATCCGGCCACGGGCGAAACGTGGTCGGGCCGTGGCCGCGCCCCGAAGTGGGTCGGCAAGAACAAAGAGAAATTCCTGATCAAGTAATTCGCTGACCCAATCCGAACCGGTACTGCCGGTCACATGTCAGGGTGGTCGGGGAGCCACCATCGCTGCGCCGCGGTCACGTCCGCGGCGGCGAGCGTTGGCCGCCGTGTCCCTGTGCGCACTAGCGCAGCCATCCAGTCGTCGCATTGCCCCCAACCCGGATCGTCTGGCTGTGGCTTGATGTGATGCCGTGCCGTAAAGGACAGAACCCGCCGTTCGTACACCGACGGCGGGTTTTTTATGGTGTGTGCCGTGTATCCGGCACGCGTCGTACGCAGAGTCCGCTTATTCCGAGCCCGGATTTTCCGGCGGAAACATCAGCGTGACCTGTAAGCCGCCGGTAGGCCGATTGCTGAACGATACGCGTCCGCCCAGTTGCTGGGTGAGCTTATCGACAATGGCGAGACCGAGCCCGCAATGCGCATTGCCGCCGCGAGCCGGGTCAAGCCGGACGAACGGCCGCACGATGCGATTGATGTCTTCATTGGCAATGCCCGGGCCGCTGTCTTCGATCACGAGACGCCATCCGCTCGCGTCGTGTGACGTGCGAATCGCGAGCGGCGCCTGTCCGTACGTCACCGCGTTATCGAGCAGGTTGTTTACGATGCGCTCGAGATAGGTCTGCCTGAGCTTGAAGCCCGGACCGGCCTGAAGATCCAGTTCGATGGCATAACCTTGATCGAGGAACGGGGCGACCAGTGCGGGAATGCGGGCTTCCACCGGCGACGTCGCACTTTCCATTTCGATCCCCCGGGCAAACAGCAGGAACTGATCGACGATGCGAGTCATCGATTCGGCGTCGCGTGTAATGCCCTCGCTCATCTGGGCGTCGTCGAGCATTTCGGCACGCAGACGTAACCGTGCAAGCGGCGTTTTCAGATCGTGGGCAATGCCGGCAAGCATGGTGTTGCGCTCCCGGTCGGTTTGCACGATGTCGTGGCTCATGCGATTGAAGCGCTCGGTCAGTTGACGCAACTCCAACGGGCCGCGCTCCTTGACCTGGGTGCGAATGCGATGGGTGGCGAGTTGCTCGGCGGCGGCGGCCATGTCCCGCACCGGCCGCTGCAATTGCCACGCCGCGAACAACGCAAAGATGACGGTAATGCCGAGGACTGCGGCCAGACCCGGCAAAATCATGGCCGTGCCTGGCGGATTACGCACGGACAGCACCGGCGTGGCGATCCAGTAGTCGCGGCCCGGCAGGCGGGCCCAGATGCGAGGCGGTGGCGTGCGCTCCACGCGCAACTGCGTGCCCGCGGGAAGGCGCCGGGCGAGTTCGGTCGTCAGGCGGGCGGTCTTGCTGGCGGCCTCGAAGACGTCGCCATGCGCGAACGAGACCGGCACGACCTGCACGAGATCCGGCAATGTGAGCGTCGAGCTGCCGTCGTGCACTTCGGCCGCCGCCTTGATGATGAAGGCCATTTGCTCAGCGGCATTTTGCACACGCGTCTCATCGTGATCGCTGCGCAGGATCGTGAGATATGAGAAATGGCTGATGACCAGCGCTGCGATGATGAGTAGCGCGAGCCGGCCAAATAAAGTGTCGAAACGGCCTTTCATGCAGGGCTCTGCCTGTGGGCTGGGGTAAGCAGTATCGGCAGCATGCCGGCGTCCTTGTCAGACGGGGAGGTGACGTCGTCGAACAGGGCGACGACGCAGCGTTGTGTCCGGCGCCGGGCCATCAACCGGTGGCCATGTCGGCGCGTTGACCGTCGGGAACGAAGATGTAACCGCGCCCGCGCACGGTCTGGATGAAGCGCGGGCTCTGCGCGTCTTCGTCGAGCAGACGGCGCAGGCGCCAGATCTGCACGTCGATGCCGCGATCGTTGACATCGCTGTCCGCGCCGTAGAGCAGTTCGATGATGCGCTCGCGCGAGAGCACCTGCATCGCGTGGTTGACCAGCAGGCGCAACAAGCCGTATTCGCCGTCCGAGAGCGTGAGCAACTGCGCATCGCGGGTGAGCGTGCGGCTGCGGAAGTCGAGCACGAACGGGCCGAATGTATAGTTCTCGCGCTGCTCGGGCACCGCGGCATCGGGCTGCTTGCGACGGCGCAACACGGCATTGATCCGGGCGAGCAGCTCGCGCGGACTGAACGGCTTGCCGAGATAGTCGTCGGCACCGATTTCCAGTCCGACGATGCGGTCGATCTCGTCGCTGCGCGCGGTGAGCAGGATCACCGGCACATCGTCGTTGCGCGCGCGCAGGTCCCGCAGGGCGGTGAGGCCATCGACCTTGGGCATCATCAGGTCAAGCACGATCAGCGACGGACGCTCACGCTCCAGGCGTGCGGCCAATCCGTCGCCGTCATGCATCACCGCCACCGAGAAGCCGTGGCGGCTCAGGTATTCGCGCAGCAGATCACGCAGATCGGGATCGTCGTCGACAACAAGAATCTTCATATTCGTTCGGACAGGGAGTGTTGTCATGATAGTGGCCTCCCCGCGCGCCTTGACGCGGGTATTGTTTCCAGACATTACAGCATTGGTCACCCGTAACGTTGCGTAATAATAGAGCCAGCGCCGGTGATACACGAAATTCGTCCCCATCGCATAAGGTTCGATCTAACCGGCAAGCCACCCTGCCGGTGGCCGATTCCGCACACCCAGTCGTACGTCTCGCGTTGCGAGAGCGCTGCGATAAGGCAATGCAGCGCATCGCGACGCGCGGTGCCAACGCTGTCATGCGAACCATCGCGCGCGCGGCCGGTCTTTCCTTTGCCGCGCCAAGCGCGATTCCCCTTGGGGAAAGCGGGTGTAATCAGCCGTCCTATCGGGCTTCGACAACGGTCTGCTATGCTGATTGGCCGGATCTGGCGTGAGGCAAGGCCCCCGGGGTTGACGGACGCTTTGCTGTGCCGCGGCACTCGATCGCAAGACCATCGTCCACACGGGACGAATCCACCTACCACTGCGCTGTAATGAGGAAGTCATGACCGAGCACGGTCCCCACGGTTCCGAACCACCGAACGGTTCTGATCGGCCCGCACCCGCCACTGCTGGCACGCAACG
>NZ_MKVU01000020.1:83214-100851 GCF_001899225.1 Pandoraea sp. 64-18 | reverse complement strand
GCCACGCCGGTGACGGCGGTCGAGGCGAAGACGGGCGACCTGCCGGTCTTCCTCAACGGGCTGGGCACCGTCACGCCCACGCGCAGTGTGACCGTGCATTCGCGTGTCGACGGACAGCTCATGAAGGTGCACTTCAAGGAAGGCGACATCGTCAAGGAAGGCCAGTTGCTCGCCGAAATCGATCCGCGTGCGTTCCAGGTACAGGTCACCCAGATGGAGGGCCAACTCGCCCGCGACCAGGCGTTGCTCAAAAATGCGCAACTCGACCTCGCCCGTTACGAGACACTGCTCAAGCAGGATTCGATCGCCGCGCAGACGGTGGACACTCAACGTGCGCTCGTCAAGCAGTACGAAGGAACCGTCAAATCCGACGAGGGGCAGCTCGGCAACGCCCGCCTGCAACTGAACTATGCCAGCGTGATTGCGCCGGTGTCGGGGCTCGCGGGGCTGCGCCAGGTCGATCCGGGCAACATCATTCACGCGTCGGACACCAACGGCATCGTCATCATCAACGAGGTGACGCCGATTACCGTCGTCTACACGATTCCCGAGGACAACCTGTCGAAGGTCCTCAAACGCTCGCGAGACGGGGAGACGCTGCCCGTGGAAGCCTTCGACCGCGCCGGCAAGGTGAAGCTGGCCACCGGCAGGCTCGCCTCCATCGACAACCAGATCGACACGACAACCGGCACCGTCAAGCTCAAGGCCGAATTCGCCAATCGCGACGGCTTGTTGTTTCCGAACCAGTTCGTCAACGTGAAGATGCTCGTCGACACGCTCAAGGGCGCCACGCTGATTCCGAGCGCCGCGGTACAGCGCGGCACGCAGGGCAGTTTCGTCTACACGGTACAGCCGGATCAGACGGTCAAGCTCAAGACCGTGAAGCTCGGACCGACCGACGGCACCAACGTCGCGGTGGAGTCTGGCATCGCGCCCGGCGAGAAGCTCGTGATCGACGGCATGGACAAGCTGCGCGACGGCGCCAAGGTCGAGGTGATCACGGCCGCGAGCCGTGCGGCGGCCGTTGCGCCGCCCGCGCCGGGGGACAAGCGCAACGGCGGTCATCGCCGTCCGGCGCAATAGGGCGGTCTCGCGTGACGTCGCACGACCTCCCGCGTCCACGCCTCGCCCACGTTTGGCCCACGGCCCCCCAGAGACGCCCTTCGACGTAGCCAATGAATCCGTCCCGCCCGTTTATTCTCCGACCGGTCGCCACCTCGTTGCTGATGGTGGCGATCCTGCTTGCCGGTTTCGTCGCGTACCGGCTGTTGCCGCTCTCGGCATTGCCGGAAGTCGACTATCCGACCATTCAGGTGGTCACGCTCTATCCGGGCGCCAGCCCGGACGTGATGACCTCGTCGGTGACGGCCCCGCTGGAGCGTCAGTTCGGCCAGATGCCGGGCCTGAACCAGATGTCGTCGACCAGTTCGGGCGGCGCGTCGGTGATCACGCTGCAGTTCTCGCTCAATCTCGGGCTCGACGTTGCCGAGCAGGAAGTGCAGGCCGCGATCAACAGCGCCAGCAATCTGCTGCCCACCGATCTGCCGATGCCGCCGATCTACAGCAAGGTCAATCCGGCCGATACGCCGATCCTGACGCTGGCGATCATGTCGAAGACCCTGCCGCTGCCCAAGCTCGAAGATCTGGTCGACACACGTGTGGCGCAGAAGATTTCGCAATTGCCCGGCATCGGTCTGGTGAGCCTCTCGGGTGGCCAACGCCCGGCGGTGCGCATTCAGGTCAATCCCCGCGCGATTACGTCGTACGGGCTGAGTATCGAGGACGTTCGCACGTCCATCGCGGCGGCCAACGTCAACCAGGCGAAGGGCAGTTTCGACGGTCCGCTGCGTGCCTCGACCATCGACGCCAACGACCAGCTCGCGTCGGCCGACGAGTACCGCAACCTGGTCATCGCGTACAAGAACGGTGGCCCGATCCGTCTTTCCGATGTCGCCGACGTCATCGATGGCGCCGAGAACACCAAGCTTGCCGCATGGGCGGATACCGCGCCGGCCATCGTGCTCAACGTGCAGCGTCAGCCGGGCGCCAATGTGATCGAGACAGTCAATCGGGTCAAGGCGTTGCTGCCGCAGTTGCAGGCCTCGCTGCCCGGCAGCATCGACGTGAAGTTGCTGACCGACCGCACAACGACGATCCGCGCCTCGGTCTCCGACGTGCAGTTCGAACTCCTGCTCGCGGTGGCCCTGGTGGTCATGGTGATTTTCCTGTTCCTGCGCAACGTCTCGGCGACGATCATCCCAAGCGTGGCCGTCCCGCTCTCGCTCGTCGGCACGTTCGGCGTGATGTACCTGGCCGGCTTCTCGATCAACAACCTCACGCTCATGGCGCTTACCATCGCGACCGGCTTCGTGGTCGACGACGCGATCGTGATGATCGAGAACATCGCGCGTTACATGGAGCAGGGGGAAAAGCCGCTGCAGGCGGCGCTCAAGGGCGCGGAACAGATCGGCTTCACCATCATTTCGCTCACGTTCTCGCTGATCGCCGTGCTCATTCCGCTGCTGTTCATGGGCGACGTTGTCGGCCGCCTGTTCCGCGAGTTCGCGATCACGCTGGCGGTGTCGATCCTGATCTCGGCTGTGGTGTCGCTCACCCTCACGCCGATGATGTGCGCGAAGCTGCTGCGTCACGTGCCCGAAGAGAAGCAGGGCAAGTTCTACCGCAAGACCGGCGAGATATTCGACCGCATCATCGCGAAGTACGGCGAGTGGCTCTCATGGGTGCTCGATCGTCAAACGGCCACGCTGCTCGTTGCGCTCGGCACGCTTGTGCTCACGGTGCTGCTGTATCTGTGGGTGCCGAAGGGCTTCTTCCCGGTGCAGGACACGGGGGTGATCCAGGGGATTTCCGAAGCGCCGCAGTCGATCTCGTTCGCGGCAATGGGCGAGCGCCAGCAGGCATTGGTCGCCGCCGTGCTCAAGGACCCGGCCGTCGAATCGGTGTCGTCGTTCATCGGCGTGGATGGGGTGAACACCACGCTCAACAGCGGGCGGCTGCTCATCAATCTGAAGGACAAGGCCGTGCGCGGACTCGACGCCTCGGCGGTGATCCGCCGCATCCAGCCCGAGGTGGCGAACGTGCCCGGCATCGCGCTCTATATGCAGCCGGTGCAGGATCTGACCATCGAAGACCGCATCAGCCGAACGCAATATCAGTTCACGCTGCAGGATCCGAGTCTCGATACGCTCGGCATCTGGGTGCCAAAGCTCGTCGACAAGCTGCAACACGTACCGCAACTGGCCGACGTGACGAGCGACCTGCAAGTCAATGGCTTGCAGGCTTACGTGGACATCGATCGCGACACGGCGAGCCGCCTGGGCGTGACGCCGGCGGCCGTCGACCAGACGCTCTACAGCGCGTTCGGCCAGCGACTGATTTCGACGATCTACACGCAGGCGTCGCAGTACCGCGTGGTGCTCGAAGTGGGTAACGATTTCCAGCGCGGCCCCGACGCGCTGAAGGGCATTTACGTTGCGTCGACCTCGGGGGTGCAAGTGCCGCTGACATCGTTCGCGAAGATCGTGGAGAAGCCCACCCCGCTGGCCATCAACCACCAGGCCCAGTTCCCGGCCGCCACGATCTCGTTCAACCTCGCCAAGGGCGCATCGCTCGGCGATGCCGTGAAGGCGATTACCGCGGCCGAGGCGTCCATCGGCCTGCCGGTGAGCACGCAGACGACCTTCCAGGGTGCGGCGCAGGCGTTCCAGGCGTCGCTCTCGAACACGCTGTGGCTGATTCTCGCGGCGGTCGTGACGATGTACATCGTGCTGGGGGTGCTCTACGAGAGCTACATCCATCCGATCACGATCCTGTCGACGCTGCCCTCGGCCGGTGTCGGTGCGCTGCTCGCCCTGATGGTCTCGGGCAACGACATCAGCATCATCGCGATCATCGGCATCATCCTGCTGATCGGCATCGTGAAGAAGAACGCCATCATGATGATCGACTTCGCGCTCGAGGCGGAGCGTGAACGCGGCATGGCGCCGCGCGAGGCGATCTATCAGGCCTGTCTGCTGCGTTTTCGGCCAATCCTGATGACGACGATGGCCGCTGTGCTGGGGGCGCTGCCGCTCATGCTTGGCTCGGGCGTGGGGTCCGAGTTGCGGCAGCCGCTCGGGATCACCATGGTGGGCGGGCTGATGGTCAGTCAGGTGCTCACCCTCTTTACCACGCCCGTGATCTACCTGTGGTTCGACCGCTTGGCCGCACGGGCGCGCGCCTGGCGCGATCGGCGTTTCGGTACCTCGGGGCCGCCGGACGATCCGGGGCGCGGCGATCATGGCACGCCGGGCGGCGGCAGTGACGGCCCGGCCACCACAGGCGGCCCAGCGCGATGAACCTGTCGGCTGTCTTCATCAAGCGCTCGGTCGCGACCGTTCTGCTCACCATCGGGGTGACGCTGGCGGGCATCGTCGCGTTCGGGTTGCTGCCCGTCTCGCCGCTGCCGCAGGTCGATTTTCCGACGATCTCCGTTACGGCGTCGCTACCCGGCGCGAGTCCCGAGACGATGGCCGCGAGCGTGGCCACGCCGCTGGAGCGCTCGCTCGGCCGGATTGCCGGGGTGACGGAAATGACGTCGAACAGCACGCTGGGCTCGACCCGCATCACGCTGCAGTTCGATCTCTCGCGCGATATCAACGGCGCGGCGCGCGACGTGCAGGCGGCGATCAACGCCGCGCGCAGTCTGCTGCCGTCGGGCCTGCCGAGCAATCCGACCTATCGCAAGGTGAATCCCGCGAGCGCACCGGTGATGATTCTTGCGCTGACGTCGGACAGCATGACGCGCGGGCAGATGTACGACTCCGCGTCGACCATCCTCGCGCAGAAGATCTCTCAGCTCGACGGCGTAGGCGATGTCACCGTGGGCGGCAGTTCGCTGCCGGCGGTGCGGGTCGAACTCAACCCGACGGCACTCAACAAGTACCAGATTCCGCTCGAGACGGTGCGCACGACGATTCAGGCCGCCAACGCAAACCGCCCGAAGGGTGCGCTCGAAGACGGCGATCAGCGCTGGCAGATTCTCGCCAACGATCAGGCGAAGACGGCCAAGGACTATCTGCCGGTCGTCGTCAGCTATCGGGACGGCCGTCCGGTGCGCCTGTCCGATGTCGCCGACGTGGTCGATTCGGTGCAGGACTTGCGCAACGCCGGGTCGGCCAATGGCAAGCCGTCGGTGGTGCTCATCATCACGACGCAGCCCGGCGCGAACATCATCAAGACGGTCGACGGCATCAACAAGATCCTGCCGGTGCTGCGCGCCTCGATCCCGGCAGCCATCAATCTCGACGTGGTGATGGACCGCACGCCGACGATCCGGGCATCCCTCAAGGAAGTCGAGCGCACGCTGCTGATTTCGATTGCGCTCGTCATCATGGTGGTGTTCCTCTTCCTGCGGAACTGGCGGGCGACGCTCATCCCGAGCGTCGCGGTGCCCGTGTCGCTGATTGGCACGTTCGGCGTGATGTACCTGTGCGGCTTCAGTCTCGACAACCTGTCGCTCATGGCGCTCACCATTGCGACGGGCTTCGTGGTCGACGACGCCATCGTGGTGCTCGAGAACATTGCCCGCCATATCGAAGATGGCCTGAGTCCGTTCGCCGCCGCGCTCAAGGGCACACGCGAAGTCGGCTTCACGGTGCTCTCGATGAGCATTTCGCTGGTGGCGGTTTTCATCCCGCTGCTGCTCATGGGCGGCATCGTGGGGCGCCTGTTCCGCGAGTTCGCCGTCACGCTCTCGGCCGCTATCCTGGTCTCGTTGGTCGTCTCGCTCACAGCGACGCCGATGATGTGCGCGCGTCTGCTCAAGGGCAAGTCTGCGCCGGGCGCTTCCGCGCCGCCGCCGCGACCATCCGTCTGGACGCGGATCGGCGGATGGACCGAGCGTATGTTCGACGGCATGCTGCGCGAATATGAGCGCTCGCTCTCGTGGGCGTTGCGCCACGGGCCGCTCATGCTGGGGATTCTGTTTGCCACGATCTGCCTGAACGTCTGGCTGTATACCGTCGTGCCGAAGGGCTTCTTCCCGCAGCAGGACACGGGGCGGATGATCGGCTTCATTCAGGCCGATCAGGCGATCTCGTTCCAGGCGATGGAAAAGAAGCTGGCCGACTTCATCAAGATCGTGCAGGCCGATCCGGACGTGTCGACCGTCACGGGCTTTACCGGCGGATCGAACCGAAACGGGGGCTTGATGTTCGTTACGCTCAAACCGTTGGGCGAGCGCAAAATCTCGGCCGATCAGGTGATTGCGCGATTGCGGGGCAAGCTGGCCAAGGAGCCTGGCGCAATGCTTTATCTGCAGTCCGTGCAGGACATTCGCGTCGGCGGGCGGGCGAGTAACGCGCAGTACCAGTACACGCTGCAGGCAGATGATCTACAGCAGTTGCGCGAGTGGGAGCCGAAGGTGCGCAATGCGCTCTCGCATCTGCCGAATCTCGTCGACGTCAACACGGACCAGCAGGACAAAGGCTTGCAGACGACGCTCGACGTCGATCGCGATCAGGCGTCCCGCCTCGGTCTGACGATGAGTCAGATCGATAGCGTGCTCAACGATGCGTTCGGGCAGCGGCAGGTCTCCACGATCTACAATCCGCTCAATCAGTACAAGGTTGTAATGGAAGTTGCGCCGCAATGGTGGCAAAGCCCCGAGTCGCTCAAGGACATTTATGTGGTGACCTCGGCGGGGGCGCAGGTGCCGCTGTCGGCATTCGCGCGGTATCGGCCGACCAATACGGCGCTGGGGGTCTCGCACCAGGGGCAATTCGCGGCGAGTACGATTTCGTTCAACCTCCCGCCGGGGATATCGCTGTCGCAGGCGCAAGCCTCGGTCCAGGACGCCGTCGGCCGGCTGGGCATGCCGACGTCGGTGCACGGCAGCTTCCAGGGCACGGCGCAGGCGTTCCAGTCGGCCTTGTCGTCGCAGCCGATACTCATCCTGACCGCGCTGCTCACGGTATATATCGTGCTCGGCGTGCTCTACGAGAGCTATATCCATCCGCTCACCATTCTGTCGACGCTGCCGTCGGCGGGGGTCGGGGCGTTGCTCGCGTTGCTGCTCTTCAATACCGAGTTCAGCATCATCGCGCTGATCGGGGTGATTCTGCTGATCGGTATCGTGAAAAAGAACGCGATCATGATGATCGACTTCGCGCTCGATGCCGAACGGCGCCAGAACATGCCGCCGCGCGAGGCCATCTACCACGCGTGCGTGCTGCGCTTTCGCCCGATCATGATGACGACGATGGCCGCCATGCTCGGTGCGATTCCGCTTGCGTTGGGCACGGGTGATGGGGCGGAGCTGCGTCAGCCGTTGGGGATTTCCATCGTGGGCGGCCTGCTCGTGAGCCAGGTGCTCACGCTTTATACGACGCCGGTGGTGTACCTCTATCTCGATCGCTTGCGGCTGCGCTGGGCGCGATGGCGTGCGCGTGGTCAACGCGGCCAGGGCGACGTCGGGGAGGTGGGGCATGGCTGATGCCGCGCGCTGCCTGCACCGTGCGCGTCCGTGGGCGTCGCGTCCCGGAGCGTCTTTTGAAACTTCTGTTCTGGCCGAAGGGCCGATGCGTGCCATGTCCCGTAACCTGAATCGTCAAGTCGCCACCGCTGGATCTCATCCGCCCGCTGCAGCCGCAGCGGTTGCGCTGCAAGGGCGAGGCGCGAGGACGCCGCCGCGCATGCGTCGCGCCGCCACGTGGCTTGCGGCAAGCGCCGTACTGTGGCTCGCGGGCTGCGCGGTGGGGCCGGACTATGTGCGTCCAGCCATCGACACGCCGGCCGCGTTCAAGGAGACGGGGGACTGGAAGCTCGCCGAGCCCAGCGATGCGGCGTCCAAGGGCGAGTGGTGGGCGATCTATCAGGACCCGGTGCTCGCCGACCTGATGGCGCAGGTCAACGTCGACAATCAGAACATCAAGGTTGCCGAGGCCAACTATCGGCAAGCGCTGGCCGTGGCCTCGCAGGCGCGCTCTGCCTTCTTTCCGACGATCGGCGCCGACGCCGGTCTCACACGCGCCAGCTCGCGCGTGAGCAGCTCGGCGGTGAGCGGATCGGGGGCGGGCGGGATCTCGAACAGCTACAGCCTGTCGGGCACGGCGAGCTGGGAACCGGACATCTGGGGTAGCGTGCGCCGCTCGGTCGAGGCCGGCAACGCGAGCGCCGAGGCGAGCGAGGCGGATCTGGCCAATGCACGTCTGTCGGCGCAGGCGCTGCTCGCCCAGAACTACTTCGACCTGCGGGTAACGGACGCTCAGAGGGCGCTGCTCGACCGTACGGTTGCGGCATACGAGCAAACGCTCAAGCTCACGCAGAATCAATACGCCGTCGGTGTGGCGCAGCGCTCCGACGTGATTCAGGCGCAGACGCAATTGCAATCGGCGCAGGCCTCGGCGCTCGATATCGAGGTGACGCGCGCTCAACTGGAGCATGCGATCGCGCTGCTTGTCGGCAAGGCGCCGGCGACGTTCTCGCTTACGCCGATGCCGCTGCGCGCCGCGTTGCCGATGGCGCCGGTGAGCCTGCCGTCGACCTTGCTGGAACGGCGACCCGATATTGCGGCGGCCGAGCGCTCGGTGGCGGCGGCGAACGCGAAGATCGGCGTCGCCAAGGCGGCCTTCTTCCCGACCCTTACGCTCTCGGCGACGGGCGGTTTCCAAAGCAGCAGCTTCGCCGACTGGCTGACGCTGCCGAGCCGCTTCTGGTCGGTCGGTCCGGCGTTGGCGGCCACGCTCTTCGACGGCGGCCTGCGTCGTGCGCAGACCGACGCGGCCATCGCGGCGTACGACGCACAGGTCGCGACCTACCGTCAGACGGTGCTCACGGCATTCCAGTCGGTCGAAGACAACCTCGCCGCGCTGAACTATCTGGGCCGTGAGGCTGCCGTGCAGAACCAGGCGGTGCAGTCGTCGCGCGAGGCGCTGCAACTCATCCTCAATCAGTACAAGGCGGGCACTGTCGGGTTCCAGAACGTGTTGACGGCGCAGACGACGGCGTACACCACGGAGCGTACGGCGCTGACGATTCTCGGCCGTCAGTTCACGGCCAACGTGCTGCTCGTGACCGCGCTCGGCGGCGGCTGGCATGGTTTGTCGTCCGCGGGCGAGAACCCTGGTGCGTCGCAGGCGGTGAAGGCGTCCGCGAACGCCAGCTCCGCCGATGGCCGCGACGGGCAGAAGTAACGCGCCTAATGTGCGTAACGTGCATAACGCGCGTAACGTGCGTAACGCGCCGTCCGAACCGCCTCGTCAGCGCCCGGTCGAGGTGTTCGCGACCGGGGCACACCCTCGGAATGTCCCCCTGCGCCAACTACGCATATTCCGACGCGCACAACGAGCCGATCACTAAATCGGGCGTTGGTGTTTAAGGTAATTCCGAACTTCGAGATTGGAATGTCGGAAGCGCTCACCGCGAATCGTCCGAATACCGGTAACGCGAGTAGCACAGACTGTGCTGCCGGACGTCTGAGCAATTTCACCTCCGGGCGAGTCCCGTCAAGCAGTTAGGCCGCAGTACCCGCTCTATCGGGCAGCATGCGGGCCGCGCGCGCATTGACCACACCGCGTGGCAAGGCGGCCCATGCGCATCGTCTATGTGACGTTTCCCAGCCGGTCGAGAGGATCCCTTTTTGCCAGAATGGACTCGCTTCGCGGCAATGGCAGGCGCGAAGCACCGTACGTGTCGTGCGGCGATGACGGTGCTGCCAGATGACGAATAAGGGGAGGGGGCAACGATGACGATCAATGTCGTGGTCGCGGACGACCATCCGATTGTGCGGTATGGAATACGACGTCTGCTCGAAGAGCGGGAAATGATTCATCTGGTCGGCGAGGCGGCCAATTCGTCAGAACTCGTGAATTTGCTGGCCAAGGCGCCATGCGACATTCTCGTGACCGATTTTTCAATGCCAGGGGGAAATTTCAAGGACGGCCTGTTTCTGATCGGATATGTGCGCCGATATTTCCCGAACATCAAGATCATCGTTGTCACGATGCTGGAAAATCTGGCGATTCTTCGTGGCATGCTCAAGCTCGGTGTGCATTCGATTCTCTCCAAGCTCGACGAGCAGAGTTCGATTGCCGATATCGTGTGCGTGGTCGCGGACGGCAGCCGCTATATTCCGGCGGGACTGGCGACGCGCCTGCACGACTCGGTGGTCGACGACACCGAGATCGATGCGTCGAAGCTCTCGGGTCGCGAAGTGGAAGTGGTGCGGCTGTTCGTTTCCGGGCTCACCATCAGCGAAATCGCATTCCAGCTCAGTCGCAGCGTCAAGACGGTCAGCTCACAGAAGACCAACGCCATGCGCAAACTCGGGCTGGACCGCGACGTCGACCTCTATCACTACGCCACGCGCACGGGCATCGCCTGACGGAATCGTTGAACCCGCCGGCGAAGGGGGCGGCGGGGCCGCGATGCCCCGCGCGCGGTCAGGCCGGCAGGCGAATGGCTCGCATATCGCGCAGGATCAACTCGCCCGCCCGGAGCATCTGTTTGAGCTGATGCACCACCTGCTTGATTTCCTGGACGTGGGCCTCCGGCGTGTCCGATTGCTGCTCCTGGGCGACGACCAGCGCGTCGAGGCGCCGCGTGTAGTCGCGCATCGCTTCGCTCGCGGCCTGCGCATCCGTTGGCACCGAGGCGGCCGGGGCCGCCACGGCCTGAGAAAGCAGATCGCTGATCGCGGAGACGACCTGCGCCAGCTCGCCGCTCTTGTCCGCTGCAATCTGACGCGGCAGCACGTCCGACATCCCCGTGATGTACGACGCCATCACATGGTTCTGCACCAGCAGATCGTTGAGCTCCCCGACCGAGACCTGTTTGGACTTGGGCTCGAGCATCATGCGCCTGAAGGCCGCGCCGAAATTTCCGAACGCAATGTGCATGTCCTTGCGCGCCATGCGATAGGCGAGCTCGTCGCGCTTGCCGTCGCGGCCGGTGCACGATTCCAGGTACGCGCGCGTCGACTGCACCGCCTGCCGGATGAGAGGCCCCATCAGGCGGTATTCCCAGTACGGGAAAAGATAGGAGCACACCAGCGCCACGGCGGAGCCGATCAGCGTGTCGATCGCGCGCTCCCCGATCACCGACAGCGACCCGGGGAGCAGGAAGTGGAACAGCAACAGCACGTAGGACGACATGAATACGACCGACAGGCCGTAATTGAACAGCGACAGGCTGTTGCCCATGACCATGCAGAAGAACATGAGGGCGAGCAGCACCCACGCCTTGTGCACGAAGGCCAGAATGATCAGCACGCTTACGCATCCCACCAGCGTGCCGGTCAGACGTTGCGCGTTCTTCTGTTTGGTCAGGCTGAAACC
The DNA here is from genome assembly GCF_001899225.1 of Pandoraea sp. 64-18. Classification (NCBI taxonomy): domain Bacteria; kingdom Pseudomonadati; phylum Pseudomonadota; class Betaproteobacteria; order Burkholderiales; family Burkholderiaceae; genus Pandoraea; species Pandoraea sp. 64-18. The sequence goes on along the minus strand of NZ_MKVU01000020.1, from coordinate 89,515 downwards.
GGGCTTCAGAATCACGATGATCGTGAGCAACACCCAGTAACTGTGGGCCTGCCCGGCGAGCAGCGACCAGTTCTCGCAAATGATCATTCCGGCCGTGATGGCGATCGTCACCCGCAAGGCATGGCGAAAGCTCGGTGACGAAAAAGTCAGATTCTTCCAGAGCAATTTCGGAGAATAGCTCTGTCGTGAGGTGAAGCGCACGAGCGCCTGATCGATCTGGACTTCGGTGGCCGACCCTGCCGTGGCGAGATTCGTGTTGCGGTGCATGCGTTCCACGACACGTGTGCTGCTCCAGACGCGGCGGAAGGTGCTCGTCAGCGCCTGATAGGCTTCGGGCGCGCGCTGCGGCAACGACTGCTTGCGCATCAGCTCGATCTCGTACTCGATGGCCCGCAATTCCGCGCGCCAACTGCGCTGCGCCCGCGATGGTTCGTTGGTGGCGATGGCGTAGCCGATGGCATCGACTTCGTTGGCGATCTTTCGGATCATGTCGCGGAAGAACAGGAGCACGTCATGGTCGGCGAACTCCCGGCGCAGCATCGGGTAATCGGTGTGCACCGACACCACGACCTCATGCAGGTCGACGATGTTGATGAACAGGTTGAACAGCATCGTGCGGCGCGGCTCCAGCGTGCCGGTGCGCAGGCGGGGCAGGTTGCGCAGAATGATCTCGCGCGCCGCCTGCTGCTTTTCCACGACGTTGACCTGCGCGGCGATCAGTCGCCGGTAGCATTCGTCGATGTCGGTCGACGTGTCGTAGAACGCCGCCTTGGCTTCGAGATACTGCGCCGTGACGAAGAAACACTCGGCCAGCGTCTGCTGTTCGATGCGAAACCACCAGACGCGGCAGACGACGAGGCTGAAGTAGGTGTACCAGAGGCCGCCCGCGAGCACGGCGCCGGCATCGAGCACGGCCTGATGCCGGGTGAGATCGCCCTCGACGTTGAGCACCATCATCATCAGGCAGGCGAAGCTCACGAGCGACGCGCGATAGCCGTAGATCACGAGCATCGACAGGCCGAACGTCAGGGTTAGCGACGTGATCCAGAGCTGCCACGGTTGCGCGGCGGTGGCCATGCCGGTGATCAGTACCGTAAGGGCGCCGAGCAGCGTGCAACTGAGCAGCTCCGCGTGCTTGTGACGCAGCGGTCCGTTGATGTCGACCACGCTCGCGCACAGCGCCCCCGAGGCGACCTCGATGCCGAGCAGGTGCTGGTCCATCCCCCAGAACAGCACGAGCGCCGGCAACACGACCCCCAACGCCTGACGGGTGCCGGTGAAAAAGTAATGGCTGAAGAGGAATTTCTTGATATCGGTCTGGTAGTCCATGCGTCGGGTGCGAGGGTTCCGCAGCAAAGCCGGCCGCGCGGCGGGGGGAGGGCGCGGTGCAGACAGAGTCTAGCCGAAGCCCCGCGTGGCGCGAAGAGGGGATGCCGCCGGTGACGGCCCACATGCCGACGGACCGGTAACGGCGCCTGACGCTGCCGTCACTCATGTCGGGGCAAGTTTTCGGATCTGCCCGATGGGCTTCGCGAGGAGGCTTTTGTTATGCTTGCGAACAGACTCGCTCAGCCGCCACGCCCGCATGCTCCACCTATTCTTTTCCAACCGGTTCACCACCCTTGAAGCCGCCCTGTTGCGCGATCTCGCCCAGGCGCCCGGCAGCACGGGGAAAGCCGGTAATCCGTTCGAGACGGAAACCATCGTCGTGCCAAGTGTGGCCGTGCGGCGCCGGCTCGAACTGGACTATGCCGATGTGTTCGGCGTGTGTGCCAACGTTCGTCTGACCTATCTCGCCCAGTGGCTGTGGGACATGGCGGGGCAACTGGTCACGGTGCCCGAGAGTTCGCCGTTTGCGCCGGACCGGCTTGTCTGGCCGCTGTATCAGTGCCTCGCCCAGCCGTGGGGGGACGCCTCGCCGCGACTGGCGGGCTATCTGACGGGCGCGGACGATGTCATGCGCTTCGAATTGGCCGACCGACTGGCGCATCTCTACGACCAATATCTGACCTATCGGCCGAACTGGCTTGAGCGGTGGCAATCCGGGGAGACGATCGCGCCGGGCGCCGCCACGGGCTGGGGTGAGACGCAGCGTGCCGACGAAGTGTGGCAGAGCGCCTTGTGGCGGCAGGTGTTGGCGCATCTGGAGATTCGCGAGCGTCACCCAACGTTGCGGGCCATCGACCGGATCGAGGCGTTGACGCCGCAGACGGTGCCTGCCGGATGGCCGTCACGCGTGTCGGTGTTCGCGCTGTCGTCGATGCCGCCGCTTTCGATGGCGCTGCTCAAGGCGATGTCTCGTCTGATCGAGGTGCACCTGTATGTCCTGAATCCGTGTGAGAGCTATTGGTTTGACATCGTGTCGCCGTCACGACTGTCGTATCTGGCGCGGCGCGATGGGGGGGCGCACCGGGAAGTGGGGCATCCGTTGCTCGCCGAATGGGGGCGCCAGACGCAGTCGCATATCGATGCGCTGTATGCCGACCTCGCACCGCAGGCGGTGGAGGACCGGGCGCTGTTCCAGCCCAATCCCGCACCGACGCTGCTCGCCGCCCTGCAAAACGGCATTCTCACGTTGGACGATGGCCGTCACGGCGCGCCCGATGGCGTGAGCGTCGACGGGTCGGTGCAGGTGCATGTGTGCCACAGCCTGGCGCGTCAGATCGAAGTGCTGCATGACCGGTTGTTGGCGTGCTTCGACGAGATTCCCGATTTGCGTCCCGATGATGTGCTCGTAACCGTGCCGGATCTGGGGCGCGCGGCCCCGCTGATCGACGCCGTGTTTGGTACCGCGACACCTCGCATTCCTTATCTGGTGACGGGGTTGCCGCCGACGCGGACCAACCCCGTCGCGCGGGCGTTCGCCGCCATCCTGGCCTTGGCGCAGCAGCGGGTGGCGGTGTCGAGTCTGGTGGAACTGGCACGCACGGAGGCCATCGCACAACGCTACGATCTCGGCGGCAATGCGCTCGACACCGTTCAAAACTGGTTGCATGCCGCCGGTGCACGACGCGGCTGGCGCGGTGATGCCCTGCTGCGGCTCGACGCGCCGCAGGCGTGCGCGCCGACCGGGGCCGATGTCTCGCCGGCGTTGGAGCGGCACACCCTGGGCGATGCGATGATGCGGCTGTTTCTCGGCTACGCCTTGCCTGATGACGCCTTGCCGGTCGACGATTGGCTACCGGTTGGGGGAATCGAGGGCGGCCGTGCCGAATGGCTCGGGCAGCTGGCGCGGCTCGTCGACGATCTCGATGCCACCGCCGTCACGCTGCAAACGATGCGCACGGGGCTCGCGTGGCGCGATCAGCTGCTGGCGATGCTGGAACAGTTCTTTTCCGACGAGCCTCGTTTTGCCGACGATGTTGCCGAGGTGCGCGTGGCCATCGAACAGATCGGCTCGGCTATCGCTGATGGAGCGCCCGAAGTGCGGGTACCGGTTGACGTGGTGGCGCGCGTGCTGGCCAATGCCCTCGACGATCCGACGCGTGGCGGCGTGCCATCGGGGCGTGTGACGTTTGCGGCGATCCCCAGCCTGCGCCTGCTGCCGTACCGCGTGGTGTGCATGATCGGCATGGACGACGGGGTGCTGCCGGGACGCGTGCGCGCCGACGAATTCGACCTCATGCGCGCGTTGCCGCAACGTGGCGATCGCCAGCGGCGCGACGACGAGCGCAATCTTTTCCTCGATCTGATGTTGAGTGCGCAGGACCGGTTCCTGATCACCTACACGGGCCGAAGCGTGCGCGATAATGCGCCGCTGCCGCCATCGACGGCTGTGGACGAATTGCTTGACTTCGCCGGGCAGTTGCTCGCACCGGTGTCCCAGGGGTACTGCCTCGACGATCAGCGCGAAGCCCGCGAGCGGCTTGCGGTGTCGCATCCGCTTCAACCGTTTTCTCCTGCGTATTTCGATGGGCACGACCCGTCGCTCTACAGCTACGACGTGGCCAATGCCGAGGCGGCGCAGCAATTGGCGGATCAACTGGCGTCCCCCACACCGAATGCCCGCGCCGCGCCATTCGTGCGTGAACCGTTGCCCGCTGTCGTACAAACCCATTTGACGTTGGACGACCTGCTGCGTTTCTGGCGTCATCCCGGAAGAGCGTGGGCGCGTGACCGGCTGGGACTCTCGCTCGGCGAACTGCTCACGGAGGTCGACGACGAAGAGCCGTTCATGCTCGACTGGGCCGGACGCGATGCGCTGGCGGCGCGTCTGCTGCCGCGCCTGATGCGCCACGACGCACGCGACGCCCGCGCGCATGCCGACGCCATTGAGCGTATTGCGAAGGTCAGTCACGAGTTGCCGGGCGGGGCGACCGGTGCCGTCTGGCGCCGCAGAGCGTTGGGCGGCCTGCGCGCGCTGGCGTCGCAGGTGCGAGACGCGCAGGCGGAAGGCACGCAGGAGCTGCTGGTGACGCTGCCTTTGACGCCGGCGCTGCCGCCGTCATGGCGCGAATCGACGCAGGCCGCCTGGCATGGCGATGCCACGTTGCGCGCAGCCTGCCTGTTGCAGGGACGCTTGGCCCCGGTGTCGCGCTATGGACTGGTCATGTATCGATTCGGCAGCCAGCGTCCGAGCGATCTGCTTGCCGCATGGCTGGCCCATCTGGCGCTTTGTGCGCATCTCCAGCAGCCCGAGCACGCAGGACTGGACGTAGCCGCCAGAACGCTCTGGTACGGCGAAGACGAGACATTCGCGTTGCGGCCGGTGGAAGACGCGGCGACGCTGTTGGGGCAATGGGTGGCGCTGTACCGCCTCGGGCAGACGCGGCCGTTGCCATTCTTTACGCGAAGCGCGTGGAAGTTGGCGAGTACCGGCAAGCCGGGCGAGGCGCAAGGTGCGTGGCTCGGTTCGGCATTCGCTCGGGGCGACGCGGACGACCCGTACACGCGACTGATCTGGCGCGGCGTGGACGATCCGCTGGCGCCGCCGTTCGATTCTCTTGCCAATCTATTGCTCGGCCCTCTGGTGCAACACCTTGACGTGGCGGAGGGCGCATGACGCAGCTCATCGACCTCGACGTCTTCAGTTGCGATCTCGACGGCGTTTGCCTGATCGAAGCGTCGGCCGGCACTGGCAAGACCTGGAACATCTGCGCGCTGTACGTGCGGTTGCTGCTCGAGAAGCGATTGACGGTCGAGCAGATTCTTGTCGTCACCTTCACCAACGCGGCCACGGCCGAGCTGCGTGAGCGGATTCGCGCACGGCTGGCTGCGTTGGTGGCTGCGATGGCGCCGGTCTTCGAGGAGGACGAGAACGACGATATCGTCGACTTCGATCCGGACGCCAGCGACGATCCGTTGTTCAATGTCATGATCGCGGGGTTGATCGAGCGCGGTGACGTGACACCGAAGGCCATTCGCGATTGCTTGCAAACGGCATTGCGCGGCTTCGATCAGGCCTCGATTCACACCATTCACGGGTTTTGCCAACGTGCTCTGGCGGAGGTGCCGTTTGCGGCCGGATTGCCGTTCGCCTACGAGCTGGTGCCGGACGACAATGGCGTGCGGCACGATCTCGCGGTCGAATTCTGGCGCCGTGTGGTCGAACCGCTGGCAGCGCAGGACGACGGCTTCGCCGCGTGGCTGGTCGATGCGAAACGCTCGCCCGGCACGCTCACCGACCAGTTGGCGCGTCGGCTGAAGAAACCCATGTCGGAATTGCGCTGGCCGTCGGCGGTCGAGTCAGACGCTCAAGCGTCGTCGGACCCGGGATGGTTCGCGACCTACGCAGCGGCCTGCGAGTGCTGGGACGCCGAGGCCGCGGCAATTACCGATCTGATGCGCGCGGCGTTGCCGTCGTACAAGAAAAACATTTACGACGCGGTATCGCTTGCGCAAGCCGTATCGGCCTGGGCGCGCTATCTTGGCGCGCGCGATGCCGGGGCGCCGTTGAGTCCGAAGGCGGAATTGCTGACCACCACGCGCCTCGCCAAGGACATCAAAAAGGGCGAAACGCCGCCCGATCACCGGTTTTTCGGCATGGCCGATGCGCTGGTGCAAGCGCGCGCCGACGCGCACGAGCGTTACGCGATTCAGTGGCTGCGGATGCTGCGCGAGTGGCTGATGCAAGCCCCGGACCAGTTGGCGCTTCGCAAGCGCGAGTTGCGGGTGGTGTCGTTCGACGACCTGCTTGGCAATATTGCACGGGCACTGAACCAGCACCCCGATCTGGCCGAGGCCTTGCGCGAGCGATACCCCTGCGCACTGATCGACGAGTTCCAGGACACCGATCCGCTGCAGTTCGACATTTTCAGCGCCGTGTACGGTCGGCGGGAGACGGCCGCATCGAACGTCGGGC
>NZ_MKVU01000020.1:0-83204 GCF_001899225.1 Pandoraea sp. 64-18 | reverse complement strand
ACCGGGCGTTCGTGCTCGACGGGCTCGAGTACCCGCCGGTGCGCCCGGGGGCGCGGCAGCGAGCGCCGTTCACCGACGCTCGCGAAGTGGCCGACTTCACTGTCTGGTGGCTTCCGGACGATGACGAGCCGCTGTCGAAGGACGACGCGCAGCAGGCGTGTGCGCGGGCGACGGCGGCCGAGGTGGCGCGCTTGCTCGCGGGCGCGGCGCGCGGTGACGTGCGCGTGGGCGAGCGACCGCTCGCGCCGGGCGATATTGCCGTGATCGTGCAGACGCACCGGCAGGGCGCGCTGATGAAATCGATGCTTGCCGAGCACGCGGTGGGCAGCGTGGAGCTGACGCAGGACTCGGTGTTTGCCAGTGACGAGGCACAAACGCTGTTGCGGGTGTTGCGTGCAGTGGAGTCTCCCGGCGACGTGCGGGCGCTGCGCGCTGCGCTGGCGACCGAGCTGTTCGGGCTCGATGCCACGGCGTTGTATCGCATGCAGACCAGCGAAGCCTCCGATGCCGAGGCGATCGCGTGGATCGAGCGACTACAACGCTATCGTCAGTTATGGATCGACCGCGGCTTCTCGGCGATGTGGCGCACGTTGATGCGCGAGTTGGGCCTCGCGGCACGTCTGGTCGCTCAGGCCGGCGGCGAGCGGCGTCTGACGAACTTCATGCACTTGGCAGAGCTTGCACAGGCCCGCTGGGCCGAGCAGCCCGGCATGCCGGCGCTGCTGCGCTGGCTGGCCTCGCAGCGCAATGCGAGCGGCGGTGAAGACGCGCAGTTGCGTCTCGAGTCGGATCAGAATCTGGTGCAGATCGTGACCGTTCACAAGTCGAAGGGGCTTGAGTATGGCGTGGTGTTCTGTCCGTTTCTTTGGGACGGCGCAGTGCGCGACGGTGGGCGTCTCGACGGACTCGAGTATCACGATGGTTCCACGGCCGTCATCGACTTCACCGATGCGGCGGGCAAGGGGTCGCCCGCCGCCGCCGCGCTGCGGCAGGAGCAATCGGCAGAGCAGGCACGACTGCTATACGTAGCGCTGACGCGCGCGGTCTACCGTTGCTACCTGGCGGCCGGCATTTATGCGTCGCGACGCAGCGTGAAGGAAGCGTGCGGCGGCATGCTCAACTGGCTCGCGGCAGGGCAAGGCAATACGTTCGATACGTGGGTTTCGCCGACGCTCGATACCGACGAGCGGGTGGCCACGATCCGGTCGGCATGGAAGGCGCTGGTCGGTGGCCCACTGGCGGTGGTGCCGTTGCCAATGGGCGATGCGTTGGATGCCGACATGCGTGTCGTCCACGACGCGGCGCCGCAACTCACCCCGCGCGCGAGTGCTCGCGCGTTGCGCGAAGTCTGGCGGATCGGGAGCTTCTCGGGGCTGTTGGCGGGGATGCACGCCGGTCCGCAACTGGGCGGCGGTCAACTCAGTGCGCCGGAGCGTACGCGTCCCGATTACGACGCGCAGGCCAATGCCGGGCCGACGTTCGCCCTGCCGCCGGAGGGGGACGATGCCTGGCCGCCCGCCGATGACATTCTTCGTTTTCCGCGCGGACCGGCGGCCGGCGAGAGTTTGCACCGTGTGTTCGAACTGGCTGATTTTCAGGCGCGCGCGCAATGGCCACATGCGGTCGCTAGAGCCTTGCGCGAACGACCGCCCGGGCGCGGAGCCGAGCACAACGATACGTGGCGCGCCATGATGATGAGCATGCTGGCCGATACGCTCGCTACACCGTTGCGACCGGGTATGCAACTGGCTGACGTGGCGATGACCGAACGGCTCACCGAAATGGAATTCACGTATCCGGCCGATGCCGTGTCGCTCGAGGCGCTGCGCGGCGTGTTGCGCCAGTTCGGTTACCCGGACTTGCCGCTCGACGCCACGGTGCTGCGCGGCTACCTCAAGGGGTTCATCGATCTGGTGTTCCGGCACGGCGGCCAGTGGTGGATCCTCGACTGGAAGTCGAACTACCTCGGCACTGCCCCGGAAAACTACGGCGCCGACGGCCTGCGCGAAGCGATGGCCGAGCACGGCTATCACCTCCAATACCTCCTCTACACATTGGCGTTGCATCGCTACTTGCAACGCCGATTACCCGACTACCGATACGACCGCGATATGGGCGGCAGCCTCTACTTGTTTGTCCGGGGCGTTCGGCCCGACTGGGCGCGTGCGCATCTGGCCGGTGACGATGTGCCGGGTGTCTTCTTCGACAAGCCGTCGCGTGAGATGGTCGACGCGCTCGATCGGCTCTTCGCCTCGGGCGACAACGCTGCGCTGGCGCAAGCGTTGTCGCCGGACGTTCAAGGTGACGACGCGGGCGCTGCCGACCGGGAGGGCGCATGAGCGATCGACGAGATCGGGGGGACGTGGCCGGGGCACCGTTGGCCGACAGCGGCGTGGTGCGATTGGCGCAGGGGTTCGCGCGTCGAATGGCACTGCTCGCGCGCGGTCACGGGGCGGACGAGCCGACGTGCCGCTATGTGTGGCGTGCCGCCCTCGCGGTGAGCCTCGCCACGGCCGAGGGGCACGTCTGCGTGCCGCTCGATAACCTGCTCGACGGGCAAGCCAGCGGCGAACTGTTTCCGGGTGACGCCCCCGCCTTGTCCGTCTGGCGCGAGGCACTCTTTGCCAGCGGCTTGTGTGCCCCCGCCAGCTTGGCGCTGGCGCGCACCGACGACGTCCAGGCCGACGCCTTCCCGCTTTTGCTCGACGACCACGATCGCCTCTATCTCGCACGTTATTACAGCTATGAGGCGCGGTTGGCGACGGCGCTCGGACGTAAGTTGTCGCTGACCGAACGCACACCGGTCACCGCGGCGGATCGCGCTCGTCTGCATCGTTACTTTGGCGAAGGCGCGCTTGTGTCGTCCGACGGGCAGCAGGAACCGAACTGGCAGATGGCGGCGGCGGCGCTGGCGCTGCAACGCTCGTTGGTTGTGCTCAGCGGCGGTCCCGGCACCGGCAAGACGACCACCGTGGTGGGCTTGCTCGCCTGTCTTCTCGAGCGAGACGCCAACCTGCGCGTGGCGCTGGCCGCGCCCACGGGGAAGGCGGCGCAGCGCATGCAGGAGGCGTTGACGGCCCGTCGGGATCTCCCGGAAACGGTGCGCAGGGCATTGCCCGAGGCGGCGGTCACGTTGCATCGCCTGCTGGGTGTCTTGCCGGAGTCGGCCGAGCAAGCGGGGCGGCGTTTTCGACATCACGCGGCCAACCCGCTGCCCTACGATCTGATCGTCGTGGACGAGGCGTCGATGATCGATCTGTCGATGGCGACACAATTGCTCGAAGCCGTGCCGGAAAGCGCCCGCCTGATCCTGTTGGGCGACAAGGATCAGTTGGCGGCGGTTGAAGCGGGGGCCGTCTTCGGAGAGTTGAGCGCGCACCGCAGGTTCTCACCGGACATGCGTAGGCGATTATTGTCCGCGCTCGAATGGCCCGTCGATGCGCTGCCCCGGTCGGGACCGTTGGCGGCCGTCGTAGGGAACGGCGCGCCGGATGCGGCCGCAGGAAGCGCCCGAGTGTCGCAAGGGCTGGAAGACACCGTCGTCTGGTTGGAGCGAACTTATCGCTTTGGAGAGAATTCTGCGATTGGTCGCCTTGCAACCGCCATCAAGTCGGGCAAAGTGATTGAGGCGCGCAAGGCCTGCACCCTTGCGGACGACGGGGCGTTCGCCGGCATCGGTTCGACTTCAGCACCAGCGGCAAGCGACGCCGACCGCGTGATGTTCAGTGAGGACGGCGGCGTGCAGTTGTCGCCCGCCAGTCTGCACGCGCTGGCGGACGGGTATTCGGCCTATCTCGCCGCGCTGGCCGAAGCGGTCGCGACGATCGAGCAACTGGGCGATCCGGCGACGGTAACCGCCGCCGATGTCGCCATGGTCGCGCAGCCGGTATTTGCGGCGTTCGGTCAGTTTCGCGTGCTGTGCGCGACACGTGGCGGGCGACGCGGCGTCGAGTTGCTCGGCGCGCAACTGACGGCGGTACTCGGGCGTCGAGCCGGTATGGCGCTCGGGGCTGGCGGGGGCGCCTGGTTTGCCGGGCGCCCAGTGTTGGTCACGCAGAACGAATACGCGCTGAACCTGTTCAACGGCGACATTGGCATCGCGTTGCCGCTCGGGCCGTCCGGCACACTACGTGTCGCGTTTGCCACGCCGGATGGGGGATACCGCCTTTATTCCCCGGCCAGTCTGCCGGCGCACGAGACCGCATTTGCCATGACGATCCACAAGTCGCAGGGATCGGAATTCGAACGCGTGGCGATGGTGCTGCCAGAACAGGCGAGCCGAGTGCTGTCGAGGGAGCTGATCTATACGGGGGTGACGCGAGCGCGCCGTCAGGTATGGCTTTACGCGCCGTGGCAGGTCGTCGCGTCGGCCATCGCGCGGCCCACGCAGCGCGACGGCGGCTTGACCGACCGGTTGATGGAGGTGCTGGCTACGATGCCTCCTTCGGTGCCTGCGCCGCCGCTGCCGCGATAGCAGCCTCGGCCACCGAGCCCAGCCGCGTGACGAGCAACTGGTCGATCTTGTAGTTGTCGATGTCGACCACTTCGAACTTGTAGCCCGCGGCCTCGGTGGCTTCCGATTTCTTCGGAATGCGCTTGAGCTGATAGATCATGAATCCCGCAATGGTCTCGAACTCGCCTTCACCAGGAAGCTCGTCGATATCGAGTGCTTTCTTCACGTCTTCGACGGACGTGACACCGTCCACGAGCCATGAGTGCTCGTCGCGCTGCACGATCTGATCTTCGTCCGCCGGGTGAATCACGTTGCCCATGAGCGCGCCCACAATGTCGTTGAGCGTCACCACACCGACCACCAGACCGTATTCGTTGATGATGACGGCAAAGCCTTCGCGGGTTTCCTTGAAGCGGGCCAGCGCTTCCGAAAGATTCAGGGTGTCGGGGATCACCAGCAGCTTCTTCGCATACAGGCGGTCGAGATTGCGAATCACGCTCGACAGGTCTTCGCTCGCAATGCGCTGGAGCAAATCCTTCGAGTCGACGTAGCCGAGCACGTTGTCGATTTCGTCCCGGCACACGAGATACTTCGAATGCGGGCTTTGGATGATCTTTTCGCGAATACTGCGCTCGTCCTCGGCGATGGTGAAGTACACCACGTCGTCGCGAAAGGTCATGACCGAGCCGACGGTGCGCGATTCCAGCTCGAAAACGTTCTCGATCAAATGGAGTTCATGCTTGCGCACCACGCCGGCTTGCGCGCCCGCGCCGACCATCGCCGCGACATCTTCGGACGTAATGTTCTCGATGGCATGCGTCGGCAGCTTGAACAGACGCAGAAACAGGTTCGCCACGCCGTTGAAGAGGTAGACGAGGGGCCGAAGCACCTTCAGGCACAGCAACATCGGATCAATGATGCCCATGGCAACGCGCTCGGGGTTGACCATTGCGAGACGCTTGGGAATCAGGTCGGCGAACTGAATGAAAGCGATCGTGATGAACAGGAACGAGCCAATGCCTGCCAGGCGCAACGCCAGCGCCTGATCGGTGAGCGGCGAGAGCCACGCGAACAGATAGCCGGTCAGGAAACTCTCGCCAAGCACGCCGCCGAGCACGGCGACCGCGTTCACGCCGATCTGCACAACGGTGAAGAAATTGCCTGGCTGCCCCTTGAGGGCGAGCACCTTGATTGCCTGCGGGTTTCCCTTTTCCATGAGCACGTGCAGCTTGGTGCGCTTGGCGGCGGTCAACGAGATTTCGGCGGCGGAGAAGAATGCGCTGGCCAGAACCAGCACGAAGATACTGAAAAGAAAGCCGTAACCACTCATGTTGTCATCCCTGTAAATGCGAAGGCGGGTACACAGCCGCAACGCTGGCCGGACCGATGAGCAAGGGAGCGGGTCCGGTGGGCAGGGAGACATTTCAAAACAAGCCCGGCGGGCCGTCATTTTGAGATGCCTTCAGGCGGGTGCGCGGAAGGCGCGTACCCGGTGCGGTGTCGTCTGCGAGCCAAAAATGCCGCCGACGCCATTTTTGCGGGCCGCGTCAGCCGCGTAGGCTGTGCCGCTGTCCGATAGCATGCCATAAGTTCGGGGCTTGCCGACACCCATGCCCCAACGATTGGGCGAGCGCTGGGGCGCCGCTGTCTACTTTCGGACGGTGGCTTGCGCGAGCTGCGCGACACCGTGTTCAGAACCGACAATGGGCGCACGCCGCCTCGGGCATCGTGAACTTCGCCGCGACACCTTGTCGAGGCCGTGGCGACCGGCCACGTATCTCCCTACTGAGGATCTCACGATGATGAACGGCATCCAGGCATTCCACTATTCGCCGGGGTTGGGCAACGTTGCGGCAGCAGCCCCCATTGCGCTGACGCCAGGAGCAGGGCTCGCCAACGCCGCCGGCATTCCGCTGGTGCGCATCGCCAACGCTCGCGCCGACAGCCTGACGCACCCTTGGACCGCGAGCGCGGTGCGTGCCGTGCCAGTATCCCGCGGCATGGACAAGGCCTTCGGCAGCGATTTCCTGGGCGCATCGGCGGAAATCGAGGCGTCGGGCGAAGTCGCTGCCGGACGGTTCATACCCGAGGGGGGCGGCATTGACAGCGGCGAACTGGCCGCACTTGCGCTCGACGTTCCCGCGAATGGTGCAACGCGTGGCGCGCAACCGGTCCTGAGCGCTTCCGCCGTGCAAACGCTTCATGTGTGCGCCAGTGCGCAGGACACCGGCACACGAGGCGTATCGCCGGACGGTCGCAATCATCCTGTGGTCATGCCAGACGGGCGCAGCGAGCGGGCACAGATCTGCCGGGAGATTGTGAGCGGCTCGCTGCTCGGCACGGGCGGTCGCAACGGAACGGTGGCGTTCGATACCCGTCGCGACAACGTGGCGACGATCGTCGCGGATACCGCGCGCCGATGGACGGGCAAGCCGGCGCTGGCAGGGAGAAAGGAGTGGTCGAAGGCGTGCGAGGAACTGGAGTCGCCCGCCACGTTCATCGGGAAAGTGAACGATCGGCTGCACCAGGGATCGCGGGTCCTGCCGTCGCGCGAGAGCACCGAATGGATGCTTCGCGTGGGGTTCGCCGACGGCTTGCCGATGCATCAGGCCATGGTGCGCGCCGATCTGCCGCCGTCCGTCGGACTGGGCACGGACGAGTGGATCAAACTCGCCCTCGGGGTAGAGCAACTGGGCGAGCGCCACTGGGCGCTTCGTCACACGGAGGTGATGAACGCGGCGGCGCTGCCCGCGACGAACACGAAGGCCTTCACGGCACTGGCGACGACGCTGTCGTCGCGGCCGCCGCATATCGCGACGCAGCGCCTGCGCAATCAACTGACGATGCGCGGTGTGCCGACGGTTCCGGCCAGCACCACGATCGACCCGTCTGCGCACGGCTAAGCGCGTTCGCCGCCTGATGGCCAGGCGTCATCCATGATAAAACGCGCCCGGTTTGACCCGGGCGCGTTAGCGGCCATCGTTGACGACGGGCAACCGTGCGACGGCGCGAGGCGAAACCCTCGCCGCCGCGTGCGTATCGTCAGGTACGACGATAGATCTCGGCGCCGTTCTTGACGAACTCCACGGCCTTGACTTCCATGCCCTGCTTGAGCGCCGCTTCGTCGGAAATGCCTTGCTTGGCGGCGTAATCGCGCACGTCCTGCGTGATCTTCATCGAGCAGAAGTGCGGTCCGCACATCGAGCAGAAGTGGGCAACCTTGGCGGAGTCCTTCGGCAGCGTTTCGTCGTGGAATTCGCGCGCCTTGTCCGGATCGAGACCCAGATTGAACTGGTCTTCCCAACGGAACTCGAAACGCGCCTTCGACAACGCATTGTCGCGAATCTGCGCGCCGGGGTGGCCCTTGGCGAGATCGGCGGCGTGCGCGGCGAGCTTGTACGTGATGATGCCTTCCTTCACGTCGTCCTTGTTCGGCAAACCGAGGTGTTCCTTCGGCGTGACGTAGCACAGCATGGCGGTGCCGTACCAGCCGATGGTCGCCGCCCCGATGCCCGACGTAATGTGGTCGTAGCCGGGGGCGATGTCCGTCGTCAGCGGTCCGAGCGTGTAGAACGGGGCTTCGTCGCAGTACTCGAGCTGGAGATCCATGTTCTCCTTGATGAGCTGCATCGGCACGTGGCCCGGGCCTTCGATCATCACCTGCACGTCGTGCTTCCACGCGATCTGTGTCAACTCACCCAGCGTCTTCAGCTCCGAGAGTTGTGCTTCGTCGTTGGCGTCATAGATCGAGCCCGGACGCAGGCCGTCGCCCAGCGAGAACGCGACGTCATAGGCCTTCATGATTTCGCAGATCTCTTCGAAGTGCGTGTACAGGAAGCTTTCCTTATGGTGCGCGAGGCACCACTTGGCCATGATCGAGCCGCCGCGGCTCACGATGCCAGTCATGCGGTTGGCGGTCATCGGTACGTACGCGAGGCGCACGCCGGCGTGAATCGTGAAGTAGTCGACGCCTTGCTCGGCCTGCTCGATGAGCGTGTCGCGGAACATTTCCCACGTCAGGTCTTCGGCCTTGCCATTCACCTTCTCGAGCGCCTGATAGATCGGCACCGTGCCGATGGGTACCGGGCTGTTGCGCAGGATCCATTCACGCGTCTCGTGGATGTGCTTGCCGGTCGACAGATCCATCACCGTGTCGCCGCCCCAGCGGATCGCCCACGTCATCTTGTCCACTTCCTCGCCGATCGACGAGGTCACGGCCGAGTTGCCGATGTTCGCGTTGATCTTCACGAGGAAGTTGCGGCCGATGATCATCGGCTCCGATTCCGGGTGGTTGATGTTGTTCGGGATGATGGCGCGACCGCGTGCGATTTCGCTGCGCACGAATTCCGGCGTGATTTCGGCGGGGAGGCTCGCGCCGAAATGCTGACCCGGATGCTGGCGCGAGAGCAGCTTGGCCAGACGCTCGCCCTGCGGGCCGGCGTTGCGCACGCTCTCGATGTATTCCTGACGGCGCAGGTTTTCGCGAATGGCGATGTATTCCATCTCGGGCGTGATGATGCCCTGACGCGCGTAGTGCATCTGCGTCACGTTCTTGCCGGCCTTGGCGCGGCGAGGCGTGCGATGCAGGCCCGGGAAACGCAGCTCGGCGGTGGCGTCGTCGGCGGCGCGCTCGCGGCCGTAGGCGGACGTCATGCCCGGCAGCGCTTCGGTGTCGCCGCGCTCCTCGATCCATGCCGCGCGCAGGGCGGGCAGGCCGGAGCGGATGTCGATCTGGGCGTCCGGATCGGTGTACGGACCGGAGGTGTCGTATACGAAGATCGGCGGATTCTTTTCACCGCCAAAGCTTGTCGGCGTGTCGGCTTGCGAGATTTCGCGCATCGGGACACGGAGGTCGGGGCGCGAGCCTTCGACGTAGATCTTGCGGGAATTCGGCAGCGGTGCGATCGCGGCTTCATCCACGCGCGCATTGGCTGAGAGGAACTTCGGATTGGCGTTCATGCAATGTCTCCTGGCGGGGCACGTGTTGACGCCGACAATTTCGGCGAAAAGCGGCTCAGGAGCATGAACGGGGGCGAGGAATTTCTACGCTCCCTGCGCTGGCATTATCCAGATCAGGTTCTAAGGGTATTTCTCACCCACAACTCACGTTGCAGGACCCCTGCGCTAGCTTTGCGGCAACAATACACTGACATGCCCGGCAAACACAAGCACGATACGTCCCGAAAAACGTGAACGGCCAATGCTGCGATGCGGCATAACACATGCGGGCGGACGCAAACGCTGGTTGGGCGGCGGCGTCAGGCGAGGGCGCGCGCGCTGACGTCACCGAGCGTGCGCGCCAGTCGTAGTGCGATGTCACCGGCCGGCGCCTTGGGCACCGCATTCCCGGATGTGCGGCTTGGCTCACTTTGGCCTGACAATTTTCGCCGGTCTTGGCCCTTCCGGGGGCGACAAGAGCTGCGTATCGTCGAAGGCGTGGAGGCATGGCAAGCGTGACAACGGCATGCCACCGGTGGGTGAAGCCTATTCTGAACGGAATTGAACGGAACGGAGAATCGATTCATGCTACGACTGAACTACATCAAGGCCGCGCCGCGCCCCTACGAACAAATGAGCGTGCTGAGCCAGTATTTCCATGACTGCGGCCTGCCGGGCGGCCTGGTCGAGCTGGTTTGGCTGCGAGCCTCGCAACTCAACGGCTGCGCATTCTGCATCGACATGCACGTGGTCGACGCCCTGAAAACGGGCATCGAACCGCGCCGTCTGCATTTGCTCGACGCCTGGCGTGAAACCGAGCTGTACTCGCCGGCCGAGCGTGCGGCGCTGGCATGGACGGAAGCCGTCACCAACGTCCAGGACGGGCATGTGCCGGACCCCCTGTTCGCCGAGCTGCGTGCGCATTACGACGACAAGCAGATCGCCGATCTGACGTTCGCCGTCGCCACCATCAATGCGTGGAACCGTATGGCGATCGCGTTTCGCGCGCCGCTGCCCAAGACGCCGCACGGCGTGCGGTGAGGGCAGGCCCGGCGCCACGTACGTCCTGACGCCATCGCTACTGCGCCAGGCGCACTTCGCGCTGAAACTCGCGCGGCATCAGCCGTAACGCGTCGCGGAAGAACCGCCGGTCGGGCGGGGGCAGGAGTGGCAGCACGCGGCCCAGCGACTGGGCGGCATGCACCGCCTGCGGCGAGTCGCCGTCCTGGTGCAGCGCGAACCACAACATCTCGAACCACAAGTTGGCCAGCTGCAACGGCTCGAAGCAGACGCGTCCCTCTTCATGGTCGGCGAGCGTCGTCGCCAGGACATCGGTCCAGCGCTGGAAACCCTTCGCCCGCGAGAAGGGCGCGCCGAATGGCTGCACGGCGTCGAGAAAGGCGTCGACAGTCAACGGCGTGCTCGCGCGCAGCGTCGCCAGATCGGGGTCGCGCCGCGCCGGCACGGCACCGCGCGCAATGCGTAACAGGAAGACTGTGTTCCAGACGGAATTGCCACCGACACCGAACCGGTCGCAGATCCACTCCGAGAGTCCGATCCAGCGCAGCGCCTGCCGCTGAACGTCCGTGGCGGCGAGCCGTCGGCCGGGATCGATGAGCGCGCCTTGCCAAAACAGCCACAACGACAGCCCGATGTTGGCCGCGACATGCTGCGCGAGTTCAATGGAGTCGGCTTCGAACGCGGCTTGCAGGGCGTCGGAAAAGGCGGCCAGCGCGTTCGCCGCCGACTGCTCCCGCGCGGGCATCGGGCCGCCGCGCGCGGCGTGCGACTTGTGCAGCAACGCCTGCAGGTTGCGGCTCTCGAAGCGAATGCGCGGGTTATAGACGAGACAGGGGGCGAGCGAGGCATCGTCGGCGATGCGTTGCAGGTGGGCGAACGCGCCGGCCTCGTCGCGTGACCCGTAGGCTTGCCAAGCCTGCACGATCCAGTGCATGGCGCGCAACGTGGGCGAGCCCGGCGGGTTCGCGCCAAAGGTCGCGGCGAGCGTTGCCAGCGTTCGATTCGTGCGTGCCGCGTCGCCCATGCGACGCCAGGCGATCGTCTCGGCAAGCAGGGCGATGCCGCGTTGCACGTCGTCCACGGCACACACCTGCGCTGCATGAAACGATGGAATCGCGCCGGTGCGCGGCTGGCGGCGTACCTCGCTCTGCGATGGCGCTTGGGGCGGCGCGAAGAACACGCCATCCTGCATATCGCGCTTGCCCAGCGTCAGGTGATGCCAGAACGCAATGTCCTGCATGACGTAATCGAGCGCCGGCGATGGGGTATCCGACGCCGCATCCTGTGCAAGCCCGAGAAACGAGGCGATCGCGCGACGCGGGTCGGCGGGCGTCGAGTCCTCGATCGTCACGGCGATGCGCGACATCTCATCGCGGGCGAGCCAGAATGGCCCTTTGCCCCGTCCGCGCGTCGGCAGCAGACGCGCATCGGCGAGTACATCGTCGCCCCAGCCCACGGCAACGCCCCAACGTGCAAAGTCGGAGAACGCGCGGCTGACCAGCATACGCAGATCGCCCGCCGCGCCGGCTTGACTGAACCGGATCTTCAACGAGGCAAGCGAGACCGACGACATCTCGTAATGCGCCGCATAGTAGACCCGCATCAACAACCAGAGGCTCTGATATCGCACCGGTTGGCCGTCGATGTGCTGGGGGGCGTCGAGGCGGACGACGAGCGTAGGTGCGCCCGTGGCGGAGGCCGACGTGACGGGCGTTGTGCTGCGCGAGGGAGGGGTGTCGGACATGGCGTCGAGGCGAGTCGAGTGGCGTCGGGCCACGGACGACGGCCGCACACGCGACGGAATCTACGAATGGGGTGCACCGATGATACGGCGGTTACGACGGTTACGGTAGCGTTGCTTTGTGCCTGCCGAAACGCAGACTATGCTGCAAACGCTCCCGGAAGCGGGCGCCTGGCCGGCGCCACCGACGTTCTTCCTGCCACCCCGATGGCACGAATTTAAATCAGGATAACGAAATGAAAATGAAGATCTCTCGCTGGGGACGCGGTGTTGTTGCCCTACCGGCGGCTGCGGCTGCGGCTGCCGCACTCGTCTCGGCGACTTTGTTCACCCCGCCGGCACAGGCAGAGGAAACCAAGGCATCGACGCAGGCGGCACCGGTGCGCATTATCGAGCGTGCCGACTGGGGCGAACGTTTCGCGGCGGAAGGGGTGAAGGGCACGATCATCGTGCTCGACGGTCACACGCGAACGTATCAGGCGTTCGATACCGCGCGTGCCGAGCGACGGGTATCGCCCGCATCAACTTACAAGGTCTTCAACAGTCTGCTCGCGCTGGAGTCGGGCGCGCTCGAGAACGAGCGCGAGATCATTCCCTGGGATGGCAAGCCGCGTCAGGTGAAGGCCTGGAATGCCGCGATGGATCTGCGCAGTGCGTTCCGGGTGTCGTGTCTGCCGTGCTATCAGGTCGTCTCGCACAAGATCGCGCGTGAATACGCGCAGGCAATGCTGGACGAAACCGGTTACGGCAATCGCACCATCGGCCGCGCCGCCGACGCCTACTGGGTCGACGACAGCCTGCGGATCTCGGCCCGCGAACAGGTCGACTTCTTGCAACGGCTCGCACGCGGCACACTGCCGTTTTCGGCGCACACGCAGGACATCGTGCGTCAGATCTCGATTGTCGAAGCCACGCCGGACTATGTGCTGCACGCCAAGACGGGCTGGTTCGACGAGAAGACGCCCAATATCGGCTGGTGGGTCGGCTGGATCGAGCGCGAAGGCAATATCACGAGCGTGGCGCTGCACATCGATATGGCGGGGGCCGCGGATGCGCCGAAGCGCGCGCGCATCGTGCGGGCCGTGTTGCAGGATCTGAAGCTGATCTGAGGACGGCGGGCGCCGTGGTAAGCCTCGCGCGGTGCGTAAGCCAACCGGCGGCGCGCCGCTCGACGAAAGCGGGCTACAGCGCGCGTCCGTGCTTAAGTGCGGACGCGATTTCCGCCACGTGACGGCCTTGCGTCCTCGCGATCTTCAACTCGTTCTCGCTGGGTTTGCGAGACCCATCGGCCGCGGCGAGCGTGGTCGCCCCGTAAGGCGTGCCGCCGGTGATTTCGCCCATGTTGGTGAGGCCAGGCTCGGTGTAGGGCACGCCGACGATGACCATGCCGTGGTGGAGCAGCGTGGTGTGAAAGCTCGTGATCGTCGTTTCCTGTCCGCCATGCTGCGTGCCTGTGCTGGCGAACACGCTGCCGACCTTGCCGACGAGCGCGCCCTTGGCCCATAGGCCACCGGTCTGATCCAGGAAGTTGCGCATCTGTGCGGTCATGTTGCCGAAGCGAGTCGGGGTGCCGAACAGGATCGCGTCGTAGTCGGCCAGTTGGTCGACGCGGGCGACGGGCACGTTCGCGAAGGCGGCGCGCGCCGCTTTCGCGCCGCTCTTTTCGAGCACTTCGTCGGGTACCAGCTCAGGGACTTGCATGACGGTGACATCGGTGCCGGCGACGCTGCGTGCGCCGTCGGCGACAGCTTCGGCCATCGTGTGGATATGCCCGAACATGCTGTAGAACACCACCAGGATCTTGGCGTTGGCCATGTGAATCTCCTTAGGGGTCGAGAGAGGCCGGCGTCACGGGCAATTCGCCGCGCGAGGCGAGCCGTTCCATGATAGTCGACGCTCGGGACGAAACACCGAATTCGTTGGGGGCCAGCCGCGCTTAACGCAGGCGCGCACCGATGAGGCAACCGAGCGCGAGTGCCGCGATGAGCACGGTCACGCTCGCCGATACCCCGCCCGCCAGCGCGAGCCCAGTGGCCGCCATGCCATGCGCCATGACTGCGGCCGGCACGAGCAACATGGCGCTCACGACACACCAACGCATCACATATCGCCACATGAAGCGACTGATGACATGCATGCGCGCGTCGAGTTGATGCCGTTGCCAGAATGACAGATCGGCCGCCGCGTGGAAGAGCCACAGCGGACTGAAGTATTTGATGAACAAGTCCATGACGCCATACCGGAAACATAATGCCCGCAGGGCGCGGGCATGTCGTCGAGGCACGATGGCGGGGCAAACGCCCGATGGCACAGTCATGCGCTTTGTAGGAGTCGACGCTCGATAATTGTAGCAGGCACTCACTTACATAGTGGTGCTGGCGTGCGGTGGGACAAGAGAAAATTTCACCGAAGTTCGCGCAATTCTGCTCGAAATTTCGACATCATGTCGCATCTCCCATCATGTCAGGGTCAGGTTGGGCTGTCGTGTGCCTCCCCACGTTTTCCCGGCGGGGCAGTCAGCGCGTGCGACGTCTTGGCCGTGATTTCCTGGATCAATGCCCAGACCGACTGTGCGGCGGGCGAGAGCGTGCGGTTCTTGCGGCGCACGAGCATGATGGTGCGGTCGAGTTGCGGCACGAGCGGCAGGGCGACAAGGCGGTCCCCATGCGCCGGTAGTCCCGGCATCGCGGGAAGTGCCAGAGCCGGCATGATGCTGATGCCGATGCCCGCTTCGATCATTCGGAAGACCGTGATCGCATGCCCGACTTCCTGCGCCACCTGGCAATAGGCGCCATGTTCGGCCAACGCCCGGTCGATCAGCGGTCGGCTACCCGACGCGTAGTCGAGCAGTACGAGCTTTTCGCCGTTGAGTTCCTCCCACGTCACCTGTGTCTGTGTCGCAAAACGATGTGAGCGGTCGCACACGACGAGAAACGGTTCCACCATGATGGGCTCGCCGACCAGATCCTCGGTTCCTTCCGACGCGACGATGACGCCGAAATCCACTTCACCGTGTCGCACGCTGTCGCTCGCGAGCGTCTGCACCTGATCGCGCAGCAAGAGCGTGATGTCCGGGTAGCGGGCCGCACAGGCGGAGATGCATTCGGGCATCAGATTGGCGGAAATCGTGGGCGCGCTGGCGACACGTACCCGGCCTCGCCGCTCTTCGGCCAAACCATGGGTGTCGCGCAGGGCACTCTCCAGCTCGTCGAGCACCCGGGCGAGCGTTGCCGAGAGGCTAGCGCCCACTTCGGTCAGGGTGACCTCCCGCGTGGTCCGGTCCACCAACTTGAGTCCGAGTTCTTGCTCCAATTCACGGATACATCGGCTGACGGCAGGCTGGGTCAGGCCGATGTCCTCGCCGGCACGGCTGAAACTCCCGTGGTTGGCCACTGCGAGGAACACTTTGAGCTGGCGCAGCGAAATATTCATGCGTGTTTGGTATGAATAATTTTTTTAAATGAATTTGTATTTTAACTGCCCTTGCGCTCTAATACGTAAAAACCCGTATCGCGAGCGCACACTTCCGGTCATCCTCGATCGTTTGTCGATCGGCTGACCGACGATCGCTGGCGGCCGCCGCGCCGTCGCGTCCTGTGTGCTGGCGGACGGGCTTTGTCTTTTCCGACGGATTCGAGATCGACGATGGCCAGACCGCGTTACCTTCCCGACAATTTCACGCTGATGCTTGTGGCGACTGTCGCGCTTGCCAGCTTCCTGCCAGCGCACGGCGAAGGGCGAGTCGCTTTCAACCTGCTCACCAACGTGGCGATTGCCGCCCTGTTCTTCCTGCACGGCGCCAAGCTCTCGCGCGAGGCGGTGCTCGCCGGTGCGACGCACTGGCGTCTGCACCTGCTGGTGTTCGCCAGCACGTTCGCCGTCTTCCCGATCGTCGGCCTGGCGCTCAAGCCGATGCTCTCGTGGATGGTGACGCCGGATCTGTATCTGGGCATCCTCTTTCTGTGTACGCTGCCGGCAACGGTGCAGTCCGCCATCGCATTCACCTCGATCGCCCGGGGCAATGTACCGGCGGCGGTGTGCAGCGCGTCGGCGTCGAGCCTGTTCGGTATATTCATCACGCCAGTGCTCGTCGGCCTGGTGGTCATCCATCACAACGGTGCGAACGGCGCGTCGCCGTTCGCCTCCATCGGCAACATCATGTTGCAACTGCTCGCGCCATTCATCGCGGGGCAAGTGTCGCGCAAGGCCATCGGCAAGTGGGTCGAGCGCAATCGCGGATTGCTCAAGATCGTCGATCAGGGCTCGATTCTGCTGGTGGTCTACACGGCGTTCAGCGAAGCGGTGAACACGGGCTTGTGGCACCAGGTTTCGCCGCTGGCGTTGCTCGGCCTGCTGGGTTGCTGCGCGGTGATTCTGGCGATCATGCTCGCCTTCACCACCTATTCCGCCCGCTGGCTCGGGTTCTCCCGCGAGGACGAGATCACTATTGTCTTCTGCGGATCGAAGAAGAGCCTTGCGAGCGGTATTCCGATGGCAAAGGTGCTGTTTGCGACCGGGCCGCTCGGCGCCATCGTGTTGCCGCTGATGCTGTTTCACCAGATGCAGCTGATGGTGTGCGCCGTACTCGCGCAGCGCTACGCCAATCGCCAGCGCGCGGCCCAGGCGGGCAGGACGATCAAGGCGGGCGCGGCGAAGCCGGCCTTGCGTGACGGCAAGCCCGACAATAGCGCCAACGCCGGCGCGGGCCGCTGAGCGCGGAATCCGGGCAGAACACAGCCCGTCAACGGCGACTGTCACACGTTGGTCGTGCGCAAGTGCTAGAATTGCGCTTGTTTTGCTTCTTCATGACCTCCCTGGTCCGGCGGCGCCCGACGCATCTGTCCCTCGACAGGCCCCTCTCGCGCCAGCCCCGAGCATGGCGCGCAGCGCCCCTTGAATCTTCGCGAGTGAGCTTTGATGCGGAATCCTTCCGCGTGGCGGCCCCCGTTTTTTAAAAGAGATGTCCCTCCACCATGGCTGATGTAAATGCTGTTCCGACCCCCGGCTTCGATAGCTTTGGGCTGCATGCGGACATCTTGCGGGCCATCGCCGAGCAGGGCTACACCCAGCCGACGCCGATCCAGGCGCAGGCCATCCCGGTGGTGCTGTCCGGACGTGACGTCATGGGCGCCGCGCAAACGGGAACGGGCAAGACCGCCAGCTTTTCGCTGCCGATCATCCAGCGCTTGCTGCCCGAAGCCAACACGAGTGCATCGCCTGCCCGTCACCCGGTGCGTGCGCTGATTCTTACGCCGACGCGCGAACTTGCCGATCAGGTTGCCGAGAACGTGCGCGCCTACGCGGGGCACACGCCGTTGCGCAATACGGTGGTGTTCGGCGGCGTCGACATGAATCCGCAGAAGGATGCGTTGCGACGCGGCGTTGAGATACTGATCGCCACGCCAGGTCGCTTGCTCGATCACGTCGAACAAAAGACGGTGAATCTGAGCCAGGTGAAGATGCTCGTGCTCGACGAGGCCGACCGCATGCTGGACATGGGCTTCCTGCCTGACCTTCAGCGCATTCTGAATTTGCTGCCGAAGCAGCGCCAGACGCTTCTGTTTTCGGCCACGTTCTCGAACGAGATCAAAAAACTCGCGTCGAGCTATCTCACGAATCCGCTCACGATCGAAGTCGCCCGCCGCAATGCCACGGCCGACAATGTCGAGCAGGTTGTCTATCAAGTGGATGAAGACGACAAGCGCGCCGCCGTGGTGCAGATTCTGAAGGAGCGCGATCTCAAGCAGGTCATCGTGTTCGTCAACAGCAAGGTCGGTGCGAGCCGACTGGCGCGCCAGTTGGAGCGCGAGGGCATCGTAACGGCCGCGATTCACGGCGACAAGTCGCAGAACGAGCGTATGCAAGCGCTCGAAGCGTTCAAGCAAGGCGGTATTCAGGCGCTTGTGGCCACCGACGTTGCAGCGCGCGGGCTGGACATCTCGGATCTGCCGGGCGTGATCAACTACGATCTGCCGTACAACCCGGAAGACTATGTGCACCGTATCGGTCGCACGGGCCGCGCGGGTGCGTCGGGTGAGGCAATCTCGCTGTGCGCCCCCGACGAACGCAAGCAAATCGTGGAAATCGAAAAGCTGATCAAGCACGAACTCAAGCGTGGAGAGTTGGTGCTGGAGCGTCGTAGCCGGTCGCGCGACGACCGCAGCGAGCGCGTTGTTGACCGCGGCGATCGCGGTGACCGTAGTGAGCGCGGTGAGCGTAGTGACCGTAGCGAGCGCCACAGTCGCCACGACGGCCTGCGGGCCAGCCGTAGCGGCGGCAGTGCCGCACCGCGCCGTGTTCGTCCGGAAGACGAGTTCTTCTACAAGCCGTACGAGCCGTCGCCGTCGGCGAGTGAGCCGCAGCATGATGCTCGTTCGTCGCAGGAGTCCGCTGTGCCGACGTCGTTTGGTGGGTTGCCTGACAAGGCGCCGAAGCGTCAGGTGGCGGCGTTGCTTGCCGGCTTCCCGCGCAAGGCGAGCCACTGAGTCGATGATGGATGGCGGCGCGCATTGAAGATGCGTGTTGAAGTTGAAAAGCCAGCGTAGTTGCGCTGGCTTTTTTCATGTTGGGGAACGGTAACGAAGGCAGGTGCGGGCTTCATTGCCTGTGCTGAGCCCGCCAAGCCTGTATCGCTGCGGCGTAGAAGTCTTCACGATGGGAGACGTGGGTGAGCGTCGCCGGTAATCCGAGATGTGCCGCGGCGTCCTTGAGCGCGCAGAGCGTCGCGTTTGCCGTGTCGAGGACAAGCGGGGCCGCGCCATTCTGTTTGCTCAGCTTTTCACCGTCGTCGGCCATGACCAACGGTACGTGCAGATAGCGTGGCGTGGGGGCATCGAGACACGCCTGCAGATAGATCTGGCGCGCCGTCGAATCCAGCAAATCCGCGCCGCGCACGATATCGGTCATGCCTTGTGTCTGATCGTCGACGACCACGGCCAACTGATAGGCCCATTGGCCGTCGGCACGTTTGAGCACGAAGTCGCCGACCTCGGTCGCCAGATCCTGCGTCTGCGGGCCCATCCAGCGATCCTCGAAACGGATGCGAGCGGCCTCGCCGTCCGGGACTCGCAAGCGCCAGGCGCGAGGTGTTTTGCCGTGAAGGCCGTGGCGGCACGTGCCCGGATACGCGAGCGTGCGGTGGCGCGCGTGCACGCGGGTGAGCGAATCGGCGATTTCGCGTCGCGTGCAGCCACAGGGGTAAACGAGGCCGCGCGCGATGAGCGAGGCGAGCGCCTGTTCATACTGCGCGTGTCGCTGACTTTGCCAGACGACCGGCTCGTCCGAATGCAGGCCCAGACGCGTCAGCGTCGCGAGAATGGCGTCGGCCGCCCCCGGCTCACACCGCGGTTCGTCAAGATCTTCCATACGGACGATCCAGACGCCGTCGTGCGCGCGGGCATCAAGCCAACTGGCCAGGGCGGTGACGAGCGAGCCACGGTGCAGCGGCCCAGTCGGGGAGGGCGCGAAGCGGCCCCGGTAACGCGTACCCCGGTAGCACGCATCAGGGCTGGCGGGCGGCGCGGCGTCGTGCGGGCGGGCGTGAGCCACCGGCGCGCTCAGGCAGACGGGGCAGATGGCGCTGACGGGGCGGCAGTGATGGCCTTCTCAAGCGTGTTGGCCGCCGTGCGGCTGCCCACACACGCAGGACAATGCTCGCCTTCGACGTAAGCCGGGCTGCGCTGATCCTCGGCGGTGACCACGGCGCGACAGGCGAAGCACTGCTGGGTCGTCGACGGCGTGAGGTCTGGCGTGAGCGCCGTACGGTAATCGAACACGAAGCAGTCGCCTTGATAGTGCGCGCCGCCAACGTCCTCGAAGTATTTGAGAATGCCGCCGTCGAGCTGATACGTATGCTCGAGGCCGATGTCGCGCATGTAGATCGCGGCCTTTTCGCACCGAATGCCACCGGTGCAGAACGACACGATGGTCTTGCCTTCGAAGTCATCGCGGTGAGCGGCAACGACGTCGGGGAATTCCGAGAATTTGGTCAGACGATAGTCGACGGCGTTGTCGAACGTACCGACATCGACTTCGAAGTCGTTGCGCGTGTCGAGCATTACCACCGGGCGGCCTTCATCGTCCTGGCCGGCGTCGAGCCAGCGCTTGAGCGTGACCGGATCGATGCCGGGCGCCCGGCCGTCCGCCGGCTTGATGACCGGCATTTTCATCGTGATGATCTCTTTCTTCGGGCGCACCAGCATCCGGCGGAACGGCTGCGCCTCGGAGAGACTTTCCTTGACGGCCAGATCGGCGAACCGGGCGTCGGCGCGCAGTTCGGCGAGGAAGGCGTCGACGGCTTCGCGCGAGCCGGCCAGAAACAGGTTGATGCCCTCCGGCGCGAGCAGGATGGTGCCCTTCAGGTCGAGCGCCTGGCAGCGTGCCTGCAGGGCGGGACGGAGGGTCGCGATGTCGTCGAGCGTGACGAACTTGTACGCAGCGATGTTGACGATAGACATGGCAACGGGATTTCGCAAAAGCGTGAAGCAATAAAGCGCCATTATCGCCGATTCGGCGCGAACGCACTTTGATTTCACCCCGGATTTCGCCGAATCGGACAGCATCCCGGTCACGGCGGGGAGGAATTCCGAGTGCCCGCCCGGTCTCATCCGAAAAGCGCGCCAAAGTGGGACGTTTCGCGACGCGGGGCGCTGTATCCGGGGGCGGCGCGTTACAATACGGCCCATGTCAGAACCTCGCTTCGTCCACCTCCGTCTCCATTCCGAATACTCGATCGCCGATGGCATCGTGCGGCTCGACGACGTCGTCAAGGCCGCCGCCAAGGATGGTCAGGGCGCGCTCGCGCTGACCGACCTCGCGAACATGTTCGGCGCCATCCGTTTTTACAAGGAAGCCCGCGGCAAGGGCGTCAAGCCGATCATTGGCTGCGATGCCTGGATCACGAATCCGGTCGACCGCGACAAGCCGTCGCGGCTGTTGCTGCTCGCACGCGACAGAGAGGGCTATCTGAACCTGTGCCAGTTGCTCTCCAAGGCGTGGCTCGGCAACCAGTGGCGCGGGCGGGCGGAGATCGAATCGTCATGGCTCCAGGCCGACGGTCTGGCGCGCGGTCTGCTGGCACTCTCCGGGGCCCAGATGGGCGATGTCGGTGCGGCGCTGGCGGCCGGCAACCCCGAGCAGGCGCTGCAATGCGCGCAGCACTGGGCGAGCGTTTTCCCCGGGGCGTTTTATATCGAGTTGCAGCGCACCGGCCAGGCGGGCATGGAGATGTACGTGCAGCAGGCGGTGCAGCTGGCGGCGAAAGCGGGCCTGCCGGTCGTTGCCACGCATCCGATTCAGTTCATGACGTCGGACGACTTCACCGCGCACGAGGCGCGCGTGTGTATTTCCGAAGGCGAGATGCTGGGCAACGCGCGCCGTGTGCGGCGGTTCACGCAGGATCAGAGTTTCCGCACGCAGGACGACATGATCGCCGCGTTTGAAGACGTGCCCTCTGCAGTGGCGAATACCGTCGAGATTGCCAAGCGCTGCAACGTGACACTCGAGCTCGGCAAGCCGAAGCTGCCGCTGTTCCCCACGCCGGACGGCATGTCGCTCGACGACTATCTCGTGCACCTGTCCAAGGAAGGGCTGGAGACGCGTCTCGCCCAACTGTTCCCCGACGAGGCCGAGCGCGACGCGCAGCGTCCCGAGTATTACAAGCGGCTCGACTTCGAGACCGGCACGATCATCAAGATGGGCTTCCCCGGCTACTTCCTGATCGTGGCGGACTTTATCCAGTGGGCGAAGAACAATGGTGTCCCGGTAGGGCCGGGGCGCGGGTCGGGGGCGGGTTCGCTCGTGGCTTATGCGCTGGGCATCACCGACCTCGACCCGCTCAAGTACAACCTGCTGTTCGAGCGCTTCCTGAATCCGGAACGCGTTTCGATGCCCGACTTCGACATCGACTTCTGTCAGGACGGGCGCGATCGCGTCATTCAGTATGTGAAGGACAAATACGGCGCCGACGCCGTCTCGCAGATCGCAACGTTCGGCTCGATGGCCGCGAAGGCGGCGGTGCGCGACGTTGGCCGCGTGCTCGATCTGGGCTACAACTTCGTCGACGGTATCTCCAAGCTGATTCCGTTCAAGCCGGGCAAGCACGTCACCATCGACGACGCGCTCAAAGAAGAGCCGCAACTTGCCGAGCGCTTCCAGACCGAGGACGAAGTCAAGCAGTTGATCGAGCTGGCGCAGCGCGTTGAAGGCCTCACGCGTAACGTCGGCATGCACGCGGGCGGCGTGTTGATCGCACCGGGCAAGCTGACGGATTTCTGTCCCCTGTACACGCAGGGCAGCGGCGAAGATGCCAGCGGCGTGGTGAGCCAGTACGACAAGGACGACGTGGAAGCCGTCGGCTTGGTGAAGTTCGACTTTTTGGGTCTGACCACGCTGACGATCCTGAATTGGGCCGAGCGCTACATCAAGCGGCTGCATCCGGAGATGGCGGACTGGTCGCTCGACCAGGTTTCGCTCACAGATCCGGCCGCCTTCAGCATCCTGAAGAAAGCCAATACGGTGGCGGTGTTCCAGCTGGAAAGCCGCGGCATGCAGGGCATGTTGAAGGACGCCCAGCCGGACCGGTTCGAGGACATTATCGCGCTGGTGGCGTTGTATCGTCCGGGCCCGATGGACCTGATCCCGAGCTTCTGCGCCCGTAAGCACGGCCGCGAGAAGGTAGAGTACCCGGACCCGCGCGTCGAGCCGGTGCTCCAGGAGACCTACGGCATCATGGTCTACCAGGAGCAGGTGATGCAGATGGCGCAGATCATCGGCGGCTACTCGCTAGGTGGCGCCGATTTGTTGCGTCGCGCTATGGGCAAGAAGAAGGCTGAGGAGATGGCTCAGCACCGCGAGATTTTCGCGCAGGGTGCGGCGGCGAACGGCCTCACACGCGAAAAGTCGGACGAGATCTTCGACTTGATGGAGAAATTCGCGGGCTACGGTTTCAACAAGTCGCACGCCGCGGCGTACGCACTGCTGGCCTATTACACCGCGTGGCTGAAAGCACACCATCCCGCCGAATTCATGGCCGCCAATATGAGCTTGGCCATGGACGACACGGACAAGGTCAAGATTCTCTACGAAGACTGCCTGACCAGCGCCAATGGCCTGGGCGTGCTGCCCCCGGATGTGAACGTCTCCGCCTATCGATTCGAGCCGGCCGACGCGAAGACGGTGCGTTACGGCCTGGGCGCGATCAAGGGGAGCGGTCAGTCGGCCATCGAGGAAATTCTGCGGGCGCGCGAAGGGAAACCGTTCACCGATCTGTTTGACTTCTGCGCCCGCATCGATCGTCGTGTGGTGAACCGTCGCACGATCGAAGCGCTCATTCGTGCCGGTGCCTTCGACAGCATTCATGCCAATCGTGCGCAGTTGATGGCGTCGGTGCCGTTGGCGATGGAAGCCGCGGAGCAGGCGAGTGCGGCGGCCAATCAGGTCAGCCTGTTCGATCTTGGTGACGAAAGCCTGCAGGCGCCGCTCGAGCTGGCCGACGAGCCGGCCTGGACCGACAAGCGCAAGTTGCAGGAAGAGAAGCAGGCGCTCGGCTTCTATCTGTCGGGCCACATGTTCGATTCCTACGCCGAGGAAGTGCGGCGCTTCGTCCGGACCCGCATTCGAGACCTGACAGAGGGCCGCGACAGGCTGGTCGCCGGCGTGATTGCCAGCATGCGCACGATGATGACCCAGCGCGGCAAGATGCTGATCGTACAGCTCGACGACGGCACGGCAACGCTCGAAGTCACGATCTTCAACGAGCAGTTCGAAGCGAACAAGCACCTCTTCAAGGAAGACGAACTACTCATCGTGCAGGGCAACGCACGCCCGGACAGCTTCACCGGCGGCCTGCGCTTCACCGTGGAGAGCTTGATGGATCTCGGCCGTGCGCGGGCGCGTTTCGCGCGTGCGCTCAAGTTGTCGTTCAACGGCAATGCCGATTGGACGCGCCTGCGCGCCACGCTGCAACCGCACTGCACGATGTACCGCGTCGCGGCAATGGCAGGCGCGGGCGGCGGTTCCCGTGGGGGCGGCGGCGGCTTCAACGGCGGCGGAGGCGGCGGTGGCGGTGGCCGGAGCGGTGCCTTCGGACGTCGCAATGACGACGACAACGACAAGCAGAACGGCTTGCCGGTGCACATCGTGTATCGCCGTCCTGATGCCGAATGCGAGTCGCGACTGGGTGACGATTGGAAGGTCCAGCCGGGCGACGAATTGCTCGGCGAGCTTCGCCAGTGGCTCACGACCGATTCGGTGCAAATCATCTATTGAGGCAGGCGAGGCGGTGCGGCGTTGCATGACGCCGCGAGATGCCGTGCGTCTTTCGATACAACAAGGAAATCCGGATGTTCTCCATCATCGTTCCGACGTGGAACAATCTCGCCTTGCTGCAACTTTGCGTGCGCAGCATTCGCGAGAATTCGAGTCATCCGCATCAGATCATCGTCCACATCAACGACGGCTCAGACGGCTCGCTCGACTGGGTGCGGGCCGAGGGGATCGAGCATACGGCGTCGCCGGACAACATCGGTATCTGCTACGCCGTGAATCAGGCGGCAGCGCTTGCCCGTGAAAAGTACATCGTCTACCTGAACGACGACATGTATTGCTGCCCGGGCTGGGATCGTGCGCTGATCGAGCGTGCCGAAGCCATGCCCGACAAGGCCTTCATGCTCTCGGGCACTATGATCGAGCCGGTCGACACCGGCAATCCCTGCGTGCTTGTGCAGGACTTCGGCCGCGACGTCGATACGTTCGATGAGGCGGGGCTGCTCGCTGCCGTGCCGACCTACCGCAAGCCGGACTGGTTCGGCGCCACTTGGCCGCCGACGCTCGTGCACCGCGATTGGTGGTTTCTCGTCGGCGGTTACAGCACCGAGCTTAGCCCTGGCATGAGCAGCGACAATGACTTCTCGATGAAGATGTGGGCAGCGGGCGCACGCCGTTTCGTTGGCGTTGGCGCGAGCCTTGTGTACCACTTTCAGTGCAAGAGTACGGGCAAGGTGGTGAAGAACGACGGTCGCACGCAGTTTCTGCGCAAGTGGGGCATGACACAGTCCATTTTCGACCGCTATTACCTGCGCCGTGGCAAGCCGGTGCCGGCAGGTAACGACGGACGGCTGCCCGAGCCGGTCAATGACGGCAAGCTGCGCTGGGAATTGTTCCGCTCGCGTGTGAAGCGGGCGCTCGCCAAGTAATTGGGCCGAGGGTGCGTCAGGCGTCTGCGCGCCGCAGCAGCGCGTACTTCAGAAACGCGCTGCGGGCATTCATCCGCGCAATCGCGGCGCCCGTGGCGCCGTCGAGAAATCCTCTGCGCAGTAAATACGTGCGCACGAACGCCCATCCGCCATTGATCCAAGGTTTCAGCGGCGAGACGCGTTTGCCGCGCAACGCCATCTCCGTCGCCCCCGCGCGCGCATACCGCTGAACCTTGTCTTCGACCTGACGAACCTCGGTATAGCTGTAATGCAGCAGGTGATGCGCAAGGGTGCCGATCTCGCCGTCGACGATCACCCGCTCGTGCACGAGATTGTCGGAGAAGCGTCCGGCCTCGCGCCGAAACAGTCGCAACACGTAGTCCGGGTACCAGCCGCAATGCCGCACCCAGTGTCCGAGGAACTGCGACAGGCGAGGCATGCGGAAGCCCGCGTAGCCGCCGCGGTCACTGCTGGCAATCGCCGCCGCAATCTCGGCCGCCAGTTCTGGCGTGACGCGTTCATCGGCGTCGAGTGACAGCACCCAGGGCTGTGTCGCAAGCGACAGCGCGCGATTCTTCTGGGGGCCGAAGCCGGGCCAGTCGGCGGTGACGTGCACCTCGGCGCCTGCGGCGCGAGCGATGTCCGTCGTGCCGTCCGTGCTCGCGTTATCGAGCACGACGATCTGCGACGCCAACGACTGCACCGACGTGATGCAATCGGCAATGTTGTGACGCTCGTTGCGCGTGAGAATCGTTACCGTGAGCGGCAGACGCGGCGAACATTCGAGCGAGGTGGCAGGCGATGAAGCTTCAATCATGACAACTCACGAAATGGCGGCGTCCGATTGCCGGACCCGCGCGGTGATCAAGCGTTGGCAACGTCGTTGAGCAACTCGACAAGCGCTTCACCGTAGCGTTCGATCTTGGCTTCGCCGAGTCCGGTGATATCGGCCAACCCCTCGCGATGGCGGGGGCGACGCTGGGCGAGTTCGCGCAGTGTCCGGTCGTGCAGGATAACGTAGGCGGGCACCTGCTGCGTCTTGGCGATCTCCTGCCGCCAGGCCCGCAGCTTTTCGAACAGTTGCTGATCGGCAGTATCCAGCTCGATCGCCTGCGACGACGCATACCCGGCAAAACGGCTCTTCTTTCCGACGGAGGCCCGCTGGCGCCGCAACGACAGTGTCGTTTCCCCCTTGAGCACCGGGCGTGCCGCCGCGTTGAGCGTCAGCGCGCCGTATTGACTGCTGTCGGGCTCGATGATGCCATGCGCGATCAACTGCCGGAACACCGCGCGCCAGCCTTGATCGTCGAGTTCACCGCCAACGCCGAACGTCGGCAGGGCTTCGTGCCCGAACTGACGAATCTTGTCGGTGCTGCGCCCGCGCAGCAGATCGACCAGATGCCCGGCGCCAAAACGCTGGCCCGTACGCAGTATGGCCGAGAGGGCCTTCTGGGCGGCGATGGTCCCGTCGAAGACTTCGGGCGGACTCAGGCAGACATCGCAGTTGCCGCACGGCGCGCTCGATTCGCCAAAATACGACAGCAGCACGGTGCGGCGGCAGCGCGGCGCTTCACAATAGCCGAGCAGGGCGTCGAGTTTCTGGCGTTCGATGCGCTTTTGCTGGTCGGGAGCGTTCGACTCGTCGATGCGGCTGCGATGCACCACGACGTCGTTCAGCCCATACGTCATCCAGGCTTCGGCGGGTTCGCCGTCGCGCCCCGCGCGCCCCGTCTCCTGATAGTAGGCTTCGAGGCTCTTGGGCAAATCCAGGTGGGCGACGAAACGCACGTCGGGCTTGTCGATGCCCATGCCGAAGGCAACCGTGGCCGACATCACCAGCCCTTCCTCGCGCAGGAAGCGCTGTTGGTGCGTGCGGCGCACGTCCGCGTCCAGCCCGGCGTGATAGGGCAGGGCCGGAATGCCCTGCGTCTCGAGCCAGGCGGCGGTTTCTTCCACCTTCTTGCGCGACAGGCAATAGACGATGCCCGCCTCGCCCCGGTGCCGCCCTAGAAACGCGAGCAACTGCTTGCGGGGATTGTCGCGATCGACGATCTCGTAGCGAATGTTCGGCCGGTCGAAGCTCGAGACGAACAACCGCGCCTCGGTCAGGCCAAGCCGCGTCTGGATGTCCTCGCGCGTCGCGGCGTCCGCCGTGGCGGTCAGCGCGATGCGCGGTACGCGCGGATAACGTTCGTGAAGTGCCGAGAGCTGAATGTATTCGGGACGGAAGTCATGCCCCCATTGCGAGACGCAATGCGCCTCGTCGATGGCGAACAGCGCCAGTTGCCCGCGCGCGTCGAGTCGGTCGAGCAGGTCGAGAAAACGATCGGTCAGCAAGCGCTCGGGCGCCACGTAGAGCAGATCGAGTTCGCCGCGGGCGGCGCGGCGCTCGGTATCGAGCGCTTCGTCGAAGCCGAGACTGGAGTTCAGATAGGCCGCGCGCACCCCGGCTTGCAGCAGCGCATCGACCTGGTCCTGCATGAGCGCGATGAGCGGCGAGACGACGATGCCGACGCCGGGGCGCAGCAACGCGGGGATCTGATAACACAGGGACTTGCCGCCGCCGGTCGGCATCAGCACAAGCGCGTCGCCCCCGTCGGCTACGTGGTCGACGATAGCGGCCTGATCGCCACGGAATGCGTTATAGCCGAATACGGTACGGAGGACTTCGAGTGCGCTTGCCATGGGCGGGAGTATACCGGTTCCCCCCCGGCTGCGGCGCGCATCGGCCCCGAGCGCGGCCATTGTGATGAATTTTGCGGTGATGTCCGAGTCAGGCTCGGACGTGTCCCGGCAAGACCGGCCGGTACGATAGAATAGCGGTTTTTCCGTCGTCCCCCACCTACATGAGCGCACCGCACAAGCCCGTCGGACCGATTCTTCGGCGTCTGCTGGGCTATCTTCAGCCGTATTGGCACATGGGCCTGCTGGCCGTTCTCGCCATGGCGCTCGTGGCCGCGACCGAAGCGGCCATTCCGGCCGTCCTCAAGCCGGTGCTCGACAAGGGGTTCTCGGGCCAGGATCCATGGAATCTGTGGTACGTGCCTGCCGCCGTGATCGGTCTGGCTGTCATCCGGGGGGTAGCGCAATATTCGGCCAACTACATGCTCTCGTGGGTGTCCAACCGCGTGCTGCTCGACCTGCGCGTGCGCATGTTCGACCGCCTGCTGCATGCGCCGGCCGTCTTCTATCAACGCGAGACGACGAGCACGCTCATCAATGCACTCGTCTATGAAGTCAATCAGGTGCTCGGCGTACTGACCACGGTGCTCATCACGCTCGTGCGCGATTCGCTCACTGTCGTCGGCCTGCTGGGCTACCTGTTCTATCTGAACTGGCGCCTTACGCTCGTCGTGGCTGTGATTCTGCCGTTCATCGGCTGGCTCGTCGGCAAGATCAACCGGCGCCTGCGTCGTTTGAACCGCGAGCAGCAAACGCTGACCAATGCGCTGTCATACGTGGTCGAAGAAGCCGTGGGCGGCTACAAGGTGGTGAAGATTCACAACGGCGAAGCGTACGAAAAGTCGCGCTTCGACAAGATGACGAGCACGCTGCGCGGTTATGCCATGCGCGTGACCGTCTCAGGCGGTCTGGCGCAGCCGGTGACGCAGGCCCTCGCCTCGCTGGCACTGGCCATCGTCATTACGGTGGCGATGATCGAGTCGTCCTCGGGCGAGATGACCGTGGGCGGCTTCACGGCCTTCGTCACGGCGCTGCTGCTGGTCGTCTCCCCGCTCAAGCATCTGATGGATGTCAACCAGCCGCTGCAGCGTGGCGTGACGGCCGCGGAGCTGATTTTCGAAGTCATGGACGTCGAAGTCGAGCCGACCGGCGGCGAGCGCACACTCGAGCGCGCCAAGGGGCGCGTGACGTTCGATCAGGTGAGCTTCCACTATGGTGCCAGCGAGCGTCCGACGCTCGATCGGATCTCGCTCGAGGTGGCGCCCGGTGAGATGGTGGCGCTGGTGGGGCCCTCCGGCAGCGGCAAGACCACGCTGGTCAATCTGGTGCCGCGCTTCTACGATCCGACCGGTGGCCGGATTCTGCTCGACGACATTGCGCTGACGGACCTGCGCCTGGCCGATCTGCGTCGTCAAATTGCGTTCGTGAGCCAGGACGTCGTGCTGTTCAACGACACCATCGCCGCAAACGTGGCCTACGGCCAAGAGATCGACGCCGAGCGCGTGCAGGCAGCGCTGCGGGCGGCCAATCTGGCCGATGCGGTCGCGGCCATGCCCGAAGGCGTCGAAACGCTCGTGGGCGACAACGGCATGCGCCTGTCGGGCGGTCAGCGTCAACGTCTGGCCATCGCACGCGCGATTTACAAGGATGCCCCGATCCTGATCCTGGACGAAGCAACGTCCGCGCTGGATTCGGAGTCCGAGCGCCACGTGCAGGCCGCGCTGGAAGTCTTGATGGAAGGGCGAACCACGCTGGTGATCGCGCACCGCCTCTCGACCATTGAGCGCGCCGACCGGATCGTCGTGCTTGAACACGGCCGCATCGTGGAGCAGGGCTCGCACCAGGCGCTGGTGGCGCATAATGGCCTCTACGCGCATCTGCACCGTATTCAGTACGCGCAGCAGCAGGACGCCTGACGTCGCCGTCGCGTCGCGAACGTCAGCGCTTATCCGCCCGACCTGGAGAAGATCACGATGAGTCAGCCGCCGATCAGCCGTTTCCCTGTGCCCGACCTTGCCGCGTTGCCGGCCGATATTCGGGCACGTATCGACGACGTGCAGGAAAAGGCCGGCTTCATCCCGAACGTGTTCCTCACGCTGGCGCATCGCCCCGCTGAATTCCGCGCTTTTTTTGCGTATCACGATGCGCTGATGGCCAAAGAAGGCAATCTGAGCAAAGGCGAACGCGAGATGATCGTGGTCGCCACGAGCGCGGTGAATCAGTGTCTGTATTGTGTCGTTGCACACGGTGCGCTGGTGCGCATTTATGAAAAGCAGCCGCTGCTCGCCGATCAGGTGGCCGTCAACTATCTGAAGGCGGACCTGAGCGCGCGTCAGCGGGCGATTCTCGACTATGCGATGAAGGTGTGCGAGCGCTCCCACGAAGTCGGCGACGACGATTACGCGGCGCTGCGCCAACACGGTCTCGACGACGAGGACATCTGGGACATCGCCGCGATCACGGCGTTTTTCGGCATGTCCAACCGCATCGCCAACGCCATTTCGATGCGGCCGAACGACGAATTCTTTTTGATGGGACGCGTGCCGCGCAAGTAAGGCCGCTCCCCCTTCTTTATTTTTAGCCCATGATCTTTGTGACTGGCGGTGCCGGGTTTATCGGTGCGAATTTCGTTCTTGACTGGCTCGCGCAGCATGACGAACCTGTGTTGACCATCGATAAGCTGACTTACGCGGGCAATCTCGCCAATCTTGCGGGTATCGAGCATGACCGGCGGCATCGCTTTGCCCAAGTCGATGTCTGCGACCGCGACGCCCTCGGTCGGCTGTACGCCGCGCATCGGCCGCGCGCGGTGCTGCACTTCGCGGCGGAGAGCCACGTCGACCGCTCCATCCACGGCCCAGGTGACTTCGTGCAGACGAACATCGTCGGCACGTTCACGATGCTCGAAGCCGCACGCGCCTATTGGGGAACGCTCGACGGCGAGGCGCGCGATGCCTTCCGCTTCCT
The DNA here is from genome assembly GCF_001899225.1 of Pandoraea sp. 64-18. Taxonomy (NCBI): domain Bacteria; kingdom Pseudomonadati; phylum Pseudomonadota; class Betaproteobacteria; order Burkholderiales; family Burkholderiaceae; genus Pandoraea; species Pandoraea sp. 64-18. Next base: position 52,210 of record NZ_MKVU01000020.1, on the reverse strand, counting down.
GCACGTCTCGACGGACGAAGTCTATGGCTCACTGAGCCCGAGCGATCCGGCCTTCACCGAGACCACGCCGTACGCCCCCAACAGCCCGTACTCGGCGTCGAAGGCCGGTTCCGACCATCTGGTGCGTGCCTATCACCACACCTATGGCCTGCCGGTGCTCACGACCAACTGCTCGAACAACTACGGCCCGTACCAATTCCCCGAAAAGCTTATCCCGCTGGTGATCGCCAATGCGCTGGCCGGCAAGCCGTTGCCGATCTATGGCGACGGCAGCAACGTGCGCGACTGGCTGTATGTCGGCGACCATTGCTCCGCCATTCGCGAGGTGCTCGCCAGAGGCGTCACGGGCGAGGTGTACAACGTGGGCGGCTGGAACGAGCAGAACAACCTGTCGGTCGTGAAGCACCTGTGTGCACTGCTCGATGAACTGTCGCCGCGCACCGACGGCAAATCGTACGGCGATCAGATCACGTTCGTCACCGACCGCCCGGGCCACGACCGCCGCTATGCCATCGACGCGCGCAAGCTCGAGCGCGAACTGGGCTGGCGCCCGGCCGAGACGTTCGAGACCGGCATGCGCAAGACGGTACAGTGGTACCTCGCCAACGGGGAGTGGGTGCGCCAGGTGCAGTCAGGCGAATACCAGCGCTGGATCGAAACGCACTATCAAAAGAACGACTGAGGCACGCATGAGTATCAAGCGCAAGGGCATCATTCTCGCGGGCGGCTCCGGTACGCGACTGTATCCGGCGACGCTCGCGGTCTCCAAGCAGTTGCTCCCGGTCTACGACAAGCCGATGATCTATTACCCGTTGTCCACGCTGATGTTGGCGGGGATTCGGGACGTGCTGATCATCTCGACGCCGCAGGACACGCCGCGCTTCGAGCAACTGCTGGGCGACGGCAGTCAGTGGGGATTGAACCTGCAATACGCCGTGCAACCGTCGCCGGACGGACTGGCGCAGGCATTCCTGATCGGCGCGGACTTCATCGGTCGCGACCCATGCGCGCTGGTGCTTGGCGATAATCTGTTCTACGGGCACGATTTCGCGTCACTACTTTCTGCTGCGAATAACCAGACGGAAGGGGCTTCCGTGTTCGCCTACCGCGTGAACGATCCCGAGCGATACGGCGTGGTGACGTTCGATGAAAGCGGCAAAGCCATCGACCTCGTCGAGAAACCCAAGGCGCCGAAGTCGCGCTACGCCGTGACCGGTTTGTACTTCTGCGACAACGACGTCATCGAGATTGCTCGCTCGATCAAGCCGTCGGCGCGTGGTGAGCTGGAAATCACCGACGTCAACAACGAATACCTGCGTCGCGGCAAGCTCAACGTCCAGATCATGGGGCGGGGTTATGCATGGCTGGATACCGGCACGCACGAATCGATGCTCGAGGCGAGCACATTCATCCAGACGATCGAAAGCCGTCAGGGCCTGAAGGTCGCATGCCCCGAAGAGATCGCATACCGGCGCGGCTGGATCGATGCCGCCGCCATCGAGGCACTCGCGCAACCGCTCGCCAAGACCGGTTACGGCCAATACTTGCTCTCGATGTTGCGCGAGCGGTTGTTCTGAGCTTGCCGCGACGCTTTCCTTCGATCCTAACCGGTATCTCGCTATGCAAGTGACTCCCACCGCCATTCCTGCCGTTCGCGTGATCGAACCGAAGGTCTTTGGCGACGCTCGCGGCCATTTCTTCGAGAGCTTCAACCAACGCGGCTTCGACAACGCGCTCGGCGAGGCGCTCACATTCGTGCAGGACAACCAGTCGCGCTCGGTCCGTGGCGTACTGCGCGGCCTGCACTACCAGGTCAAGCAACCACAGGGCAAGCTCGTGCGCGTGCTGCACGGCGAAATCTACGACGTGGCGGTCGATATTCGTGAAGGCTCGCCGACCTTCGGCAAGTGGGTCGCGGAGGTGCTGAGCGCCGAAAGCAAGAAGCAGCTATGGATCCCGGTAGGTTTCGCCCACGGTTTCGTGGTGACGTCGGAGACGGCCGAAGTGCTGTACAAGACCACGGATTACTGGGCGCCGCAGTTCGAGCGCTGCATTCGCTGGGACGACCCGACGCTTGCGATTCCCTGGCCGCTCGACGGCATCACGCCGATCGTCTCGGACAAGGATCGGCAGGGCATGCTGTTCTCGGAGTACCGGCACGAAGACTGATGTCGCCTACGGAACACCGTTCCGTAGGGGTACCCTCGGCCGCTTCAGCCCGGTCGTCAATCGACGGCGGGGCCGGCGGCGGCCGTGGCTTTTGCGGGCGGCGCTGCGCGGTTGGCGACGTCTGCCTCGCCCGGTGCGGCAGACGTGTCGCCCGTCACCCGCAGTATTCTCACGGCGCGCAGGCCAAAGCGCGCGGTGAGCGCATCGGCCACGCTCTGCGACGACGGTTCGATGCCGTCGTCGATGGGCACGCCCTCCGCGCCCGAACTTGCCGGTTCACGCAGCCCTTCGACAATCACGTCGGCTTCCAGCCCGTTGTTCAGATAGTGCAGTTTGACGTCGTGCAGCGCCAGCGCATTGGCGCGGCACAGCGCCTCTGCCGCGCTGACCACGACCGAGCGCGCAGGCCATTGCTGCAATGCGGTGCCCTTGGTGTCGCTCTCCGGATCGACGTGTACGAGTACATCGAGAATCTGCGGCTCCAGCATGACCGTCGCGCGCGCCTGTTCCGCGATGTAGTGTCCCTCCGAGACCGACAGACGCGCATCGACGAGGATGTGCACATCGACGACGATTTCATCGCCCATGCGCCGCGTGCGCAGCATGTCGATGGTGCGCACGCCGGGCGTCGCGAGTAGCCGTTCCCGAATGGTGACAGTCGTGGCGTCGTCCACGCCGCGATCGATGAGATCCTGCAACGCGTTCCAGCCGAACTTCCACCCGGTGCGTCCGATCATCAGTCCCACGAGGGCGGCGGCCAGCGGGTCGAGAATGCGATAGCCCGCAAGGTTGCCCAGAATACCGAACGCCACGACGAGCGACGAGAGCGCGTCGGAGCGCGCGTGCCACGCATTGGCCACGAGCATCGCCGAGCGCACGCGCTGCGCGGCGCGCAGCATATAGCGAAAGAGGCCTTCCTTGCTGACCAGCACCAGAACCGCAACGACCAGCGCGATCATGTGCACTTCCGGAATGTCTTCCGGATGCAGCAGCCGCTCGATGCCGCGCCAGAGCATTCCCGCCCCCACCACGAGCAGAATGACGCCAAGAAACAACGACGCCGCGTTTTCGTAGCGGCTATGACCGTAGGGGTGGTCGGCGTCCGGCGCACGGGCGCTGCCCCTTGCGGCGGCCAGCACGACGAAGTCCGAGACGATGTCCGAGAGCGAGTGAATGCCGTCGGCAATCAATGCCTGCGAACGGGCGAAGATGCCGATGACGATCTGCGCCGTCGTGAGCACGATATTGACCCAGATGCTGACCCAGGTTGTCTTGCGCGCGACAGCGTGTTTGTCGAGCGCCTCGCTCGATGCCGCCAGGTTGTCGTAGTTCGAGTAGGGCATGACGTCGGAACGTGGGAGCGTTGAGTGCGGTTACATCAAAATGATGTCGTACTGTTCCTGATGGAACGACGACTCCACCTGCAGCGAAATCGGCTTGCCGATGAAGTCGATCAGCATCGCGAGATGCTGAGACTCCTCTTCGAGGAACAGATCGACGACTTCCTGCGAGGCGATCAGGCGGAATTCGCGCGGATTGAACTGACGCGATTCGCGCAGAATCTCGCGCAGAATGTCGTAGCACAGCGTGCGCGGCGTCTTGACCTGTCCCTTGCCCTGACAGACGGCACACGGCTCGCACAGCACATGGGCGAGCGACTCGCGCGTGCGCTTGCGGGTCATTTCGACGAGTCCGAGCTGGGAGAAGCCGTTCACGGTAATGCGCGTCCGGTCGCGGGCGAGCGCCTTCTTCAGTTCGGCGAGCACCGAATCGCGATGCTCGGTGTTCTCCATGTCGATGAAGTCGATGATGATGATCCCGCCCAGATTGCGCAGCCGCAACTGGCGCGCGATCATCAAGGCCGCTTCGAGGTTCGTTTTGAAGATCGTGTCGTCGAAGTTGCGTGCGCCGACGTAGCCGCCGGTGTTCACGTCGATGGTCGTCATCGCCTCGGTCTGATCGATCATCAGATACCCGCCGGACTTCAGATCGACGCGACGCGACAACGCCCGCTCGATTTCCGTCTCGACGTTGTACAGGTCGAACAGCGGCCGCTCGCCGGTGTAATGCGTGAGCTTGCCGAGCACCGCCGGTGTATAAGTGGTCGCGAATTCGGCCAGCTTCTGGAACGTCTCGCGCGAGTCGACCAGGATTTTGCCCGTCTCCTCGTGCACGAAATCGCGCAGCACGCGCTGGGCAAGGTTCAGATCCTGATACAGCAGGGCAGGCGCAGGCACGCGCGTGCTCTGCTCGCCGATGGTTTGCCAGGACTTGCGCAGATAGGCGATGTCGTTCGCCAGTTCGGCGTCGGCCGCGTCTTCCGCGATGGTGCGCACGATGAAGCCGCCTTTCTCGTCGGCCGGCACGAGCGCCTGGATCTTGCTGCGCAGCGCCTCGCGCTCCGCTTCGCTCTCGATGCGCTGCGAAATGCCGATGTGGGGCTCCTGCGGTAGGTAGACGAGCGTGCGCCCGGCAATGCTGATCTGCGTCGACAGGCGCGCGCCCTTGGTGCCGATCGGATCCTTGATGACCTGCACCATCAGCGTCTGCCCCTCGAACACCGTTTTCTCGATTGGCGGCTGCGGATGAGGCGTGGAGGTGTCGTTGTTCGTACGCGGATGCCAGATATCGGCCACGTGCAGGAACGCCGCTCGCTCCAGCCCGATATCGATGAACGCCGATTGCATGCCTGGCAGCACGCGCACGACCTTGCCCAGATAGATGTTGCCGACCAGGCCGCGCGAGAGCGTGCGCTCGATGTGCAATTCCTGCACGGCACCGAGCTGCATGAGTGCCACACGGGTTTCCTGTGGCGTGATGTTGACCAGAATGTCTTCGTTCATAGAGTGTCGACCCGACTCAATAAGGCTTGGCAAATTCGGTAAGCGTCAGAAGTCGACGCCGGCCTGGCGCAACAGCGCGGCGGTCTCGCACAGCGGTAGCCCCATGATGCCGGAGTAGCTGCCATCGATGCGCAGCACGAATTCGGCGGCCTTGCCCTGAATACCGTATGCCCCGGCCTTGCCTCTCGGCTCGCCCGAGGCGACGTAACGCTCGATCTCTTCACGGCGCATCGGCCGGAACCAGACATGCGAGATGTTCACTGCCTGATGGATCTGGCCGTCGGCGCAGACGGCCACGGCGGTCAGCACACGATGGCGTGTGCCCGACAGACGGGCGAGTACGGCACAGGCGTCGGCGTCGTCGAAAGGCTTGCCGAGGATGGTGCCGTCCAGGCATACCGTCGTGTCGGCCGCCAGAATGGGGGCGCCAGGCAGGCCTGCGCGGGCGAGACGCGTGAGCGCCGCTTCGGCCTTGGCACGCGTGACGCGCTGCACGTAGTCGTCCGGTGGCTCTCCCGGCAGCACGGCTTCGAGTGCTTCGGCGTCCTCGTGGGCGCCCGGCAGCAGCAGCTCGAAACGAACGCCGAGCTGTTGCAACAGTTCCTGGCGGCGGGGACTTTGCGACGCGAGATAGATGTACGGCATGGCGGCTTGGCTTGAATTCGTCCAGCCCGGCACACGGCTTCGCAACGACTGGCAAGCGCGTGCACCGGGCCGCGGGATGGGCTGGGCGAGGGGGAACGCCCTATTATGCCGCCTTGCGCTCACGCCCGCCAGCGCGCGCGGGGGGCAGACGGCGATGTCGACGGGAAAACGGGCGGATTGCCGCGGATTGCCGAGGACTCCGCGGGGCAAGCGTTCAAGCGTCGGCGAGGAAGTCGGCGCCGATCAGGTCGATGCGGTCGGTGCAGATGGCATCGACACCCCACGCCGCCAGTTCACGTGCACGGGCCGGATCGTTGACCGTGTAGACCAGCATTTGCAGGCCGGCCGCCTTGATCTGTGCGACCTGCGGGCCGTCGAGCGGCTGATGGCTCGCGTGCAGCGAGACGGTGCCGAGCTGGCGGGCGTCCTCGCGCCAATGCGCCGGAATGGCCTCGTACAGCATGCCGCGCGGCAGGTCGGGGACAGCGGCCGCCGCGGCTTCGAGCGCGTCGTACGAGAACGACGAGAGCAACGGCGGCTGGGCCTGTCCGGCCCACAGCGCCTGCACGGCCTGGGCGACCCGCTTGCCCGTTTCCGCCTCGCGGCCCGGGCACGGTTTGATTTCGACGTTCGCCGCCAGCCCCAGCGCAATACAGCGCTCGGCCACCTGGGCGAGGGTCGGCATCGCCTGACCCGCGAAGCGCTCGCCAAACCAACTGCCGGCATCGAGTTTTGCGATGTCGGCGTAGGTCATTTGCGCGGCAGCGCCGTGCCCGTTGCTGGTCCGATCGACCGTGTCGTCGTGCAGCAGGAAGACGGTGTTATCCGCCGAGAGCTTGGCATCGAACTCGACCATGCGCAGGCCGAGCGAGGCCCCCATCTCGAACGCGGCCAACGTGTTTTCCGGGGCCAGCTTACCGCCGCCACGGTGCGCGACGATGCGGGGATAGGGCCAGGCGGGCCACAAACGCGTCGGTGTCGAGGGGGCGGTCATGCTTCGACTCGCTTGCCGGTCGTCGGATCGAACAGGTGCAACGCCTTGGCCGAGATGGCCAGCGGCACCACCGTACCCGCCGCCGGCCGCATCTCGTGCGGCAGACGCACCGTGACGGGCTGCTCGCCCCAGCGGCCATGCGCCAGATTGTCGGCGCCGAGCAGTTCGAGCTGATCGACGAGGATGTTGGTCTGCGCGGCAAAGGCACCCAGGCCGTTGTGCTGCTCGGCGGGCACCAGATGTTCGGGGCGCACGCCGAGCACGAGTTCACGGTTGGCATACGCCATGCTCGTGGGCGGCAGACGCAGGGCCGGCCCGCCACCGTCGACCTCGAACGTACGGCCTTCCGAGTCTACGCGGCCCTTCAGCAGGTTCATGGCGGGCGAGCCCATGAAGCTCGCCACGAACAGCGATGCGGGGCGCTCGTACACATCCGTCGGGGTGCCGATCTGCTCGGCGTAGCCCTTGTTCATGACGATCACGCGATCCGCCAACGTCATCGCCTCGATTTGATCGTGGGTGACATACAGGCTGGTGGTCTTGAGGCGCGCGTGCAGCCGCTGGATTTCCAGACGCATCTGCACACGCAGCTTGGCATCGAGGTTCGAGAGCGGTTCGTCGAACAGGAATACCGCGGGCTCACGCACGATCGCGCGGCCCATGGCCACGCGCTGGCGCTGACCGCCCGAGAGTTCGCGCGGCTTGCGTGCGAGCAGGGGTTCCAGTTCCAGAATGCGTGCGGCGGTGAGCACGCGCTCGTCGATGATCTTCTTGTCGATGCCGCGGATCTTCAAGCCGTACGACATGTTTTGGCGCACATCCATGTGCGGATAAAGCGCGTAGTTCTGGAACACCATCGCGATATTGCGATCCTTCGGCTCCAGTTCATTGACGACTTGCGAGCCGATCAGGATGCTGCCTTCGCTGACCGATTCGAGGCCGGCCACCATGCGCAGCAGCGTCGACTTGCCGCAACCGGAGGGGCCGACGATGACCACGAATTCGCCGTCTTCGATGTCGATGTCGACACCGTGCAGGACATAGTTCTTCCGGTCGTAGGTTTTTTTGACGCGATGGAGTTTGAGATTTGCCATGATTACTTTTCCGAATCGACCAGACCGCGCACGAACCAACGCTGCATGAGCAGGACCACCGCGAGGGGCGGCAACATGGCGAGCAGCGTGGCGCTCATGACGAGTTGCCATTGGGTGGCGGTGTCGCCGCTGCCGATCATGCTCTTGATGCCGACCACGGCCGTCGTCATCGACGGGGCGTTGGTCACCAGAATCGGCCACAGGTACTGATTCCAGCCATAGATGAAGGTGATGACGAACAGCGCCGCGATGTTCGTTTTCGAGAGCGGCAACACCACGTCGACGAAGAAGCGCATCGGGCCGGCGCCATCGATGCGCGCGGCTTCGACGAGTTCGTCGGGCAGCGTCATGAAGAACTGCCGGAACAGGAACGTGGCCGTGGCCGACGCGATAAGCGGCAACGTCATGCCCGTGTAGGTGTTGATGAGGCCGAGGGTCGAGATCACCTGTACCGTTGGGAAGATCCGCACTTCGACCGGCAGCATCAGCGTGACGAAGATCAGCCAGAAGAACAGATTGCGCAACGGGAAACGGAAATACACGATGGCGAAGGCCGACAGGATCGACACCGAGATCTTGCCGATGGTGATGACCAGCGCCATGAACAGGCTGTTGCCGAGCATTAGCCCAAACGGCATGGCGGAATCGCCCGTGCCCTGATTCCACACGGTGGCAAGGTTCTGGAGCAGGTGCGTGCTCGGGATGAGGGACAACGGAACGTTGAAGATTTCGCGCTCGTTCATGGTGGCGGCGACGAACGCCACATAGAGCGGGAAGACGACCAACAGCACGCCGATGACCAGCATGACGTGGCAGAAGATATCCAGGCCGCGACGATTCTCGATCATGCGTATTGCACCTTGCGTTCAATGAAACGGAACTGCACGACCGTGAGCACGATGACGATGACCATCAGCACCACCGACTGGGCAGCCGAGCTGCCGAGGTCGAGCCCCTTGAAGCCTTCCGAGTAGATCTTGTAGATCAGCGTCATGGTCGACTGACCCGGCCCACCGCCGGTCGCGGCATCGATCACCGGGAACGTGTCGAAGAACGAGTACACGAGGTTGACCACGAGCAGGAAGAACGTCGTCGGCGAAATCAGCGGCAACACCAGCCCGAAGAAGCGCCGGATCGGCCCGGCGCCGTCGATGGCCGCCGCTTCCACGAGCGAGCGCGGAATCGCCTGCAAACCCGCGTAGAAGAACAGGAAGTTGTAGCTGATCTGCTTCCAGATCGAGGCGAGCACGACGAGGAACATCGCCTGGCCGCCATTGAGCGCGTGATTCCACTCGATGCCGAGCTTCGCCAGGCCGTAGGTGACAAGCCCGATGCTCGGATTGAACAGGAAGGCCCACAGTACGGCCGCGATGGCCGGTGCCACCGCGTAGGGCCAGATGAGCAGCGTCTGGTAGGTGCGCTTGCCCCGCGTGACCCGGTCGGCCATGGCCGCGAGCAGCAACGAGATGACCAGTCCGCAGACCGTCACCAACCCGCTGAAGATCATCGTGGTGCGAAACGACGCGAGGTAGAGCGGGTCGCGCCATAGCGAAACGAAGTTGTCCAGGCCGACGAACTCACTGGACAGCCCAAAGGCGTCCTGCGCCGATGTCGATTGCCACAGGGCCTCGCCCGCGGGCCACAGGAAGAACACGACGGTAATGAGGAGCTGCGGGGCGACGAGCGCGTAGGGCAGCCAGCCGGTTCCGAAGCGAGGGCGTTCTCTGGAGTTATGCGCCATAACGTAATGAGCAGAAAAAACCAACCCGGCCCGTGTTGTCGACGGGCCGGGTGGTCATAGTAACGTCGCGACGGTAACGCCGCAATGCGCGCCGCGAACGCCATTCATTCGCCAATTCGCCGGCTTGGCGTGCGCGATCGTGCGTTTTGAGGACGGCTTAGCCGCCTTGTTTCTGGAAGCGGCGCAGCAGCTCGTCGCCACGCGCAACGGCCTTGTCCAGCGCGGCTTTGGGCGTTTGCTTGCCGCTCCACACGCCTTCGAGTTCCTCGTCGACCACCGTGCGAATCTGCGGCATGTTGCCCAGGCGCAGACCCCGCGTGAACGGCAGAGGCGGCTTGTTGAGCATCTGCTTGATGGCCACGTCGGCGCCGGGGTTCTTCGCGTAGAAGCCTTGCTTCTCGGTCAGTTCATAGGCGGCCTTCGTCACCGGCAGGTAACCGGTATCCTGGTGCCACTTCGCCGCCACCGCGGGCGACGCGAGGTAGTTCAGGAACTTGGCCACGCCCTTGTACTCGGCGGACGATTTGCCAGCGAGCACCCACAGGCTGGCGCCCCCGATCATGGCATTCTGCGGTGCACCCTTCACGTTGGCATCGTACGGCATCATGCCCACGCCATAGCTGAACTTGGCGTACTTGGCGATGTTGGCGAGGGCGCCCGATGAGGTGATGGCAATGCCGCAGTCGCCGCTGTAGAACTTCGAGGTCACTTCATCCTTGCGGCCCACATACGTGAACGTGCCTTCCTTGGCCATGTCGGCCAGGAACTGGATGTGCTTGATCTGCTGCGGGCCGTTGAAGTTCAGCTTGGCGTCAAGACCGTCGAAGCCGTTGTTCTTCGTGGCGAACGGCAGGGCATGCCAGGCGCTGTAGTTTTCGAGTTGCGTCCAGCCCTGCCAGCCGGTGCTGAAACCGCACGACAGGCCGGCGGCCTTGAGCTTCTCGGCGTCGGTCTTCACGTCGGCCCAGGTCTTCGGCGGGGTATTCGGATCGAGGCCCGCCTTCTTGAAGGCGTCCTTGTTGTAATACAGCACCGGCGTCGAGCTGTTGAACGGCATCGACACGAGATGGTTGGTCTTGCTGTCCGCGTAGTAGCTCGCCACGGTCGGCACGAACGCCGCTTCGTCGAACGGCTCGCCGGCGTCCTTCATGACTTGCCACACCGGCTTGACCGCCTTCTTGGCTTGCATCATCGTGGCCGTACCCACTTCGTACACCTGAAGAATGGCCGGTGCGTTACCGGCGCGGAACGCGGCGATACCGGCGGCCAGTCCCTGCTCGTAGTTGCCCTTGTAGATCGGGACAATCTTGTAGTCGCTTTGCGACGCGTTGAAATCGTTGGCGATCTGATTGACGCGATCGCCGAGGGCCGATTCCATCGAGTGCCAGAACTGAATCTCGGTTGCGGCCAGGGCCGACGTGCTCATGCCGAACGCCATTGCAGCGCCAACGCCGGCCAAAACGATACTTCGCAGGGACGGTTGCTTCATGCCAATCTCCGGTGGTTCACGAGAAGTCTAGTTGTTGTTCGCGGTGCGAACCTTGCAGCGCGGGCTAGACTACCACGTCATTGTGTTTTTTCCACCCGCAGCGCACAACGCGTGTTGCATGGCGGCGTCTAAGGGGATTGACAATCGTCTGGGGATGCCGGGCAGCGAGGCGTTGCGCGCGATTTGGCGTGCGGCGCAACGCGACGTTGCACCGCACAAGACGAATTGACTTATTTCCGACTTATTTCTGACCTGGTGTGTCGTCAGACGCGGTGATAGGGATGATTGGCATTGATGCTCCACGCGCGGTAGAGCTGCTCGGCGAGCAATACCCGCACCATACCGTGGGGCATCGTCAGGCTGGAGAGCCGGATGAGGGTGTCGGCGCGCGCCTTGAGGGCCGGGTCGAGGCCGTCTGCGCCGCCGATCACGAACGCCACGTCGCGCCCGTCTTGCTGCCAGCCGGTGAGCGATTGGGCCAGACGCATCGTCGTGAGGTCCTGTCCGCGTTCGTCCAGGCACACGAGGCGGCAGCCACGCGGCAGGGCCGCATCGATGCGCTGCGCTTCGGCCGCCATCACCGTCTCGGCCGTGCGGGAGTTGGAGCGTTGCTCCGGTTTGATTTCCTTGAGTTCGATACGCAGCTCGGGCGGCATGCGCTTGGCGTACTCGGCGAAAGCGGTCTCGATCCAGCCGGGCATCTTGTGCCCGACCGCGAGTATGAACAGACGCATGTCGGCTGAGTTCCGCGCAGTGCCGGCTTACTTTGCCTTGCGGCGTGCGGGGGCCGGCGCGTCGACGGCGTCGTCCTCGTCGTCTTCGTGATCTTCCGCGCTGGCCTTGGCGCCGGCCTTGGTACCGGCCGCTTTCAGGCGCACGGGCTTCTCGCCCCAGATCTCTTCGAGGTTGTAGTACTGGCGCAGGGCCGGCTGCATGATGTGCACGATGACGTCGCCCGTGTCGACCAGCACCCATTCGCCGACGTCTTCGCCTTCCATGCTGACGATGTCGCCGCCGGCGGCCTTGACCTTGTCCCGCACGCTTGCGGCGAGCGCCTTGGTCTGGCGATTGGACGTGCCGCTCGCGATGATCACGCGCTCGAACAGGGCGGTGAGGTGCTCGGTGTTGAACACCTTGATGTCCTGGGCCTTGACGTCTTCGAGGGCGTCGACGATCAGGCGCTGAAGTTTACGAATATCCATAGTGCGTCTTTTTGGTGAAACAGGGAGCGCCGAAGCGGCGACCGGGTAAGGGCCAAGGGCCGTCAGGCGCGATACAGGTGTTGCGCGCGGATGTAATGCCACACGGATTCGGGCAGATTCGCCGGGGGCGTGGCCGCGTCTCGCGCGTGCGCCAGCGTGGCGCGCAACTCGGTGGCGGAGATGTCGACAGCCAGTGAGTTGTCGATCAGTATGCCGCCGCATGGCGTGGATTGTACCCCGAGCGCGGACTTTTCCCGTTCGGCGAAGACTTGGCGCAGTTCCGAGGAGGCGGTGGCCCAGCGGAAACCGGGTCGCGCGGCCGCGCAGACGTGCGCGTAGTCGAACAGCTCGCGCCAGGCGTGCCAGGTATCCAGGCGCACCAGTTGGTCGGAGCCGATAAGCAGCGAGAGCGAGACCTGCGGGCCCAGGTCACGGCGCATCTCGCGCAGCGTATCGACTGTGTAGCTCGGCCCGGCGCGCTCGATCTCGCGCGTGCTGACGCGCAACCGGGTGGACGGTTGCGTGCGCGCGAGCGCTGCGGCGAGTTGCTCCGCGGCGAGGCGTGTCATAGCCAGACGATGTTCGGCCGCGGTGCTGCCTTGCTTTTGCGGCTGCTGGCCGGCTGGCATCAGGATCAGTTCGTCGAGGGCGAGTGTGCGCGCGAACAGTGCGCCGAGCGCGAGGTGCCCGGTGTGAATCGGATCGAACGTGCCGCCGAGCACGCCGATGCACCGGATCGGACTGGCGGGCGACGGATGCGTGGCGTCGTGCCCAGTAGCGGAGGAGACGGTCATTCGCGGCCGGCCTTCATACCCACTCGCGGCGCACGAGGAAGTCGGTATAGAGCTTCGCTTCCGGGGTGTCCGGCTCGGGCTTCCAGTCGTAGTGCCATTTCACGATCGGCGGCATCGACATCAGGATCGATTCGGTGCGCCCCCCCGATTGCAGGCCGAAATGGGTGCCACGGTCCCAGACCAGGTTGAATTCGACATAGCGGCCACGCCGGTGGGCCTGGAAATCCCGTTCGCGCTCACCGTAGGGCATGCCGCGACGGCGCTCGACGATCGGGACATAAGCGTCGAGGAAGGCATCGCCCACACTTTGCATGACGGCGAAGCCCGTGTCGAAACCGCCGCCCGAGAAGTCGTCGAAGAAGATGCCGCCGATGCCGCGCGGCTCCTGGCGATGCTTCAGGTAGAAGTACTCGTCGCACCACGTCTTGAAACGCGGATACCACGCGGTGTCGAACGGATCGAGCGCGTCCTTGCAGGTCTGATGAAAGTGCCGGCAGTCCTCTTCGAACGGATAGTACGGCGTGAGATCCATACCGCCGCCGAACCAGAACGCGGGCAACTGGCCGGGAGCCGTGGCGATCAGAATGCGCACGTTGAAGTGCACAGTCGGGCAGTACGGATTGCGCGGATGCAGCACGAGCGAGACACCGAGGGCTTCGAAGCCACGCCCGGCCAACTCCGGGCGGGAGGCGCTGGCCGAACCTGGCAGCTTGTCGCCGACCACATGAGAGAAGTTCACGCCGCCGCGCTCGAAGAAGTCGCCATCGTCGAGCACGCGGGTGCGGCCGTCCCCGCGCAGTGCGCTATCGGCCGGACGTTGCCAGTCGTCGGCGAGGAAGCGTTTGCCGTCGAGGCGCCCGAGCGTTTCGACAATGCGGTCCTGAAGCCCGAGCAGATAAGTTCGCACTGCGCCCGTATCCGGCGCCGGTGCGGCGTCTTGCGCTGTCATTCTGTGACGTCCCGATGCGTGGTAATAACCGCGATTGTACCGGCAGCCACGCGGTCGGGGGCAGGCCGACGCGGCAAACGGTGGCGCCGAATGCCGCCCGAATGACCTGCATCAAGCGTTGGCGGTCACGGCGCTGGCGCGTTGGGCAGAGGACTGGCCGCTGGCGCGCCGCCCGCGGGCGCAATGGGCATGCCTTTGCCAGGGTCGCCCGGCGGCGGCATGAGGATCTGACGCGGCGCCGGCACCGGCCATTGAGCCATGCCACCCACCTCGGCGATGGCCCGGTTGGTATCGAAATATACCTGCCAGTAATCGCGGTTGTGGCAGTACGGACGCACCGCGAGCACCGGCCCGGCGGGATTGAATTCGAGAATCACCACATCGATCACGGGCGTGCTCATCACGTTCGGGATCTGCGCGATGCGTGCCTTCAGGCGCGTTATCGCGTCCTGCACATCGACCGTGTGGGCGAGCTGCGCCGTCAAGTCGACGCGGCGAAACGCGTTGGCGTCGTACACCGTAATGTTGTCGCCGAAGACCTTCGTGTTGCCGACGTACACCCGCAGATTGTCCGCCGTCGTGAGCGTGGTGACGAACAGGCCGATCTCGTCGACCACCCCGGTCACGCCGCCTGCGCTGATCATGTCGCCGGTCTTGAAGGGGCGCAGCACGATGAGGAAGATGCCGGAGGCGAAGTTCGACAGGAGTCCGGACCAGGCCGCCCCGATGGCGATGCCGGCGGCGGCGAGCAGCGCGGCGAACGAAGTCGTCTCGATGCCGCAGACACTGAGGATGGAAATGATCAGCGCAATGCGCAAGGCGATGCGCAGCGTCGATTCGGTGTAACGAACGAGGGTGGGATCGATGGCCCGGCGAGTCATGGCGCTGCGCACGAGTCGCGCCACCACATTGATGACGATACCGCCGACGATCCAGATGACGACGGCCATCACAATCTTCAGGCCGAACGGCATCAGATAATCGTTGACCAGCTTGTCGAGATCGAACATGTAAGTCTCCGTCGAGCGAGGGTCTGTCGGGAAAACTGTATGCATTCCGCCGGGGCTGGCCGGACGCGCGGTGGTGACGCACCCGCGCCGTGTCAGCGTGCCAACTTGCTCCGCGCTTGTCAATCGCGACGCCGTGACGGCATTCGCGGTCGTGGTGCCGCCAGAACGGCCGCTAAAACGCCCGCCAAAACGACAACGGCCCGGACGACATGACGTCTCCGGGCCGTAGCACAACGATTTGGCGCTTCAAGGTCTGCCTTCAAGCGTGGCCGACCTGACGCCCGTTGCCTGACTTCGGCGGGCTTACTCCGGTTTGCGCGCCAGTGCGCGGTTGCCGATATCGTGACGATACTGCATACCGTCGAAATTGATTTGATTGACGGTCTGGTAGGCCACGCTCTGCGCGCCGCGCACGGTGTCGGACAAGCCCACCACGCACAGCACCCGCCCGCCCGTCACCGTCAGCACGTCGTTCTCGAGCTGGGTGCCCGCGTGGAACGTGACGCATTCGGCGGTCTCGGCCGGCACGTCGGAGATTCGGTCACCCTTGCGCGGCGTGTCCGGATAGCCGTGCGCGGCGAGCACCACGCCCAGCGCATAACGGCGGTCCCAGTCGAGTTCGACCTTGTCGAGCGTGCCCGCAATCGCGTGCTCGACCACGACCGAAAAGTCGCCCTTCAGGCGCGCCATGATCGGCTGCGTTTCGGGGTCGCCCATGCGGCAGTTGAATTCGAGCGTCTTGACGTTGCCTTGCGCGTCGATCATCAGACCGGCGTACAGGAAGCCCGTGAAGCGGATGCCGTCGGTTTCCATGCCGCGCACGGTTGGCAGAATGATCTCGCGCATCACGCGCGCATGGATCTGCGGCGTGACGATCGGTGCGGGCGAATACGCGCCCATGCCGCCGGTATTGGGTCCCTGATCGTGATCGAGCAGGCGCTTGTGATCCTGCGACGTGGCGAGCGGCAGCACGTTCTTGCCGTCGACCATCACGATGAAGCTGGCTTCCTCGCCTTGCAGGAACTCCTCGATCACCACGCGGGCACCGGCGTCGCCGAGCTTGTTGTCCGCGAGCATCATGTCGACGGCGTGATGCGCTTCGTCGAGCGACATCGCCACGACCACGCCCTTGCCTGCGGCGAGGCCATCTGCCTTGATGACGATCGGCGCGCCCTTGGCGTTGATGTAGGCGTGGGCGCTGGCCGCGTCGGAGAACGTTTCGTAATCGGCGGTGGGAATGCCGTGGCGCTTCATGAACGCCTTGGCGAAGTCCTTCGACGATTCGAGCTGCGCCGCTTCCTTCGTCGGGCCGAAAATCTTCAGGCCACGCGCGCGGAAGATGTTGACGATACCGGCGGCGAGCGGCGTTTCGGGGCCGACCACGGTCAGCGCGATGCCTTCGCGCGCGGCGAACTCGGCGAGCACGTTCGGATCGCTGATCGGGACATTGCGCAGGCGCTCGTCGAGCGCCGTGCCGCCGTTACCCGGGGCGACATAAACCAACTGAATACGAGGCGATTGGGCAAGCTTCCACGCCAGCGCGTGTTCGCGGCCGCCCGAGCCGACAACCAGAATCTTCATCTTATTCCTCGATGACGGCGTTGGTGAATACTTCCTGCACGTCGTCGAGGTTTTCGAGCGCGTCGAGCAGCTTTTGCATCTTCACGGCGTCTTCGCCAGTGAAGACCACTTCGGTTTGCGGTTTCATCGTGACTTCCGCGACTTCGGCCTTCAGACCGGCCGCTTCAAGCTTGGCCTTCACGGCCTGGAAGTCGTTCGCCGGGCAGATGACTTCGAAGCTGCCGTCGTCGTTGGTGATCACGTCGTCGGCACCGGCGTCGAGCGCCACGTCCATCAGCTTGTCTTCCGGCGTCTCCGGCGCGAACAGGAACTGGCCGCAGTGGGTGAAGAGGAACGCCACCGAGCCGTCGGTGCCCATGTTGCCGCCAAACTTGGAGAAGGCATGGCGCACTTCGGCGACGGTGCGCACGCGATTGTCCGTCATGGTATCGACGATCACCGCGGCGCCGTTGATGCCATAGCCTTCGTAGCGGATTTCTTCGTAGTTGGCGCCGTCAAGACCGCCAACGCCGCGATCGATCGCGCGCTTGACGTTGTCCTTGGGCATGTTCGCGTCGGCAGCCTTTTCCACGGCCAGGCGCAGGCGCGGGTTGCTGTCGACGTCGCCGCCGCCCAGGCGTGCGGCCACCGTGATTTCCTTGATCAGGCGTGTCCAGACTTTACCGCGCTTGGCATCTGCCGCCGCTTTCTTGTGTTTGATGTTGGCCCATTTGGAATGACCCGCCATGAATTTCTCCGTCGTGCCGCGCTGTGCGGCGAAGTAGCCTCTGCCGGCCAGCGCAGTGCGGCGCGGCCAACCATTGAAACAGGCGCGCCCGCCACCACTGGGGTCGCGGGCGCGAATTGCCGAATCGCCTCGTTGGCGCCCATGGGTCGTGTCGACCCATCGGTCCCCCCGTCGTTTCGGGGCCAGGGCAGTCCGAGCGGCATCGTGCCGCTATAATCGGAGGCAATTTTATCATGCCGCCGCACCGTGCCACGGGTGTTTGCTGCGCCGTGTCACGAGCCACGCTGCGTCTACCGCCGAGGTCTCTCATGCCCCAGAAGCCCGTGCCGCCGCAAGCCTCGTCGCTTGCCGCTTCCTCAACGGCATCCCCGCCCGCCTCCACCGGGGCTGCGAGCCCTGCCGGCGACCCCGGCGAACGGCTTCTCATCGCACGCAACGACCAGCACGTTCTTGGCCTGCTGCCCGCCATGGGCAATCGCCACGGGTTGATTACCGGGGCCACCGGCACGGGCAAGACCGTCACGCTCCAGGTCATGGCACAGGCCTTCTCCGACATCGGCGTGCCCGTGTTCCTCGCTGACGTGAAAGGCGATCTGACGGGCATCGCGCAGCCCGGCGCCGAAACGCCCAAGCTTAAGGAGCGCATGGCCCAGTTCGGCTTCGAAACGCCCGACTGGCATGGCAGCCCCGCCACACTTTGGGATGTGTTCGGCGAGCAGGGCCACCCGGTGCGCGCAACGGTCTCCGATCTGGGTCCGCTGTTGCTCTCGCGGCTGCTGGGCTTGAACGAGACGCAGACCGGCGTGCTCAATCTCGTCTTCAAGATTGCCGACGACAACGGCCTTCTGCTACTCGACAGCAAGGACCTGCGCGCGATGCTCCAGCACGTGGGCGAAAACGCCTCGACCTTCACCACGCAGTACGGCAACATCTCGGCCGCGTCGGTCGGCGCGATCCAGCGCGGGCTGCTCACGCTCGAGCAACAAGGCGCCGACAAGTTCTTCGGCGAACCGATGCTCGATATCGACGACTTCATGCAGACCGACGCGCAAGGGCGCGGCATCGTCAACATTCTCGCGGCGGACAAACTGCTGGCCGCGCCGCGCATCTACGCCACCTTCCTGCTGTGGCTGCTCGCCGAGCTGTTCGAGCGTCTGCCGGAGGTGGGCGATCCCGACAAGCCCAAGATCGTGTTCTTCTTCGACGAGGCACATTTGTTGTTCAACGAGGCGCCGAAGCCGTTACTCGAGCGGATCGAGCAGATGGTGCGGTTGATTCGTTCGAAGGGCGTTGGCGTGTACTTCGTGACGCAGAATCCGGTCGACGTACCGGACACCGTGCTCGGTCAGTTGGGCAATCGCGTGCAGCATGCGCTGCGGGCGTATTCGCCGCGCGATCAAAAGGCGGTCAAGGTGGCGGCGCAGACAATGCGCGCCAATCCGTCGCTCGATATCGAAACGGTGATCGGCGAGCTGGGCGTGGGCGAAGCGCTGGTGTCGTTGCTCGACGAGAAGGGGCGTCCCGCCGTGACGGAGCGCGCGTACATCGCGCCGCCGGCTTCGCGCATCGGACCGATTACCCCGCAGGAGCGTGCAGCGCTCATCGCCGCGTCGCTCGTGGCTGGCGTGTACGAAAAAACGGCGGATCGCGAGTCGGCTTACGAAGTGCTGGTCGGGCGCACCCGGACGCGCCAGGGCGACGTGCCGCCCGCCTCAGGCGGAGGGGCGGTGCCGCAGGCGCCGGACGCGCCGCCGACCACCGGCGAAACGGCCGGCGGTGGCCTGCTCGACGCGGTCAGGGACTCGCTCGGCGGTTTGCTGGGCGGTGCGGGCGGCTCGCGGCGCAAGGACACGGTCGTCGAAGCGATGGTCAAGAGTACGGCGCGCACCATCGGTAGCCAGTTGGGCCGCGAAATCGTGCGCGGCGTGCTGGGCAGCATTCTCGGCGGCAGCAGGCGGCGATGACCGGGCTTGTCTGCCGCCGCGACAACACCCCCGTCCGACGATCGGTGGCGAGTGGCGCACGCCTTGCCACTGACGTATCGCCGGCACCGCCTCCCCTACATCGAACGCTCGTCCCCTCATGTCGCTGAAATCTTCGCTGGAACCGGTGCGTACCGGTGTCGCCCACGACCCGTTGTGGCTGCGCGCCGCGCCGCTGATTTTTTTGTTTCTCTGGTCGGTCGGCTTTACCGTCGCCAAGATCGGCCTGACCTATGCCGACCCGCTCACGTTCCTCGCGCTTCGCTACGGGCTGGTGCTTGTTCTGCTCGCGCCGCTGGCCCTCGTCATGCGCCCGCCATTGCCGAAGACCGTGGCCGCCTGGGGCCATCTCGTCGTCATCGGTCTGCTCATTCAGGCGCTGTACTTCAGCATGACGTATCTGGCGCTACGCCTGGGCGTGTCGGCCGGCAGCGTGGCGCTGATCACCTCGCTGCAACCGATTCTCGTGGCGCTGGCCGTGCCGCACCTGGTGGGCGAGCGCGTGAGCGGGCTGAACTGGGTCGGACTGGTTCTGGGGCTGGCGGGGGCGGCGCTGGTCATTGTGGCGCGCTCGGCGGTGGAGGCGACTTCCGCGCTGGGGCTGGTACTGACGTTCGTGGCGCTTGGCGCGATCACGTGCGGCACGCTCTACGAAAAGCGCTTCGGCGTGGGCCAGCACCCGGTTACGTCCAATCTGGTGCAATACGCCGTGGGCTTCGCGGCGACGCTGCCGCTCGCCGCATGGCTGGAGCCGATGCACATCGAATGGACGTGGCAGCTCGGCGCGGCGCTCGTCTACCTCGTGATCGGCAACTCGATCGTCGCGATTTCGTTGCTGCTGGCGATGATCCGGCGTGGCGAAGCGTCGCGTGTCTCGGCGTTGTTTTTCCTGGTGCCGCCGTCAGCGGCGCTTGCTGCGTGGCTCATGGTCGGGGAGCACATGCCGCCGCTCGCGTGGGGAGGGATGGGGCTGGCAGCCGTTGGCGTGGCGATGGCCACGCGGCGCCCGGGCCGGGGACGCCGGGGAGAGCGGTAGGGCGGGGAGGGTCGCCCCGGCACCGGCGGGCCGGGGCGTGAGAGCCGCCTGCGTCAGTTCTTGGTGCCGAACAGGCGGTCGCCCGCGTCGCCCAGACCCGGAATGATGTAGGCGTGATCGTCCAGACGCTCGTCGAGCGACGCGACATACAGCTTCACGTCCGGATGCGCGTCATGCAGCACCTTCACCCCTTCGGGCGCGGCCACCAGGGCGAGAAACGCGATGTTTTCCGAAGCCACGCCGCGCTTGCGCAGCACGTCCACGGCGTGCACGGCCGAATAGCCGGTCGCCACCATGGGGTCGCACAGGATGAAGCGGCGCTCGGCGATATCCGGCAGGCGCACGAGATATTCGACCGGACGATGCTGCTCGTCGCGATACACGCCAATGTGACCGACGCGTGCCGACGGCACCAGATCGAGCAGGCCGTCGCTCATGCCCACGCCGGCGCGCAGCACCGGCACGATCGCGAGTTTCTTGCCCGCGATGACGGGCGCGTCCATGGCGACCATCGGCGTGTCGATGCGCTCGGTCGTGAGCGGCAGGTCGCGCGTGATCTCGTAGCCCATCAGCAAGGTGATCTCGCGCAGCAGGCCGCGAAACGTGCGTGTCGACGTTTCCTTGTCGCGCATGTGCGAGAGCTTGTGCTGGATCAGCGGGTGATCGCAGATAAAGAGATTCGGGAAGCGGAGATCTTGTTTCATGGCTGGCAATCTGGGGCAGGGCCGGTGTGGCCCGCATGGCCGCGATTTTAGCCGATGCGGGCGCCGTCGGTCCGGGTTTTGGTGTCGGCCCGTGCCGATTGCCCAAGCGATTGCCCCCATAAAGCGGCGCGCGCACGATTCCCTTAGAATCGCTGCAAGACGGCGGTGTCACCGCCGTTGTCCAACGTGTCACTTGTCTTGAAGGCTGAACATGGATCTGGGAATCAAGGGGCGCACCGCGCTGGTCTGCGGCGCGAGCAAGGGGCTGGGGCGCGCGTGCGCGCGGGCCCTGGCCGAAGCGGGCGCGAACGTCGTGATCGTCGCGCGCACGGCGCAGACGCTCAACGCGGCGGCCGACGAGATTCGCGCGGCCACGGGCGTGAGCGTGACCGCCGTGGCCTGCGACATCACCACGCCAGAGGGGCGCGCGCAGGCGCTGGCGGCGTGCGGACAACTCGACATTCTCGTGACCAACGCGGGTGGCCCGCCGCCGGGTGACTTCCGCGACTGGCAACGCGACGACTGGATTCGCGCGCTCGACGCGAACATGCTCACCCCCATCGAACTGATCAAGGCGTGCGTGGACGACATGATGGCACGCGGCTTCGGCCGCATCGTGAACATTACGTCGTCGGCCGTGAAGGCGCCCATCGACATTCTCGGGTTGTCCAATGGCGCCCGCTCCGGTCTGACCGGGTTTGTCGCAGGACTGGCGCGCACGACCGTTGGGCACAATGTGACCATCAACAATCTGCTGCCGGGCGCTTTCGATACCGACCGCCTCGCGGCCACCTTGCAGGCATCGGCGACCAAGAGCGGACAGACGGTCGAAGAAGTCCGCACCAAGCGGGCTGCCGCAATTCCGGCCCGCCGTTTCGGGCAGCCCGACGAGTTCGGCGCGACCTGCGCGTTTCTCTGCAGCGCGCAGGCGGGCTACATTACCGGACAGAACGTGCTGATTGACGGTGGCGCGTACCCGGGCACGTTTTAACCTTTTTGAGATCGCTTCAATGACTGTATCGACGGTACCCAGCGTCCGGATTGCGCTCATCGCGCACGACAAGAAAAAAGACGACATTCTGGCGGTGGCGCATGACTACGTCGACGTGCTGCGCCAGTGCAAGCTCGTCGCAACGGGCACGACGGGCGGACGCATCGCCACCGAGCTTGGCCTGGACGTCGAGCGCATGCTCTCCGGTCCGCACGGCGGCGACCTCCAGATTGGCGCGCAACTGGCGGAGGGGCGTGTCGACATGGTGCTGTTCCTGCGCGACCCGATGACGCCGCAACCGCACGAACCGGATATCAACGCCCTCGTGCGGGCGTGCGACGTACACAATGTGCCGTGCGCGACCAACAGCGCCACGGCGCGCATGCTGCTCGAGCAGTTGATGGTGCGTCTGGCCGCGCAGCCGGTGGCGTGACGCCGAGAACCGACAGTTCACAACACACTTCACACGAGTGAGAGGAGCGAGGATGACCAAGGCAATTCGCATCGAACAGAATGGCGGCCCGGAAGTGATGAAGTATGTCGACGTCGAAGTGGGCGACCCTGGGCCGGGCGAGGCGCGTGTGCGCCACAACGCCGTCGGGCTGAACTACATCGACGTGTATTTCCGCACCGGCCTGTATCCGCAGCCGCTGCCGGCCGGTCTGGGCATGGAAGCGGCCGGCGTGGTCGAGGCCGTGGGCGAAGGCGTGACACTCGTCAAGGCGGGCGACCGTGTCGCCTATGCCAGCCGTCCTTGTGGCGCCTACTCGCAGGCCCGCGTGATGCCGGTGGCCTCGCTCGTGCGTCTACCGGACAGCATCAGCGACGATCAGGCCGCCGCGATGATGCTGCAGGGCATGACCGCGCAGTACCTGTTGCGCCGCACCTACCCGGTCAAGGCGGGCGACACGATCCTCATCCATGCGGCCGCTGGCGGCGTGGGGCTCATCGTGTGCCAATGGGCCAAGGCCTTGGGCGCGACGGTGATCGGCACGGTCGGCTCCGATGAGAAGGCGGCGCTCGCGCGCCAGCATGGCTGTGACCATCCGATCGTCTATACGCGTGAGAATTTCGTCGAACGGGTGAAGGAGATCACGAGTGGCGAAGGTGTGCCGGTCGTCTACGATTCCATCGGCAAGGACACGTTCATCGGCTCGCTCGACTGCCTGCGGCCGCTGGGCATGATGGTGAACTTCGGGAGCGCGTCGGGGCCCGTCGCGCAGATCAACACGGCCGACCTTGTGTCGCGCGGCTCGCTGTTCTTCACGCGACCGACGCTCTTCAGCTACACGGCCAAGCGGGCCGACCTGGAAGCCACGGCCAACGACCTGTTCGATGTCGTCGCCAAGGGGGCGGTCAAGATCGAGGTCAATCAGCGTTACGCATTGGCCGACGTGGCCCAGGCCCATCGCGATCTCGAGGCGCGCAAAACCACCGGGTCGACGTTGCTCATGCCCTGAGTGGGGGCGAATGACGCTAACGCCAGCAGGCATCAATGCGATGTGCTCCCGGACGCCGGACGCTGGTCCAACGTTCGGGGAGACTCGGCCAAGGTCCGTTGCTCATGGCCGACGGCGTCGTCAACGTCCCGACTCAGGCTCGCTGCCTGAAGCCGTGGGCGCCGTGGGCGCGCGCATCCTCGCGCACCTCCTCGGGCAAACGGTTGATGAGCCAATGCGCGACCAGCCCGATCACCACGACATCGTCGAGCAGGCCGAAGATGGGCACAAAGTCCGGAATCAGATCGAATGGACTGACTAAATAGACGGCGAGCAGCGCCAGCGCGGGCAGCAACCAGCGCGGGCGGCGCGGATCGCGAGCCGCGTGCCAGAGAACCCGGAAATCGTGGCGCGCAACTTGCCACAGACGCAGAAAACGCTTCACTTGCAGGCTCCTGAACGAATATCGCCGCCGAATGTGGCAGGTGTCTTCATTGTATTGATGGAAACGTCGCTCATTGATTCTTTAAGTTGTCGCATCGCGCGCTTATCTCTCTGCCGTGCTGCATCGCCCGTAGCGTGCGGGCTCATACGCACGATGCGTGATATTGTGGTTCGACCCCGCCGAGGCGGGGTGGTTTCATCGTACATCGAGTCCTGTCCGGTGCCGGGGTGCCGGATCTGGCGGTCGATCGGCTTTCCCGGTTGCGGCAGGATCAGGCCGGCGGGATAATTTGCCAGCCGCAGTGGTCCATCCATTTTTCCCCCTTCGCGGACGCCATCCAAACGCCACCATGACTGACGCTCAAGATCCGAAATCGCCGCAGCCGTCGCCGCCGTCGAATAAGCCAGAGTCCGATACGAGCAAGAGCGCAACGCCACCGCAGACGCCGCCGTCCACCGACGCCGGTACGTCGCCAACGCCGGCCTCGCAGGGCGCGTCCGAGTACGTGGAGCCGCCGACAACGGCGACGTCTCATGCGACGGCGAAACCCGTTGCGGGCACGGCCGAGGCTTCGGGCAACATGCCAGCGAACCCCGACACGCTCACGCGTCCGGCGCCCGCGCCCGAGGCGCCGCCAGGGGCTCCTGCCTCGGCGACGAGCCCCTCAGTTCAGGCGTCGGCAGCCGAAGTGGCGGCCGACCGTAATCCGATTGGCACGCCGGCGCCAAAGCCGAGCGAAGCGACCAGCGTGCCCAGCGGCGTCGGTGGCACGGGCAGTGAGACTGCGACCTGCCGTGCCGGCAGCGACGAGCCGCCGCATCAGCCGACATTCGGCCCAGGTGCCGCGCGTCCTGGCAGCCCTGCCTCGATGGGCACCCAGCCGTCGTACCTGCAGGCGGGCGATTCGCCGTGGTCGGTGCTGCGTCGTATCACGTCGGCACGATTTCGCGCGTGGTACGACCGCGCGGGGCAGCGCATCACGCAGCGCACCCTGAAGATCGGCATTTCAGCGCGCATCTTTCATCCGGAGCCGGGGTCGAAGGGGCTGCGCAGCAAGACGCTTCAGTACCTTGAAGAGTCGATCGCGCACTGGGTGATGTCGCGCGATGTGCTGGTGTTCATGATTCCCACGGTCGACACGCAGGGGCTGCTGCACCCGAGCCATATCCGTCTGCACGATTACGCGAAGCATCTCGACGGACTGGTGTTGCAGGGCGGGGCGGACGTCTCGCCGCACAGCTATTCCGAAGTGGCGACGCGCCACGAATGGCAAGGCGATCGCATGCGCGACATGTACGAACTCGAATTGCTGCATGAGTTCGTGGAGCAGGGCAAGCCGATTCTCGGTGTGTGTCGAGGCTGCCAGCTCATCAACGTGGCATTTGGGGGCACGCTGCACCAGGACATTGCTACGGATCTGCCCGACGCGATCCCGCACGTGACCGATACCTACGAACACAACCGTCACACGCTGACGTTCCCCGAGGGGTCATCGCTCGCGCAGATGCTGGGGCCGGTCGACGTGCCGATCGTCAACTCGATCCATCACCAGTCGGTGAGAACGCTTGGGCGCGACCTGAGTGTGGAGGCGGTGTGCTCGGAAGATGGGGTGGTGGAAGCCATTCGCTATCGCAAGGCGCCGTTCGTGATGGGGCTGCAATGGCACCCGGAATTTCACCGGGCGGGTGGGCCGGAGTATCTCGATTGCACACCGGTGCTCGACAACTTCCTGCGCGCCGCGCGCGAAACGCGGTTCTGATTGGGCTTCTGATCGCACCGCGATCGACGCAATGAAAAATGGGCAGCCGCGAGGCTGCCCATTTTCATGTCAGGCGCACCGGCATCATGCCGCCGGTGTGCGCGCCGCGTCGATTAGAAGCGGTGACGGATGCCCGTGCCCACAACGGTTTGCGAGCTGGTCGACGACATACCGCCGGCAGCGCCGACACCGGCTTGGAGGCCCGTGCCTTCGTTGTCGGAGATGTGCTGGTACGAACCGGTCAGGTACACATCGGTACGCTTCGACAGACGGTAGTCGGCTTGCAGCGTCACGGTGTGGAACTTCGGCTTCTTGTCCGTCGAATCTTGCTTGGCCATCGTGTACGTGTACGCGGCGGACAGCGAGACTGCCGGGGTCAGCATGTAGCGACCGTTGACTTCGAAGTTGTCGAACTTCAGGCCGTCGTTGCCGAAGGCAACTGCGGTGCTGTTGAAGTTCAGGCCGGTCAGGCCTTGGAGTTGCGTGTGGGTGTACACCAGGCCGACGGTTGCCGGGCCGAAGGCGTAGTTACCACCGATACCCCAGACGCGTTGCTTCGAGGCGCTGAACACCGAGTCGCCGCCAGTCGACGTGTCGACTGCGCCGCTGGTGTTGTTGGCGCCCGTGTTGCCTTGGCGTTCCAGGTAGGCAGCGGCCACGGTCAGCGGGCCGTTCGCGTAGTTCACGCCGGCGCTGAAGGCGCGGTTGTTGGCGAAATCGCCAGCCTTGTTCGAGAAGCCATACAGGCCGCCGAAGGTCAGGCCGTTGTAGTTGGCGCTCGAGTACTTGACCGAGTTGTTCACACGGAACGAGTTGTTCGTGTTGTCGTTATCGTACGGGTGCGCTGCGATCGTGCCGCCGAACGACGAACCGTTCAGGGTCAGCGGTGCCAGGTAGTCAACCAGCGAGTCGTATTGACGACCGATCGTCACCGAGCCGAACTTGTCGTTCTGCAGGCCAACAAACGCCTGACGACCGAACATGCGGCCGTTTTGGCCCGACGTGCCGTTGTTGATCGAGAAGCCGTTTTCCAGCACGAAGATGGCCTTGTTACCGCCACCCAGATCTTCCGCGCCCTTCAGGCCCCAACGGCTGCCGTTGATCAGGCCGCTCGTTGCGCGGAAGTTCTTCGAACCCGAAGCCGTCGAGGTCGTCGAGTTGCTGGTGTAAGCGACGCCAGCGTCGATCAAGCCATACAGGGTGACGCTGCTTTGCGCTTGGGCGCTCGCGGAGAACGCGCCGACAACGGCAGCGGCAAGAAGAGTTTTTTTCATGGTTTAAGCTCCAGTAACGTGACACGAATCGCAGAATTCGCGTGTAAACAGAACGCGGCGAAACAGAACATGTCGAGGTGACGGTTTGTCATTCGCGGACCCGATCAAGTATCGGCACTGCTCTGTTGACAGGGGGCAGTGTATGAGTGAGCGAGACCCGCGCCTATTTCAGAATCCGCAAGAATCTATTTCAGATACGGGAAGAATCCGCCGAATGTGCCGAAAAGCGTTGTCCAATAAGGGATTGGCTTGATTAAGCCTAGGCGATAAATGACCACGCAAGCGACGTGTGTTGCGCTTGGGACACAGTGCAGAGGGCAAGCGGCATCGCTCGCGAAGCATTGCCAGCACTGGATCTACACGCGACATGGGGCAAGGCGTTAAGTTCCAGCGACACGTGATCTCCGCGATGGCGATCATTGACCCACGTCACGCGCCGAACGAAATAATGCCTTCGATAAAGGTACCTTCCGTTGCACGATCGGTGAGGTTTTGTGATGGCTATACGGCGAGGTGTAGGGGGGCGGTGCGGGTAGACCTCATGATCGCGTCATTGCGCGTACTGAAGCACACGCGATGAGGAAAATCCGAGATGCCGACAGGCGTGAACAATTGACTCGCGCCAAAAAGTCATTTGTTGATAGCGTTTTACGGACTATTGCGAGTCGCCGAATAATGCATTGCGCCGAATGATGAGAATGATTCGGGAGGCCAGACCCTATACTACGTTCCGCGAGAAGTAGACTTTTGCGTTGAGTGAAAAGTCTCCAAACCTTGGCGCGGCCTCATTGGCCGCGCTTTTTTTTGTCTGCGTTTTTTGCCGCGTGTTCGGCTACGCGTAATGGCTCGCGCCGAGGGCGTCGCCGCAATCGCGCACGTGCGGAATGCGCAACTGCTTGAGCTTGCGATACAGCGACGCCCGGCAGAAGCCGAGGGTGCGTGCCGCTGCGGAAATGTTCCAGCGGTGTTGCGCGAGCGCCTGCAGAATGCGGTCGCGCTCTCGGTGGTCGTGCGGCGATGCCTGCGCACTTGCTTCGTTCGGGGCGGCGACGGGGCTCGACGCCACGACATCTCGCGCTTCCAGGGCACGCATCGCGACATTGCCATCCACATTGCGCGCCGGCGACGGCATGACAAGCTCTGGCGGCAGGTCGTCCATCTCCAGCATATTGCCAGCCATTACTGCGCACGCGTAACGCAACGCGGCGCGCATCTGGCGCAGATTTCCCGGCCACGCGTGGGAGAGCAGGCACGCCAAGACGTGCGGCGCTACGCGAGCCAGTGCCTGATCAGCGCGCAATCCCGGCCACTCGTCGCATAGCATGCGCGCGATCAACTCGCGCTTGTCGTCGCGCTCGCGCAGTGTCGGCAGCGTGAGTACACCCACGGCGATGCGGTAGTAAAGATCTTCGCGGAACGTGCCCTGTGCCACTGCACCGGCGAGATCCTGATGCGTGGCGCAGATGAGCTGAACGTTGACGGGCACCGGGCGACTCGCGCCCAGCGGCGTGACTTCCTGCTCCGAGAGCACGCGCAGTAGCCGCGTTTGCAGCGCATAAGGCATGTCTCCGATTTCGTCGAGGAACAGCGTGCCGCCGTCTGCCTGCTGCAACTTGCCTTTCATTCCGCCGGGCAGGGCGCCCGAAAACGCGCCGCGCTGATAGCCGAACAATTCGCTCTCGACGAGATGTTCCGGCAGCGATGCCGTATTGATCGCGACGAACGCTTGCGCGCGCCGCGCGCTGTACTCGTGCAGCGCGCGGGCCAGAAACTCCTTGCCCGTTCCCGTCTCGCCGAGGATCAATACCGGCAGTCCGCGATCGACGAAGCGCTTGCCGCGCGAGAGCAACGCGCGCATTCGGGCGTCGGTGCCGCACAGATCGTCAATGGCGAGATAGTCGGGGCGCATCTGAGGTGCGGCGGCGGGGGCGGCCGGTACCCGATGGATGCGCTCGGCGAGCGCGGTGACGTGGCTGAAGGCGGTACTGGCAGTGGCGGCGCCGAGGGGGGCGGCGGGGCCGACAGGTCGAGCGGGGGCTGACGCTACAGCAAGGTGAGCGGGCATGACTTGTCTCCTTCTCGTATCGGTACGAAAGGGCGCCGTCGGTGGCTTGTGGCCTGGCGATTCCTGACGTCTCTTTATGTCGCAGCCAGCTCGGGTGGCCAACCGCTGATGCAGGATACGACTGCCCAGTCATAACATCCAATACAATATAGATGCGCCATTAATACCTTTGGGGTATCAGATGATTGAGCTGCGCCATTTCCAGTACTTTGTGGTGCTCGCCGAGACCCTTCACTTCGGCCGAGCCGCCCAGCAATTGCATATCTCCCAGCCGCCGCTGTCGCGCCAGATTGCGCTGATGGAAGCAGAGCTGGGTGTGCAGCTTTTCGAGCGAACGCGCCGCAGCGTGCGCCTCACGCGCGCCGGTACTCGCCTTTATCAGGACGCGGTGGAAATTCTCAACTCGGTCGATCGGGCGCGCCGCAACGTCGTGGCGGCGAGCCGGGGAGAGGATGGCGCGATCACCGTCGGCTTCATGATGTCCTCGGCGTACAACATCCTGCCCGCGCTCACGCGCACGTATGCCGCCGCATATTCGCGCGTCGACATGAAATTGGCGGAAACGTTACCGAATCTGCTCGCCGAATCCGTGCGAGCTGGGCAGACCGACGTCGGCATCATGTATCGCCCCGAAGACCTGACCGGGCTCGATACGGCGACCGTGTTTCGCGAGGAGATGGTGGCGGTGCTCCCACGCACGCACCCGTTGGGGAAGGCGCGGGTGCTCGACGCCGCACAACTGGCCGAAGAGTCGTTCGTGAGCATTCCGCGTGAAATCGCGCCGCTTGTCTATGACCTGGTCGTCGACCATTGCCGTCGCGCGGGATTCTCGCCGCATATCCGGCTCGAAACCAACCTGCAGCAGACCATCATCAACCTGGTGGGCGAAGGGCTGGGCGTGGCGATGGTGCCGATGTCGATGAGCAGCACGAGCGCGTTCGGCAATGCGGTTTTCAGACCGTTGCGCAACGCCCCGGTGGCGGAAGTGGCGCTACTGTGGAGCCGCGACAATCACAATCCGTGCGTCGAGACGTTTGTGGAGAACGCGCGAGCGGTGTGGCGCGACATGCAGCGCGCGCCGGGCGCTCGGCTGGTGCCCGATGGGCCGGACACCAGCGCGCGCTGAAGGCGGCGCGAGAGACAAGCGGGACGTCAGATTTCCAGAATGCCGGCGGCCACGAAGCCGCCGTCGACCGGCAGGATATGGCCGGTCACATACGAGGCATCGTCCGACGCGAGAAAGCTCACGGCGCCAGCGATCTCACGCGGCTGCCCATAGCGGCCGAGCGGTGTCGTCTCCGTGTAGTGGCGACGCGAAATGTCGGAATGCAGTGCCTGCGTGAGCGGCGTGTCGACGGGACCGGGAGCGATCGCGTTGGCGGTGATGCCGAACGGTGCCAGTTCGATGGCCATCTGACGCGTGAGCCCGATGACGGCGGCCTTCGACGTGCCGTAGGCGGTGCGTCCGGCGCTGGCCAGAATGCCCGCCACCGACGCCAGATTGACGACGCGCCCCCAGCGTTGCTCACGCATAAGTCGTGCGGCGTGCTGCCCGCACAACAGCGTGCCCGTGAGGTTCACGGCCATGACCTGATGCCAGTGATCGAGTGGGTAGTCGAGAAACGGAAACGTCTTGGCGATACCGGCATTGTTCACGAGCACGTCGCAGCGGCCATGGCGCTGCGCAATCTTTGCGAAGCCGTCGGCAATCGACGCCGCGTCGCCCACATTCATGCCCAGCGCCCACGCCGTGCCGCCCGCCGCGCTCAGTTTCTCCGCTGTTTCGGCGGCGGCGCCTTCGTTCAGGTCGGCGACCACCACGGTCATGCCGTCATTCATCAATCGTTCGCAGATGGCGGCACCAATGCCCATTCCGCCGCCCGTCACCACCGCCACTTTCCCCATCATAATACGGACTCCTAAATGTAATGATTTTTACAGTCCGGGCTCCGCCGCCCGCAGTGCGGCGGAGCCCGTCGGTGAGATTGCGAAACCGTTAGCGGATTTGCGTTACTTCAGAAAGCCGATCGAGATCCAGGGGACGAGTACCACGAGCAGCAATGCGATGAACAGCGCGCCCATGTAGGTCCACATCCGGTTGAAAACCTTGTCGGGCGATGTCTTGCCGATGGCGCACGCAGCGTAGAAGCCAACGCCCAGCGGCGGGGCGAACAGTCCCATGCCCATCGAAAGAATTACGACCATCGCGTAATGCACGTCATGAATGCCCAGGGAGCGTGCCACCGGGAACAGCAGCGGTCCGAACAGCACGATGGCCGGAATGCCTTCGAGCACGCTGCCCAGGATGATGAACACGACCATCGAGATGAGCAGGAAGCCGACCTGACCGCCGGGCATGCCATGCATCAGACTGACCAGCGCGGCGGAGAACCCGGATTGCGTGAGCGCCCAGGCCATGGCCGTGGCCATGCCGATAATCAGCAGGATCGCGCCGGAGAGCGCGGCCGTTTCCGTCAACAGCGGATACAGACGTTTGAAGTTCAGGTGCTTCTTGAACGCATGCACGATCAGGCCGATCACGACCGTGTAGGCGATACCGACGGTCGAGACTTCGGTGGCCGTGGCGGCCCCCTCGATCACGGCCGTGCGGATGAGAATCGGCAGGGCGAGCGCCGGCAAGGCCACGATGAACGTCTTGCCGATCACGCGCCACGGCGCGCGGCGGGCCGCACTCGGCGCTTCCTTGCGCGAACGTGCGAAACACACCACGACGATGGCCAGCGTTGCGATGACCGCGGGCAGCAGGCCGCCGACGAAGAGCGAGGTGATCGACACACCGCACACGGCGCCGATCGTGATGAGCACCAGGCTCGGGGGGATCGTCTCCGTCATGGCGCCGGTCGACGAGAGCAGCGCCACGAGATCTTCCGGCTTCGAGCCGCGTCGCTGCATCTCGGGGAAGAGCGCGGGCGCGACGGCCGCCATGTCGGCCGCTTTCGATCCGGAAATGCCCGAGACCAGGAACATGGCGCCGAGCAGCACATATTGCAGGCCACCGCGCACGTGCCCGAGTAGCGCGGCCATGAATTCGATCAGGCTGCGTGCCAGCCCGCTCATTTCGATGAGCGCGCCGAGCAGTACGAACAGCGGCACCGACAGCAGGATGAGGCCTGACATTCCTTCGTCCATGCGGCTGACGACGATCTGCAGCGGGGCGTCGGTCACGAGCGCCAGATACGCCAGTGTTGCCGTCCCGAACGCAAACGCAATCGGAATGCCGCCGGCCACGCAGACGCCGACGATCAGCACGAAGAACACCAGCAGGTTGTAATTGCCCATGGCGATGAGCGCGGGGCGCCCAAGCCAGAGCGCGGCACCCAGCGTGGCCACGACCAGCACACCGAGTCCGAGCTGGCGCAGGCTCGAACAGCGCGCCAGGCGCGAGACGGCGGCAATGAGCATCAGCACCGCGCCCACGGGCAGGGCCGCGGCGCGCAGCCCGTCGGGAATTTCCAGTGCGGGCGTGGTGATGTCCATCTGCTCGATGGCATGCGAATACGCGGGCACGATAATGAGTGCGACGAATACGCAGACCGTGAGCGCGGCCATGGTCTGAAACCAGTCACGCCATGCCGCCGGGAGTTTGTTGACGATGGCGGACAGCCGCATGTGCTCGCCCCGGTCGAGCGCGAGCACGGCACCGAGCATCGATAACCAGATGAACAGGATCTGTGCCAGTTCGTCCGACCAGGTGAGCGGATTGTCGAACCCATAACGCGAGATCACCCCCGCGAGCAGGATGAGCGTCTCGGCCACCACCAGCAGCACGGCAACCGCTTCGGTGACTTTCATCACCGCGCGGTTGACGTGGCAGAAGAGGCGGGCAAGCGCGTGCGTCGGCTCGGCCGTCATCGTCAACGTTTCCATTTACGCAAGCTTCCCGGTGTACTTTTCGAGCATCGACCACGCCTCATCGCCGAACTTCTTGTGCCATTCGGCATAGAATCCGGCGGCGCGAAGCTTGTCGCGGAACTGCTCGTTGTTCGGTGCATTGAACACGAGGCCCTTCTGCTTGAGTTCGGTCGTCACGCTGTCGTTGAGCTTGCGCACATCGTCGCGTTGCGCGAGCGCGGCGGCGTTCACGTTGGCGGTGACGATCGCCTGCAGGTCCTTCGGCAGTTTGTCCCACTTCTGCTTGTTGCCAAGGAACCAGAAGCCGTCCCACATGTGGTTCGTCATCGACACGTACTTCTGCACTTCGTACAGCTTGGCCGTGGTCAGAATGGCCAGCGGATTTTCCTGGGCTTCGACGATGTGCGTCTGCAGGGCCGAATACACTTCGGAGAAGTTGATCGACGTGGGCGCGGCGTCGAAGGCGCGGAACATCGACGTCCACAGCGGGCTCGTCGGCACGCGGATCTTCAGGCCCTTGAGGTCGGCCGGCGAATTGATCGGGCGGCTGCTGGTGGTGATCTGGCGATACCCGTTTTCCCAGATCTTGTCGAAGGCGAACACCGAGGTCTTTGCGATCTGGCTGCGTACGTGGGCGCCCAGGTCGCCATCCATCGCGGCCCATACCTGACCGTAGTCCTTGAACGCGAAGCCCACGCCGGAGATCTGCGCCGAGGGCACGAGCGTGCCGAGAATCAGCGGCGAGAGCGTGAAGTAGTCGATGGCGCCCGAGCGAACCTGGCTCAGCATGTCGCTGTCGCTGCCCAATTGATTGTTCGGGTAAATCTGGAAGTCGATGCGACCTTTCGACTGCTCCGCAATCTTTTGCGCCATCTCTTTGGCGCGAACGTTCATCGGGTGGCTGACGGGAAGATTGTTGGCGAACTTCAGCGTGAATTCGGCAGCGTGCGCTTGCGTCTGATACAAGCCCGTGGCGGCGGCGGCCGACGTGGCGGCCACGACTTTGATGAAGTGGCGGCGATCCATGTTGCTCATACTGCATGTCTCCTGTTTTTAGGTTTGGTGACTGCGTCTGAAGCGCGAGGTGGGCGGACGTGTTGCCCTGCAACGCCTCGGCCATCTCGTAAGGCGAGCGTGAAGTGGCTCGCAAGTGGCTTGGCTATCTTACGCAAATCGAGTGCCAGATCGTCGTTCGAACGGGAAAACCCTTACGTTATTAAGGATTGTTGACCTCCCGCGCCGCGGACATTGTTTGGTTGGCCGACAGGTCGTGCGACACCTGTCGCATCGGCCGCCCGTGCTGCGACACCTGTCGCATGCGGCAGGCGACAACGATGCGACAGGTGTCGCTGGGTTTCAGGTACGAGATATCGCGTTGCGGTGCAGCAAACAGCGCTGACCCGGCGCGCCGACAAATTCGCTTGATGGGCCATCGACGGCGGCTTTACGCTTACGTCAACGGCGAGTGCGCCACGCACGCGAACGCGGCGAGGAGGACGCAACGAGACGGCGATGGAGCGCGGGCGCTCGTGCGCCACGCACGGCGGGGCTGTGCCGCACAGGTCTGGCATTGAAATTGCTCACCGGAGCGGGATGACCTCATTTTTCCGGAGACACTTCATGGTTGCTGCATGCCTCACCGGCTGGGCCCACTCCCAGTTCGGAAAACTCGATAACGTCGATGCCGAAGTCCTGTTGGCCGATGTCGCCCAAGCCGCGCTCGACGACGCGGGTCTCGCGCCCGAGCAGATCGATTCCATTCACGTCGGCACGTTCAACGGTGGCTTCCTGTACCAGGACTTTCCGTCGTCGCTCGTTTTCAATCGCATTCCTGGACTACGTTTCAAGCCGGCCACGCGCTACGAAAATGCGTGCGCAACGGGGTCGGCGGCCGTGCACGGCGGTTTGCAGTCCATCGAGGCGGGCAAGGCCACCCACGTGCTCGTGATCGGGTTCGAGAAGATGACCGAATTGGCGACGCCGCAGGTTGGCGAAGTCCTGCTCAAGTGTTCGTATGCACGCGAAGAGGCCGACATTCCGGGCGGCTTCGCAGGCGTGTTCGGCACGATCGCGCAGGCCTATTTCGATCGCTATGGCGATCAGTCCGATGCCCTGGCAGGCATCGCGGCGAAGAACCATCGCAATGGGTCGGTGAATCCTTACGCGCATATGCGTCGCGACTTCGGTTACGACTTCTGCCGCAACGTCTCCGAGAAGAATCCGTTCGTGGCCGGGCCGCTCAAGCGCACCGATTGCTCCATGGTGTCCGACGGCGCGGCGGCGCTCGTGATCTCGAAGGCCGACGTGGCGCGCACGATGCCCAAGGCGGTCGGTTTTCGCGCGGCGGTGCAGGTCAACGACTACCTGCCGCTCTCGCGGCGCGATCCGCTGGCGTTCGAAGGCGGCCAGCATGCGTGGCGTCAGGCATTGGGGGTGGCCGGTGTGTCGTTGAAGGATCTGTCGCTGGTCGAGACGCATGATTGCTTCACGATCGCTGAGCTGATCGAATACGAGGCGATGGGCCTGGCCAAACCGGGGCAGGGTGCGAGCCTGGTCGCCGAGGGCGTGACGGAGAAGAACGGTCTGCTGCCGGTCAACCCGTCGGGGGGCCTGAAGGCGAAGGGCCATCCGGTCGGCGCCACGGGCGTGTCGATGCACGTGATGGCCGCGATGCAACTGACGGGGACCGCGGGCGAGATGCAGATTCCCAACGCGCGGCTCGCGGGCGTGTTCAACATGGGCGGTGCGGCAGTGGCCAATTACGTGAGCATTCTCGAAGCGCGCTGATGCTTCGCTTGAACGGCGGTGAGGCAGGCTGCCCGGCATTTGCCGGGCGGGACTGAGCGAAAAGAACGAGGAGACGAGCGACATGCTCAAGAAGGTCATGAATCTCGGCCGCCTGCTGGCCGACGTTGCCCGACGTCATCCGGACGAGCCCGGCCTGATCGTCGGCGACAAGGTCAGCACATGGGGCGAGATCGATGCGCGCGTGAACGCCGCCGTCGATGCGCTGCGCAAACTGGGCGTGGGCAAGGGCGACAAGCTGCTGGTTCACTCGCGCAACAACCTGCCCATCTTCGAGAGTGCATGGGTCGCCTTTCGACTGGGCGCGGTGTGGGTGCCGACGAACTTCCGTATTACCGCACCGGAGGCGGCGTACCTGGGCCAATCGAGCGGTGCGTGCGTGATGATCTACGACGCTGGCTTCGAGGGGCACGTCGACGCCGTGCGCGCCGCATCGCCCGCGTTGCGCCATGTGATCGCGCTGGGCGAGCCACGCGCAGGGGAATTGCATTACGAGACGCTGGTCACGGAACATCAAGGCGCGCCCGGCTACGAGGCGGAAGTCGAGTACGAAGATCCACTGTGGTTCTTCTATACGTCGGGCACGACCGGGCATCCGAAGGCGGGCGTGCTCTCGCATGGGCAGATGGCGTTCGTCGTGACGAATCACCTGGCCGACCTGATGCCCGGCATCACCTATCGCAGCCGCTCGATGGTGGTGGCGCCGCTCTCGCACGGTGCGGGCATTCACGCCATCGTCAATACGGCGCGTGGGGCGGCCAGCGTGCTGCTGCCGGGCGAGAAGATGGATGCCGAACAAGTTTGGCAGGCGATCGAGCGTCATGGCGTCGACAACATGTTCACGGTGCCGACCATCGTCAAGATGCTGGTCGAAGACCCGGCCGTCGATCGCTACGACCATCGCTCGCTGCGGTTCGTGATTTACGCCGGGGCGCCGATGTATCGCGCCGATCAGAAATATGCGCTGCGCAAGCTGGGGCGGGTGCTGGTGCAGTACTACGGGCTGGGCGAGGTGACGGGCAACATCACCGTGTTGCCGCCGTGGCTGCACACCGATGACGACGACGCACCCGACGCGCGCGTGGGCACCTGCGGCGTGCCGCGTACCGGTATGGAGGTGGCGATTCTCGACGAGCGTGGCGAGCGTCAGCCGTCGTTCGCGTCGGGCGAGATCTGCGTGCGCGGTCCGGCGGTCTTCATGGGATATCACAATAATCCGGAGGCGAATGCCAAGGCGTTCAAGGACGACTGGTTTCACACAGGCGATCTCGGACACGTCGATGCGCAGGGGTTCTTGTACATCACGGGCCGCGCGTCGGACATGTACATCTCGGGCGGCTCGAACGTCTATCCGCGCGAGATCGAGGAAGCGTTGCTCACGCACCCGGCCGTGTCGGAGTGCGCGGTGCTTGGCGTGCCCGACCCCAAATGGGGCGAGAGCGGGCTTGCCGTGGTGGTCGCCCGGGAAGGCATGGCCGCTCAGGCCGATGAACTGCTCGGACATCTCGAAGCGCGTATCGCCCGCTACAAGTGGCCGCGGCGCTTCGTATTCTGGAATGCCATGCCCAAATCGGGCTACGGCAAGATCGTGAAGAAGCAAATCAAGACGATGCTCGAAGAGCAAGGAGACTATCGACTATGAAACCTGCGCTTTCACGGATCTATCGACATGCAGGCGCCCCCACGTTACCCCGTGTGGAAGACTGCGTGTTGAGCGGGCAGCACGAACTGCGCGTCACGATCCGGTCGGGTGCGAATCTCGGCGAGTCCTTACGCGAAGCGTTATCCCGCTATGCGTATGGTGGCGGCGTCGGCCGTTTCTGCGCGGGCACCGCGCGAGGTCTGCGGTATCACATGATCGAGACCACCGCCGACGCGGAGCGTCCCTTTGGCTATGGGGCACCGGTCGACGAAATCCGGGAGGTGGATCTGATCGGTGGCGCGATCACTGTGGGCCGCACGGCCGACGGCGCCACGCTGCTGCATTGCCATGCGGGATTTTCCGACCCGAGCGGCGAGTTGCATGGCGGCCATCTGATTCTCGATCACACGTGGGCCGGCGACGAGCCGGTCGTGATTCGCCTGTGTTTGTTCGAGCGCGGCGGCTACGTGAGCGCGGATGACGAGGAGACGCGTTTCCGTCTGCTGCATCCCATCGCGGGAGATCTCTCATGAGCGCCGAACTGGATATCCCGGTCGACATCGAGAACGGCACGCTGGGCAGGTTGGTCGTGGCGCGTCTCAAACCCAATCAGGACTTGACGGAAAGCATCGAAGCGCTGTGTGTGGAGCATGCCATCTCGCGCGCCATCGTGCGCGGTGCCGTGGGAAGCCTGATCGACGCGCGGCTGGCGTTTCGCGCGGGCGACGGCTGGCGCGAACAGCGGGTGAGCGGCCCCGGGGTGGAAATCCTCAATGTGTTCGGTGAGGTCGACGTACGGCCCGAAGCCGTGAGCGAGCTTCCCACGCTGCACGGGATGGTCGCCGATACCGACGGGCGCATGTTCGCCGGGCGCTTCGTGCGCGGCGGCAACCTCTCGTTCATCACCATTGAAGTGACGCTGCAGGAGTGGTTGCCCGCATAGGGGGCGTAGGCATCGATCAGGGCAAGGCAAACGGGGAGTCTTCGGACTCCCCGTTGCTTTAGGGCGTACGCCGTAGCGGCTCAGGCGACCGTCGGGTGCACCAGCCCGTCTTCACGGAACATGTGCTTGACGCCGCGCACGGCCTGACGAATGCGCGACTCGTTCTCGATCAGGGCGAAGCGCACATACTCGTCGCCGTACTCGCCGAAACCGATGCCTGGTGAGACCGAGACCTTGGCCTGCGCGAGCAGCTTCTTCGCGAATTCGAGTGAGCCGAGCGCGCGATACGGTTCGGGAATGCGCGCCCAGATGTACATCGACGCGCGCGGCAGATCGACGTCCCAACCCGCTTCCGTCAGGCCTTTGTAGAGCACGTCGCGGCGGCGCTGATACTGTGCGCGAATCTCTTCGACGCAGTGTTGATCGCCTTCGAGCGCGGCGATGGCGGCGACCTGCAGCGGCGTGAACGTGCCGTAGTCGTGATAGCTCTTGATGCGCGCGAGCGCGGCGACGAGTTCGGCATTGCCGACCATGAAGCCGATGCGCCAGCCGGCCATGTTGTAGCTCTTTGAGAGCGTGAAGAATTCGACGGCCACGTCCTGCGCGCCGGGCACTTGCATGATCGAGGGCGCCTTGTAGCCGTCGTAGACGATATCGGCGTAGGCCAGATCGTGCACGACGAGAATGTCGTGCTTGCGCGCGAGGTCGACCACCCGCTCGAAGAATTCGAGTTCGACGCACTGGGCGGTAGGGTTCGACGGGAAGCCGAGGATCACCATCTTGGGTTTCGGATGGCTTTCTCGAATGCCGCGCTCAAGTTCGGTGAAGAAGTCGATGCCGGGCGTCATCGGCACGGAGCGGATGTTCGCGCCCGCGATGACCGCGCCGTAGATGTGAATCGGGTACGACGGATTCGGCACGAGCACCGTATCGCCTTGATCGAGCGTGGCGAGCATCAGGTGAGCGAGGCCTTCCTTCGAGCCGATCGTGACGATGGCTTCGCGCTCGGGATCGAGGTCGACGTCGTAACGATCCTTGTACCAGCGTGTGATCGCGCGGCGCAGACGCGGAATGCCGCGCGACGTCGAATAACCGTGGGTGTCGGGGCGTTGCGCGACTTCGACGAGCTTGTTGACGATGTGCGGCGGGGTCGCGCCGTCGGGGTTGCCCATCGAGAGATCGATGATGTCCTCGCCACGGCGGCGCGCGGCCATCTTCAGCTCGGCGGTGATATTGAAAACGTAAGGGGGAAGACGATTGATGCGCGTAAAGCTGCGCGAGCCCTGAGAGCTGGACATGAGAATCCTGGAACGTAAGCGCCCGGAACCGTCCGAGCGACGCCGGTGTGCTGGCCACACCGTGACGGTGACTGTAGCGCGACGCGGGGCGCTTGGGCAAGTGAATTTTGCGGGGCCAGGCGGAGAACCCGTCGGTTATGATGATCGGCCGCGAATTCGAGGAAAAGGAGTGTCGATGGCGTATCTGTACCTGCTGGTGGCAATCGTGGCGGAGGTGATTGCCACGTCGGCGCTGAAGGCCTCGGAGGGATTCACGCGCGTCGGGCCGGTGGCGCTGGTGGTCGTGGGCTACGGCGTGGCGTTCTACATGCTGTCGCTCACACTGCGCACAATTCCCGTGGGCGTGGCTTATGCGATGTGGTCGGGGCTCGGCATCGTGCTCATCTCGATCACCGCACGCGTGTTGTTCGGTCAGAAGCTCGATGCCCCTGCGCTGATCGGCATGGCGCTCATCATCGCGGGCGTGTTGGTGATGAATCTCTGGTCGAAGTCGTCGACGCATTGACGGGCGCGGTGCTTGAATGCACGAGCGCTCCGGCGCGCATGCGCCTGACCTGGCCTCGCGTCAGGCTTCGTGTCGGGCCTCGTTTTCCGCTTCGGCCAGCACGGCCTTGAGGGCGGAGATGCAGGTGTCGATCTCCGAGCGTTCGATGACGAGCGGCGGTGCGAGGCGCAGCACGGTCGCGCGCGTTTCCTTGGCGAGCACACGACGGCGCAGCATGCGCAGGGACAGGTCGTGTGCGTCGGCGCGTGCGGGATCGATTTCGATGCCGGCCCAGAGGCCGCGGCCCCGGACTTCGCGAATGAGCGGCGAGTGAATCGCGTGTAATCGCGAGAGCAGGTATTCCCCCATCTCGGCACTGTGTCCCGGCAGGTCTTCGTCGGCCATGACGTCGAGCGCTTCGAGCGCGACGGTGGCGGCGAGGGCGTTGCCGCCGAAGGTCGAGCCGTGGCTGCCGGGCTCGAACAGGTCGATGATGTCGCGTCGTGCCACGAAGGCCGACACAGGGAGCAGGCCGCCGCCGAGTGCTTTACCGAGCATCACGCCGTCGGGCACGATGTCTTCGTGCTGATAGGCAAACCAGCGGCCGGTGCGTCCGAGGCCCGACTGGATTTCGTCGAGCAGCATGAGCACGTTGTGTTCTGTGCAGAGCTGTCTCAGGGCGCGCAGGAAGCCGTCGGGCGGGACCACGATGCCGCCTTCGCCCTGAATCGTTTCGAACAGGACGGCGCAGGTGTTGGGGGTGATGGCGGCGCGCACGGCGTCGATATCGCCGAAGGGCACGCGCACGAATCCGGGCGCAAACGGGCCGAAGTCGGCGCGATAGGCGGGCTCGGACGAGAAGCCGACGATGGTGGTGGTGCGACCGTGGAAGTTGCCGTCGGCGACGATGATTTCGGCTTTGTCGGCGGGAATGCGTTTGGCGCTGTAGCCCCAGCGGCGGGCGGCCTTGATGGCGGTTTCGACGGCTTCCGCGCCGGTGTTCATCGGCAGTGCGCCGCCGAGTGTGGTGAGGTCGCACAACCGTTCGAGGAAGGCGCCGAGCCGGTCGGTGTAGAAGGCGCGGGAGACGACGGCGAGGCGTTGTGCCTGCGCGGTGAGCGCGGCGACCAGTCGAGGATGCGCATGACCGTGGCTGACGGCGGAGTAGGCACTCATCATGTCGAGATAGCGGTTGCCCTCGACATCCCAGACCCAGACGCCCTTGGCGTGCGAGAGCACGACGGGCAGCGGCGCGTAGTTGTGGGCGCCAAAGCGTTGTTCGCGTTCGATTTCGTTCATGCTCGCGCTCCTCCACGTTGCCAGTCTAAAGGCGAACGAGACGGCACGCAAAGGGGGACATCTCCTGAAGCGACGCCGATGAAATTGGCATGCGCGTGCGCTATAATCGTCGATTGCTTGGGCGTGATGCGTTATCTCGCCACAGCAAGACCCGCCGGCAGCGACGTCTTGTCGCTGCCATCACGCACTGCCCATAGCTCAGTTGGATAGAGCATCGGCCTTCTAAGCCGACGGTCGGGGGTTCGAATCCCTCTGGGCAGGCCAGTATTCATAAGGGCCTACCGTCGCCCGGTTCCATCGAGTCGCGTGTTCATCACACTTTCATCACAGTGAGGACACATGGCGACTATCCGAAAGCTCGGCGCGAAATGGCAATGCCAAGTGCGCAAGAAGGGTCACCCGCCCCGTACTCAGTCCTTCAGTACCCGGGCAGATGCCGCCCAATGGGGGCGTGAGCTTGAAGCGCAAATTGATCGCGGACAGTTCCTCCCGCCGCCTGTGCACGGCGAGATTCTGGCGACGTTGCTCGACCGCTACTGTGCCGAGGTATCCCCGACGAAGCGGAGCGGCAAGAGTGACCTCGGTCGGGCTAGGACGATTAAGCAGACTCTCGGCGCATACAGTCTTCCCGCGCTATCCCCGGCTGTGTTGGCTGAGTATCGGAACATGCGTCTGCGCACAGTCGGTCCGCAGACCGTTATCCATGAACTGAACCTCGTAAGTCGCGCTTTGCGACACGCCGTATCCGAATGGGGTATCGCGTTGCCTGCGGGAATCCCGACGGCACTGGTCAGGAAGCCTCAGAAACCTCCCGGCCGAACTCGTAGGGTGACGGAGGCCGAAATGGCAGCAATCGGCCGTGCGTCGCATTCTGCGGTGCTTGGGTTTGTCATCCGGTTTGCGGTCGAGACGGCAATGCGGCGCGGCGAAATCGCGGGGTTGTGCTGGGAGCATGTTGATCTACAGCGACGCACCGCGCACCTCCCGCGCACCAAGACGGATGTACCTCGCACCGTCCCTCTCTCGTCTGGAGCTATTGCTGTGCTGAAGGGAATCGGTCCGCGTGACGCTGGCCTTGTGTTCGGGCTTGCTGCTGATTCAATTACTCAGGCATTCGACCGTTCGTCGGTCCGTGCTCGAAATCTGTATGTCGGCGAGAGCGGTGCGAGTCCGGGATACC
Organism: Pandoraea sp. 64-18; assembly: GCF_001899225.1. Lineage (NCBI taxonomy): Bacteria > Pseudomonadati > Pseudomonadota > Betaproteobacteria > Burkholderiales > Burkholderiaceae > Pandoraea > Pandoraea sp. 64-18. The sequence continues at coordinate 9,753 of NZ_MKVU01000020.1, read as the reverse complement.
TGACAGACATTCGCTTCCATGATTTACGGCACGAGGCGACGAGTCGGCTGTTCGAGCGGGGTCTTGCGATGATAGAGGTCGCAGCAATAACGGGCCATAAGACTCTCTCCATGTTGCAGCGGTACACACACTTGCGAGCGGAGGACTTGGCTAAGAAGCTTGGGTAGCGCCAGTTCTCGTCTGATAATATTGACACACTTGCGTGCGGATTATGTCCCGGTATTCTGATCGGAAAATCGTCACGTGACGGGTGGCGTAATCTCATATCGACAGCCGTATCGCTCAGGGCTTTGAAGTCCCACGCGGAACTTGGTCGTTTTCACGCCGACCATGCAGAAGTGTGACACGGCAATGTCTCTCTATCGCTTATATGCGAGGGAGGGCGTTGCCCTATGGCGACCATCAGACGACGCGTCAGTCCCGCCGGAAAAGTCAGTTGGACCGCAGTAATCCGACGCAAAGGCTTCCCGGCACTATCGAAAACATTCCCCTCTAAAACGCTGGCGAAGCACTGGGTAACAGTGACTGAAGCGACGATGATCGCCGGTACGTTCATCGACCCACGTCCGGCGCAGGCCGCAATTCTGCGAGACCTATTCATTCGGTATCGCGACGAAGTAACCCCGAGTAAGCGCGGCCATGCGGCGGAGACGGTCCGCATTAACTGGTTCATTCAAGAGCCGATTGCGCAGTACAGCCTAGGGAACCTGAAACCGCCTGTAATTTCGGCATGGCGTGATGCCCGACTTCGCACTGTTACGGGTAGCACCGTAAATCGTGACATGAACCTGTTGGGGCACGTGCTGGAGGTCGCACGTAAAGAATGGGGTCTGCACATTCCCCTGAACCCCGTGCACGACGTATGGCGTCCGAAGCAGAATCCTGCTCGTGATCGTCGGTTAATGCCGGGAGAAGAGGTGCGGCTCTTGGCCGCGTGCCGGTCAGGCATTGGTGACTTCCTGTATCCCGCCGTTGTGCTCGCCCTTGAGACCGCTATGCGGCGGGGCGAAATCATTGCCCTGGACTGGAGGAAGATTGACATGGAGCGGCGGGTAGTCCGCTTGGAAATGACCAAAAACGGGGAGAAGCGCTATGTGCCGTTATCCAGCAAGGCGATTGAAGTACTGGAAACCGTGCGTACTCCAAGGAACGGGCAAGTGTTCCTCCACTTGACCGCGAACGCATACCGCCTTGCGTACATACGAGCCGTCGAGCGAGCCGGAATCACTGACCTCACACTGCACGACTTACGACACGAAGCTATTAGTCGCCTGTTCGAGAAGGGACTGTCCATGATGGAGGTGGCCGCTATCGCCGGTCACAAAACACTCGTGATGCTGAAGCGTTACACACATCTCCGCGCCGAAGATTTGGCTAAGAAGTTGGACTAACCGGGAGGCGTCAAATGGCAAGCATGTTTGAAATCAAGCGAGGCTTCGGCGTGCGTTGGAAGGGCGTGGTTCGACGTGCAGGCGTGCCAACGCAAGTCGCGTATTTCGATGTAAGGGACGATGCCGAGGAGTGGGTGCGTGTAGTTGACACCGACGCCCGCGAGCGGCAGAACGAGATTAAGCGACAGAAAGCGCTGGATGCATTGCGTGAACGCTGCCGTAACGAGCATCGCACGTTTGGCGACATACTCCATCGCTACTTGGTAGAAGTCGTTCCTCATAAGCGCGGAGCCGCTGTAGAAGCCACTCGCATAAGAGCCTTCCTGAAGACCCCGATCAGCAACATATTGGTCGAAAGCCTGACGCAAGCTCACTTCGCGGCATGGCGAGATGCCCGTTTGCGTTCGGTTAGCGGCTCAACGGTAAACAGGGACCTAACGATTCTCGCGCATGTAGTTCGGGTCGCTCGCGCTGAATGGGACGTTCGACTGCCCCAGAACCCGCTGCACAACTTCCGCAAGCCAAGATCGAATCCTCCCCGAGAACGCAGACTCGCCGCCGACGAAGAGGCTGTGCGGACAGCATAAAGCATCTGAGCGTGCGAGCGCCCAAAAGAAAACCGCCGGAGGCTGCTCACGAATGCGAGTTCTCCACGGCGGCTGTCCGCCTTTGGCATTCCGGGTCGCCAAACCGATATCACGGTTGTTTGCGTGATGCTAGAAGTTTACGGCGCCCGGTTTACCCGTTTCAATTACGAACCAACACTTTTTGTCGGCGATACCAAGGGAGAGGGGGCCGCTGAGTTAAGATGCGCCGGAATTTGAACAATGGGCTTTCGTGGTGCTTGCGACGTCAGGACTCGCTCACTTATACGGTCGATTTTCGGCTGTGGTGGATATAAAGATACAGGAGGCCGAACGGAGCGATAAAGATCGCGAATGACCAGCAGATTGCCATCGTGATCAGCTTTACGAATAGCATGAGAATGGCGTTCACAAAGAAGACGTTGCTGCCCATGATGTAGCCGATGATGCTCTCATAGACGAAGCGAGAGTACGGGTATAACAAAGTGTTGACCGCAAACAGTGCATAAGCCCCAAATGCTGACGCATGTGGCTGACTACCACGCGTCAGCACGAAAAGGATAAGTGCAGGAAAAATCAGGCCAAAGAGAAACTGGCGAACGTAGTACCGCGCAGACAGGCCGCCGAAGGTCTTTGCTATCACAGGGTGCATTCCATTTTCCTTGTTTATCTTAGTGCTCATATAGATGGCGAATTCTCCCATTTGTTATGGATTCCAATCAACAGGAAACGCCGAAATAATACAGAAAACATGCTAACGCGGGCCGCACTGGAGCGTCTTCGCGGCATCGGTGATGCACAGTGACGCGTTGTCTTCCGCGATACGGGTGAAGGCCAGAACCTTCGGTGCCTGCTCCTGCACGGTCTGCTCCAACTCCATTACCTCGTCGGTGTACGAGAGAAGCAGGCCGCGCAGCGCGGCAGGGTCGGCTAGGTTCACTACCGGTCGCGGAGGCGGGGCCGTCACAAGCTGGTCGTAGGCGCGGATTACCTTCAGGTGGAAGGCCGGGCTTATCCACATGGCGTAGGCGTAGACCAGTTCCTTGACCACGAACGTGCCGCCGTAGCGGCCGCGCAGGGAAATGACGGCAATCCCCGTCAATTCATCGATCAATTCCCGCGTCCCTTGCCGCGTAAGGAACTCGCGGGTGTCGTGCCTTCGTTCCCCGCCAGCCGCACGGTGAAGGTCGTTCAGGCAGTACCGGCCCTCGGCGTCCTGACGGATACCGATGCCGGACAGTACAAGGGCCGTCATGGCTGCACCTGTCGGATGCAGAACGCATTCGACCCGAAGCTGAACTTCATCTGCTGCTCCGCGAACGCAGCGGCACGGGTGCCGTCCTCCACCGTCTGGAAGCCGGGTACATGGTCAATGGCTTTGCCGTATGACCCGCCATACACCAGCACGAGAATGTACAGAATCTTCACAGTTCACCCTCCTGTCCGGTACGCCCTTCCGGGATGAGAGGGTACGCGATGATTACCAGCCCGATCACGATGCCGAAGCCGCTCATTAGATTTTCCCGGCTAGGGTGACGACGGACGCGCTGACTGACACCACGATTGCGGACAGTAGCGGTCAGTCCCGGTACAGGTTCACCTCGTAGCGGTAACTACTTTGGACTGCTATAACATTGCATGGGGGTTGAGTGCGGATCTTTTTTGTGTAAAATTCCCTAAATGTATTATGTGTATTTATATTTGTGGATAAGGCTGCACCGTGACGAAACCCGTTAGCCCTGAACTGGCGGCCGCCATTGCTGAAGCAGTCCGGTTCAGTCCGGATATGAGAGTGCCAAACCATGGCGATCCAGCAGACCCGGCCGAACGAGCATTTGATCCCAAAGAGATCATTCACAGGACAGGACTCCTGAAAGCACGAGCGGAAGCGGCAGCTCGTGCGGAAATCGCATACAAGGAAGCAAATCCGACCGCTGCGAGCCTCAAAGTCCGGGATGCATCGACGGTGTACAAACCAAGTCCCGAAGGCTTCTATCGGGTTCCTCCGGCGATTGTGGCAAAGCTGCTGGAGGGCGATTGGCTGGGCCGGACTCAACAAGAAGTTCTGGACGCGATATCACTCACATTCCCCGACTTGGTACTGTCGAAGAACATATGGGCGTACCGTCAGAAAGCATGGGCAGCAGAGGAGTTGCGGAAAATCATCCGACGGGCCAAAGAACCGTTCCGGAGCGCGGACCTCGCCGGATGTACCACTCTGTCTGAGTTCCGTCGCGCCCTTCGTGCGGCGGCAAGCACATGGGGCGGCGCAAAAGAGTTCACGGCAAAGGTTGTGGTGTCGGAGGACACCGTGACGATCAATGGCTTGGTATGCAAGATCGTGACGCGTAGAGCAAATGGCCGGGAGTATCCGTACATTCAGCCGACCGTGAAGAATTTGCTGGCGGCGCTGGAACCCAAGCGGTCGCGGAGGAAGTAGAAAAAAAAAGCAGAAACAGATGGCGGACACGGGCGCAGCGAACGCAATCGGGGGATGTCTCTGTCAGGCTACTGCCAGCGGCTCCAGGCCGCCAGCGTTAGCATCACATTACATACCGCGCTACAGGTCCACGAGCGGGTCGTAATCCGGGTCAAGCATTCGGGCTGCTCGCTCCCTGTCGGCACGGATCACTTCTAGCTCCCGCGCTGTGTACTCGATAGTTACTTCGGCGGGGTTATGGGTAGTTACTTGCGCATCGTCACGGAGTCCACGGGTGGCCCGAGTAGTTACCGCCCACGTCGGCACGGTTCCGGTAGTTACCCTGACTGCTCGCCGCCATGCCGCCTTAGCATTCTTGTTGCCCTTCAGGAAATAATCGCGTTCTTCGCGGTTCAACTCCAAAACGTGCATTCGGCTCTCCTTGGTGGAAGTAACTAGCTTCAAGGCGGAAGGTAACTACTCGTGTCTTTCTAGGAAACCGAAATACAAAAGGGCCAGCCCGACTGCCCGGAACCGGCCCCATGTGTCTGCGTCGGTAACTACCTACTCGACCTGCGCCGCCTTCAGGATGGTTGGATGGGACACTCCGTAGTCCTTCGCAAGTCCCCGCGCTGTGGCCCCGCCTGCCAACTTTCCCCGTATCTCAGCTTTCTGTTCTTCGGTCAGTGTGGCTCGCCGTCCCAGCTTCTTGCCATCGGCCTTTGCCCGCGCCAATCCAGCGTGCGTCCGCTCTATCAGCAAATCCCGCTCGAACTGTGCCACGGCTACCAGCACCGTCATGTGTAGCTTCCCGGAGGGGCTGGTCAGGTCAACTCCCTTGAGGGCAAGGCAATGCACCTGCACGCCCATTCCGGCCAACCGCTCAATCGTTGCCAGTACGTCCGTCGTGTTCCGGCCCAGCCGGTCCAGCTTGGTAACTACCAGCATATCGCCTTGGTCCAGCTTGTGCAGCAGTGCCCCGAATCCGGGGCGCTCTGCTGCTGGGACATTACCCGATACGGTTTCAGCGATGACATGACGGGGCTGGATATGGAACCCGGCAGCTTCGACCTCAAGCACCTGATTGTCGGTCGTCTGCTCCGCTGTGGACACGCGGGCGTACAGGAAGGCACGGGACATGATCGCTCCAATAGAAAGCGCGGACACTACACTGCGCGGTAATTAAACGTGGTAACAATCATAGTCGGTAATTAATTCGTATACAAGGATTTAATTACCGCATCAGTGCACCTCTCCGGAGTGGTAGACAAACGGACGATTGATTAACAGCCCACGAGCAAATGTTCAGTCCTAGCCCTGAGCATGAATTCGTCCCCAGTAGGCATTGCTACTCGAAGGCCCACCTCGCGACTGATTGTGGGTTACCCGCAAACTGCGTCCCATTGCCGCATTGTCCGGAAACTCTATTGGGCGTTCCTTTCGGCCCCCGCTTCCCGTCTGGTTCCCCGACCGGCCTCGCTTCGCTAGCCCCCGCGTCTGCTCGTCAGGCGTACAGATACGCGGCAACGTCGACCGGTCATGGTGTCTGCGTCTTATAGAGATATAGAGAACCGAAATAGGAACTGCACTCCTCGGCCGTACCCCTGTCGTCGTCCAATGCAAGCGCCAACCGGAAACGTAGACGTTGCTGGCGCGCAGTCCGCATGACGGCCCGGCACCGGCATCCTCGCCAACATTCAGTTCGCCGAGGCAACACTACACCGGAAGTCACTGCCCGGTCCATAGAGACGGCCCAGCAAACCGGCCAACAGCCAGGAACGGCACGGGATTCGGGGGAGACGCGACCTACGCCATACACAGGCGATCAGCGATCAGCAGACGGGCTCCGGCAGGCAACCGGCATCGCCAGAAGCCGGACAGTCATCCGTCCGACCCCGGCACGGGGAAACCGGCTCGCGGCGAATGGCGCAATCCCCGCAGAAAATCGCAGCAAAATTTCATCGTTCACTTGCTACAAGCGAGCCACCCCCAGCGAATCGTAACAAATCCCAAGAACTTGCTCGGAAAGTCAATAAGAGATTGCATCTTGGGCAGCAACGGCTCAGGGCTTTTGCGCGCCACGAAGATAGAGTTTCAATTGGCGAGAGAAATAATCATCCTCTGGAAAATACTTAATGCCGTAGTTGATACATTCTTTTAGCTTGTCGGTTGCATCTTTATCATCAGGCATGGCCCGGCAAATTTTTATAAGAAATGAAACCATGGTTGACGTCGGATACGGGTCAGATGAGCCGCGCCGCAAGCGCTCATACTCTAAAAGTTCAATGCCTTCGACGTAAAGCTCGCGATCTTCGTAGTTGTCACTTATATATTTTTCAATCAGTGCGGTGCCGAGGGAGTGTCTGGTTTGAAATGAATCATAAAATTCCAACCCTGTTCTAAAGCACTGAATTGCTTCATCAAAACGCCCGAGCTTTCTATAAAATCTCCCAAACTGAAGCCAGAAAACGCCGTCGTGGCCGTAAATTTTCTGGGCCTGATGGTACGTCATTTCCGTATCCGCCGCCCTCGTGTCAGTCGGGAAGTAATTTTCGTAAAGAAAATCAAGCGAAATTATGCGTCTGTAGATTTGATACGGGAGGGGGTGAAATTTGATGTCGTCAATAGTGAATTTATTGGAAAGGTACTCGAGAACGGCAAGAATCTCGGTCTGATCACCGTTCCCAGATATGCAGTTTTCGAAGTAGCAATCAGAAATAACTCTGTGGCGGCAGGATAGCTGCCCTCTTAAATTGTAGTCGACCACGATTCCGGATAGGTTCTCGTTGATCTGATTTTGAATCTTGCCAACCGAGTAATTCAATATTCCGGCGACATAGTTTATTGGTATGGTAAATCCAAGGTGATTTAGTATTGCAACAATTCGCAAAACCTTTTTTGCATCTCCATCAGCAACGGAATGATATTCATTGAAAATTTTCGTCTCAAAATTCTCATGAGTCGTCAAGGAGTACAGTGCGGACAACAAGTCGCCTTTAAATCCCCGTTCCCGGTCAAGCAGTTTTCCTGCCTGTTTTTCAATTGATAGGTCAGAGAAATCTCCAAGTTTGATCGCATGACTGGCGATTCTCTCGCAAATAGAAATGGCATCTGCGTAATCAAGCGACCCAAATTCAAAAATCTCAGACACCGAATCGGCATCGGCAAGATGTCTTAGATTTGTTTTGTAATTGTTTGTTCTGTCTTCGAGAATAAATAGGCAATAAGATCGAACTTTGTCTCGGAGTTCCAGTGCTATTGAATTTACGGCATAATAAAATTCCGCAGCATTGTAGAAAACAAAAACAGCTTTTGATTTATCGGAGAATCCGGAGATTATTGATAAAAATTTATCAAGATCAATTCCGTTTGTGGAGTCGAACTCATAGATGTAGCTGTATTTTTCAACAACTTCCATCAGCGCAGCGCGAATACCTGTCGTTTTCCCGGAACCACTGGGGCCGATAACGTGTAGAACGCCAATCCCCTCAGTTGCCGATGTCAATTTATCAACTAGCTTTCCTGCAAGGTGTCCAATTCTTGGTGTCCGAGCATGGGCGGAATTTGTAATATAGATCCACTCTGGATGGGCTCCAGTAACAAAGTGTCTAAGTATTCCAGATTCGGTGCGCGATTTCTCGATTGCGGAAAGAACCGGAGAAAATGCCTCTTTAAACCAAGTCATTGCGCCAATTTTCGCAATTTTTGTTCTCGCGGCGGGGATCGTCTCAAGAACAATATCGACTAATTTTCTGGGGCGAGCGTGTCGGTAAATTTCATTGAAAAAATCCTCGGCAGTCGCATCAATTACCCTATACCCCGCCTCAATATAATTTTCTCGTTTGATCGGATCTGGATTCGGCATGACGATCCAGTTTCCCACATTATTCTCGGATCTGCCGTAGGTTTGAGTTCTCCGAGACAAGTAGGCATCGATATCGGATTCATCTAGTTGATTTCCGACGACGATCAAGCCGCCGATAAGCATTCTCGCCGCAAGTTCGTTGTGCCAATCATATAGTTTATTGGATGCAATGGCATATTCGAGATTCGAGAATATAAATCCAGATTCGATATCTGAAATGCTCCCGTGTATGGAGACAACCGGAATGCTTCCAATTGTGTTTGAGGCGGAAGCTTGATCGCAGTAATTGAAAAAAACAAAATCACCGGCCAATTGATTTCGTCCCTTTGTTGTCGCATATGCGACGTCAAGGATGTTGTCAATATTGGTTGTGTAGACGCGACTCCAGGCGTATTGAAATATCTTGTCCTGCCATGGATGTGCTTTTTCGGCGGTGAAAAAGTCTTTTAAATAATTATTAAAGTCTTGGATTCTTTTTGATGAGTAAGTGTACGCATCCTTAAGGGTCGTCTTCCCTCCCGCAGTCGTGCCGCACTTAGCAAGCAAAGCGTCACGAAGTCCATCGCCCGTTGGAATTTTTCCGAGTTTCGCGTCGTTGCCGTAGCTAAATCCGGCGCCTAGAAGTAACGAAGCTTCTCCCTTTTCTATTAAAGGGCATATTTCGGATTTAATAATTTGGATATCTTCTTCTGTCATGGGAGGCGTGTCCGAAAGAATGAGGCTCGTAAATCTCCATTATCGCAAGATATCACATCACCATGTTCGCCTGTGACAAAGCAACCCGAACCTAATGGGCGCACCCGGACTTACCCGCAGCAAACACAACACATCGTTTCCGCTCCTTGGAATTACGTCGTCTGCTCAGAATCCTTACCTCCGCCCCGCAAACGCTCACAGACACTGCAAACGACTTCAACGTGCAACCTAAGTTGATGCGGAGTGGCGGGCAAGATGCCCTTCGCGTCATCTCCCGAAGACGACGTCATCCGAGACGCTCTGCCAAAATTCTGCCGGAAGTTGGCAATTCTGTGGTGGAGCAAGACCCGGGCGTATAGCGTGGACTACGCAAGGAGGGCGAAAAGGTGCGGCTGGGAAAGGAACGTCAGCATGACGTTATGATGGCCCGTTACTTGGGCAGTTTCACGCGATACCTACAGGTCGAGCACCGAGCCTCGTGCTGGTTTTCATCACACCCCCATCACACCGCCCGCTATAATCCGCCCACACACGCGTCTCAGTTGGATGAAGGCAAGGGGCTTCCAGCCCCGCCGCCGCCCAAGGGCGAGGCCTTCTAAGCCGACGGTCGGGGGTTCGAATCCCTCTGGGCAGGCCAGCTTCCCATGCGATTTCTTTCGATTGTGCGGATCGGTTTGCGAAGCATCTATTGTGTCTGATGTCGGGTGCCTTTTGCTTTAGGGATGGACCGGCCAGAGTTTCATAGACACTCACGAGCCGTTTGGCGCGTAGCGCCGTTCAAACTCAATCGGTGAAAGA